>CAYLXO010000008.1:0-3364 GCA_964387965.1 uncultured Candidatus Saccharibacteria bacterium
ACGATTTTGGTTTTTATGCAAAGATGAAAGTGCCTCTACCTACGTTTTGTCCAGAGTGTCGTCTGCAAAGACGGCTGGCTTGGCGTAATGAACGAAGTTTACATCCGCGTGAATGTGGTTTATGTAAAAAGAAAATTGTATCAATTTATAACAACGACTTAAATAAGCCTGTGTATTGTGATGTTTGCTGGTGGAGCGATAATTGGGATGCTTCTATATATGCAAAGGACTATGATTTTACTCGTCCTTTTCTCGAACAATTTTTTGAACTATATAACGCTGTCCCTGCACCTAATCTATACACTTTTAGTTCAACAATGGTTAATTCGCCGTATTGCAATATGGCGAATAACATGAAAAATTGTTTCTTTGTTTATGATGGCACATTTGCTGAAGATGTTTCTTACAGCAGTGGAGTTTTTCATTCAAAAAACTCGATGGATATCACAATGGCTCGAAAAGCTGAACTTTGTTATGAAACTGTTACTACTATCAATTGTTACAAGACTATTTTTTCCCAAAATTGCGAGGATTGTGTCGATGTGGCTTGTTCTCATGGACTTCGAGGATGTAATAATTGTTTTGGCTGTGTAAACCTACACAAGAAAAGTTACTATATTTTCAACGTGCCATATACAAAAGATGAATACGAGAAAAAAATTAAATCTCTCGCTTTGGATTCATATAAAAATGTGGTTGCCATGAGAAAAAAGACTCAAGAATTTTGGAAAATGTTTCCAAAAAGATTTATGTTTGGCGTTCAAAATGTAAATATTACTGGTGATTATATGGAACACTCAAAAAATGTCCGGAACTGCTTTGGGGTTGCCAATGTTGAAGATTCAAAATTTTGTTCCTTCGTATCAAACGGCCCCACCCGAACAGTTTATGATTTTACGCATTTTGGAGACAATATTGAACTTGTATATGAATGTTTACAGTGTGGTGATGGATTATCTCAATGTAAATTTGGTTGGGGCAACTGGTCTAATACAAATAACGCGCAATACTGTATTACTGTCCCAGGTTCATCGTATATTTTTGGGTGTGTTGGAATGAAGAAGAAGAAATACTGTATCTTAAACAAAGAATACACAAAGGAAGAATACGAAGCATTGATACCAAAAATAATTGAACATATGAATACTGTGCCTTATTTAGGCAAGGAAGGAAGAATATATAAGTATGGTGAATTTTTTCCTGTGGAGCTTTCACCGTTTGGGTATAACGAGACCACTGCGCAAGAATATTTTTCTCTTACTGAAGAGACTGCAAAACAAAAGGGGTATAATTGGCGGAATTCTCAAGAAAGAAATTACCAAATTACTAAGCAACCAGAAGAACTGCCTGATAGCATAATTGCGGTTGATGATTCAATTTTGAGTGAAGTAATTGCATGTGAACATCATGGAAAATGCGATGAGGGTTGTATGACTGCATTTAAAATTATGCCTGAAGATCTAAAATTCTACCGTCGAATGAATTTACCGCTTCCGCGCCAGTGCTCAAATTGCCGGCGCTTCAAGAGAGTAAAACAACGCAACCCACTTAAACTCTGGCATCGTAAATGCATGAATAATGGTTGCACCAATGAATTCGAGACTTCTTACTCTCCCGACCGACCTGAAATCGTATACTGCGAAAGTTGCTACCAGCAAGAAGTAGTCTAGATAATCGAAAATGGATTCTACAAGACAGATGCAATTCGAGGCGCGAGGCAATTTTGCGACCAAGGCGTACTTAGGCGTACGTTGCGGAAGCGAAATTGCCGAAGCAACAAAGAAGTGCGCTGTATGGTAGAATCCATCCATGTTGATTTCAATGATTGCTGCTATAGGTAAAAATAATGAGTTGGGCAAGGACAACGACTTGCTCTGGCATATGCCTGCAGATATGAAGCATTTTCGCGAAACTACTCGTGGACACACAGTTATCATGGGGCGCCGTACCTTTGAATCACTTCCAAACGGCCCCCTCCCAAAACGCGAGAATATCGTTATTACACGTGACACCACCTATCACAAAGATGGCATTGTAGTGATGCATTCCCTATCCGAAGCACTTCGCTATGCAAACCTTGAACAAGGCAAACACTTCGAAGAAAAGCAGGAAGAAATAGAACTTTTTATTATAGGCGGTGGCCAACTATATACAGAAGGAATACAGTATGCACAGAAGCTTTACATCACTCGTATTGATGACGCACCTATGGCTGACACATACTTCCCTGTCATTGGTCCTGAATGGAAAGAAACTTCTCGTGAAGAACATCCAGCCGATGCCGAAAATCCTCATGCATACACATTCCTCACCTACACAAAAACCGCCTAAGGCGGTTTTTGTTTTACGGGTCGGTATCTGTTTTCACTCGTATGAAAATATCTTTTCCATCAGGAGATTTTGTTTTTTTATACACTCGTTTTTTATTTTTTTCTATTTTATTTACAAGCTCAGACTCCAAATCATATCCTAGCTGTTCACATAGTCCGAGCAAAAATATTGCCACATCCGCAAACTCTTCAGCAACTCCTTCTTCCCCTTTGTTGTATTTTGAAAATGCTTCTGAGAGCTCCTCGTGTGCGCGACAAAACTCAAGCGCCATGTCGCTTGTGTTAAAACCTTTTTCAATTTTGTTTCGGATAACTTCTTTTTGAAGTTCTTTTAAATCTACAGCCATATTATTGATCTTTATACTGTGTAACTTCAGGGTTGATGATGACTAGTTCAACACCTGCTTGTTTAAATATTTCTTTTGTTCTTTCGCTTTTGTGATAATCCTTTGCTGCAACAAATCGTTTGATACCTGCATTCACGACAACCTTTGCACAGGCATAGCAAGCTACCATTGTTGAATACATTGTTGCACCATCTACAGATACTCCGAATCGTGCGGCATTCGCAATGGCGTTTGTCTCAGAATGAGTCGTACGAATACAGTGCCGTGACGTTGTGCCATCTTCATTCGTAACTGTATGCATTTCGTGCCCAACTTCATCACAATGAGGAAGTCCGACTGGACTCCCTGCATACCCTGTTGCAAGCATTCGTTTGTCTTTAACGATTACAATTCCTGCGTGACCTCGGTCACATGTACCTCGAGTACCAACAAGCTTTGCCATTTCCAAGAAATATTCGTCCCAAGATGGCCTTTTGTGTGAGTTTTCTGACATAGGGCTAGTATATAGTATTGATTATTTACGACCAAATTTTTGTGAAAAAAATGGTCCATACATATCATCTTTTGGATCTATGTATAATTCACCTTTTTTGACCTTGTTTACAAAGGTTATTGGGGCATCTGTTATAAGAGCGAGTGGCTTACATTCATTCCCCTCGCCCATCAAAAGCACGGCGCTCGTGGCAA
>CAYLXO010000008.1:3464-10213 GCA_964387965.1 uncultured Candidatus Saccharibacteria bacterium
GCGAGTGGCTTACATTCATTCCCCTCGCCCATCAAAAGCACGGCGCTCGTGGCAAGCCCGTCTGCGATATCCGTCTGAGTCATTTTAAGCTTACGTCCAAAAATATCTGGTGTGCCTCGATAATCGTATATTCCTTTAAAGCCTGCATAACCAAGAGCCACCCCTACGACTCCAGCACGAAACGGTAATATTCGTGAGTCAGTTATCAATACACCGAGTTTTTTCACTCCATAATGCTTCATCAAATTTCTACGGATAGAATCTGCTGCTGTATATGAATCTTTTGGCAAAAGAATAATTTTGTTCTCGCCACGTGCGTTTGATTCATCCACTCCGGCGTTTGCAATAAGCGTTCCTTCTTTGAGAGTAAGCCACACATATTTTGTTTTTAGTGCATACTCTGACTCACTTTTTATAAGCGTGTCCTTTTCTTTTTCATTTTTTGCAATCGCTGTACGTCCTTCAGAAAGTGCGACAATTTTTGAAGTAATAACTACCACACTTCCCTCTTTTATATTTTTGATATAACGAGTAATAAACGAAATTAAATTTTCGTTTTCTTGAAATATTTTTGTTTTGATTGCTCTTACGTGCATTGCTAAGGAATAGTTTCTATCTTTGGTTTGCCTTTCAAGATTTTGATACCAAGATATGAGAGCGGTGTGTACGCAAATCCCATCGCTACCTTGTAGAGCCACCATGGAATAATCATGAGGATAAGCTTGTTTGTCGGGTAAACACCAGCAAAAGCTACAACCATGAAGATTACCGTATCCCAAAATTGTGACCAGATATTTGATAGATTTGAACGAAGCCAAAAATACTTGTTGCCTTGTTTTGCTTTAAAGAAAAAGAATGCGATAACATCCTGATATTCTCCGATAAGAAACGCGAGAACAGAAGCAATAGAAATACGCATTGAAACTGAAAAAAGTGTGTTATATGCATCGTGTGCCCACATTGAAGCTTGCGCCCACGGCATAAGGTAAGAGATGAGATTGAAAACAAGAAAAGCCACAACAGACAAAAACCCGGCGAATACAAACAGTTTTGCGACTTTCTTACCGTACACTTCTCCGATAATATCGGTCATGAGAAAGACAAATGGGAAATAAAAGACTGATACAGACAAATGCGTCCCAAACAAAAATGGCATTGTTTTAATCCCAATAGTATTCGCGGCAAAAAGTGCAGTCAGATACAACACGAGACACACTATTATTTTTTTCTGATCGCTACTTGATATGTTTTCCATATGTTTTATTTAGTTAAATGTACAAAAAACCGCCAGTGGCGGTTTTTTGTTGTGATTATCCTTTGATTTCGATTCCTGCCTGTCGAGCACTTCCAGCAACAATTTTCATTGCGCCTTCGATGTCTTTAGCATTGAGATCAGGCATTTTCTTTTCTGCAATCTCTTTAAGCTGTGCTTTTGTGATTGAGCCTGCACGTGAAGTGTTTGGCTTTCCTGAACCTTTTTCGATTCCAGCTGCTTTAAAGAGAAGTCCTGCTACTGGTGGAGTCTTAACTACGAAATCGTAGCTACGGTCGTCGTATACTGAGATAACTACACCGACAGTATCACCAATCATCTTCTGAGTTGCTGCGTTAAACTTTGTAACGAAGTCTCCGATGTTAACTCCTGCCTGACCGAGTGCTGGTCCAAGCGGTGGAGCTGGAGTAGCTTTACCAGCTGGGATTTGAACTTTTACTTTTTTGTTGATTTTCTTTGCCATAATGGTTACTTGTGAAGCGAAAGCGTAACGGGCCTTATACTACTTGGTTTTTCGGGCCCTGTCAATTACATCTTTTTGACCTGTAAGAAGTCGAGTTCGACTGGTGTTTCGCGACCGAACATTGATACAAGAACGCGAACCTTTCCTCGAGAATGATCAACATCAGATACCTTACCTTCAAGATCCTTAAATGGACCGTCAGCAATAGTGATGAGGTCTCCAACTGAAAGATCGATAGCATGTTTTGTGTTTGTAGTGTTGTCCATTGTCTTGAAGAGCGCATCTACTTCACTCTTATCAAGTGGCACTGGGTTTACTCCTGCTCCAACGAATCCGGTAACACGTGGGGTGTTTCGAACTACGTACCATGAATCGTCAGTAACGATCATGTCTACGAGTACATATCCAGGGTACACCTTTTCTTCTGCTTCAACGCGCTTTCCTGCCTTGATCTTGATTTTCTTTTCCATTGGAACAATCACGTTGAAAATACGATCTTGCATTCCGAGTGATTCGATACGTTGCTTAAGATTACGAGCAACTGCATTTTCGTACCCTGCGTATGTGTGGATAGCGTACCAATTACGCTCTGCCATTACTTCTTGTTTTGCCATAGCTTTTAAAAATTAAAATCTAATAAAATTAAAAGCCCAAAATTTTTCCAAGACCGATCTGGAAGAGGCTATCGAGACCACCCAAGAAATACGCAACGATAACTGAAATAACGATAACTGAAATAGTATACGCAATAGCCTGTTTTCGAGTTGGCCAGTTTACGTGCTTGAATTCTGCACGAGTTTCTTTGATGTATGCTGTGATTCCCATATAAATACTCTTTTAGCTATATTAAAAAGCCCTCGCGGGCCTGTGTACTTTTATATTACTAGAACTTGTGTGGAATGTCAAAGCCGGGCGCCCGTATCGGGCGCCCGGCTTTCGTATGCACTTTTTTATCGAATTTCGTACGTAATCGTTACGTTTGAAGTGTACTTATTTTGCCCTACAGGCATTTGAGTACTTGCGTCTTCAGCAACACCGCCTCCATAGCCTAAACTACTTTTAGCATACATTGGTGCTGGATATGCTCCCCCACCTTCACTAAATCGGACAATGCGTACAAGGTGGACCCCAAGATCTTTGGCCAAAATTTCAGCCTTTGCCTTCGCGTCATCTATCGCATTCTTACGAGCCTCCGCTTTAATTGCATCTTCGTCATCAATAGAAAAATCTGGACCTGAAATTGATGTGACGCCAAGAGCCCCGATGCCGTCAGTAATCTTACCTACATCATCTGTGTTACGAATTTTTACTGAAAGTGTTTGAGAAACTGAATACCCCACGATTTTTGGCTGTACGTCACGTGGACAATCAGATGTATAACATGGAGCTGGGTAACTATATTCTGGGTTTGCTGAATAATTAAACGTTTTTATATCTTTTTCAGCTACACCTGACTGTTTAAGAAAATCAACAATTGCTCCAATTTTTTCTGCAACTGGAACTTGAGCATCATGTACATTCTTTCCCTTCTGCTCGACAGTGATATTCTCCATTGCGACATCTGCAATAGCAAACGCGTCTCCTGTACCGTTTACATCGATTGTGCGAGTATCTGACAAACTTCCTTTAATTGCCCCAAATGTCTTCATCTCGTTGATTGTCTTCATTCCAAAGAATGCAGCAAGACACATCCCTACGAGAAGCGCTACATTTTTTGCAGCAATCTTGTCTTTTTCAGTTTGAAAAATTGAAAATATACTCATATATACAAGTTAGTTAATACCAATAACTTCGACATCAAACTCAAGCGTTGCATTTGCAGGAATAACTCCGATTGCTCGATCTCCATACGCCATATCACTAGGAATCACAAGGTGACGCTTCTCACCTTTTTTCATACCAAGAACTCCCATATCCCATCCTTTGATAACCATTCCTGTTCCGAGCGAAAATGTAAATGGTTGAACGTGTCCAAACTTTGGATCAACATTTGAATCGAACACTGTACCATCTGTAAGTGTGCCTGTGTAATTTACAGTGACCTGATCACCTGTCTTTGCTCCTTCACCAGCGCCTTCTTTAATTGTTTTGATTGAAAAACCTGATTTTGATTGTTCTGTATCCATAGTTGTATCTTTTTGGTTAGTAGTATTTTTTTCTTCGATCGTTTGTTGTGTATCTTGTGTTCCGTTTTGGCTTCCCTGTCGTTCATTAAAGCCCATACGCGCAAACATGATAATTCCAACAAGGACCAAAATGGCTACAAGCGTTCCAGCCACCATTCCCATGTTTTCTTTTTTCATAATAAATATATAAATTAAAACTTTTAAGCACGAACACATGTGCTCGTGTGCCCTCTTACAATATCATAGAAACGATAGTCCTCAAAAAAAACGAAATTACGCATGCCAACGGGCAAAAATCCCGGCGGGAAGAAGTCGCCTTCCAGTGCTCTCAGCAATCACAAGCTCACCTTGCTCAACAAATCCACCCTTATGTTCTTGTATCGATTGCAGATTGTTTGAGAAAGCAAGAGGTGAGTATCCTGCAGTGTATCCGTTGATAACAATCGCAACAGGTTTTTTTGATAACACTTTTTCAATAAGCTCAAACAAAGGCAAGAAGTCTCGTTCTATTTTCCACATCGCTCCACCTTTTCCATGACCGAATGCTGGTGGATCCATAAGAATAACATCATATGTGTTCCCTCGTTTTACTTCACGTCGTAAAAATTTGAGTACATCATCTTCAATCCAGCGAATTGGTGCATCGTTCAATCCTGAAAGTTCCGCGTTTTTGCGTGCCCACTCTATTGCTACCTTTGAAGCATCAACATGAGTAACATCAGCACCTGCTTTAGCACAGACAAGCGATGCTCCACCGGTGTACGCAAACAAATTAAGAACTTTGTGTCCTTTTTTTACTTTCTCTTCAAGCCACTTCCAATGAGAAAGTTGCTCAGGAAATAATCCAACGTGTTTGAATGATGTTGGTCTCAATTCTAGCGTGATTCCCCCATATTCAATTTCCCACTTTTTTGGAAAAGTTTTTTCTGATTTCCATGATCCACTCGCTCCTGTGCGTGTATATGTAGCGTGTGCATCTTTCCACAAAGCAGGATTTTTCTTTTGCCACAGTGCTTCGGGATCAGGACGTGCGAGTATGTACTTTCCAAAGCGTTCAAGTTTCTCCCCTTCGCCTGAATCAATCAATTCGTATGTTTTTTCTGTTGGTGTTGTAAGAATCATTTGTGTTTTTTCTTTTTTGCGTCTTCTTCTTTCATAATGAAAATCTTTCGAAGAAGTATTGTAACGAGAACTGCGAATACCGTAATAAGAAGCGTGTATGTAAGCTTTCGGCCGAGTGTTGTGAGTGGCCCAAAAAACTCTATAAAAATATCTTCGAGTGTTCGGTCCCACGCAAGAGCTGTAATAAGTCCAAGTCCTCCAATTGTAATGGTGACCAAACGCCCCATAAAATCAACCTGAATAGCGCGAACCGTCTCTTCATCGATAAAATCCTTTTCGTGTTTTGAACCAATACGGTCGCTCATACGTGAATGCTCCATACTGTAAGCCTACTGCAGTGCTTGGCTGATGTCAAAATCACGCAAAAGCGAGATATTATCCGCGACACTTTCTTCTGTTATTTCAGTGGGTTTGATTGAAAGTCCAGAAAATAGCTGTTTCTCAAGTATGTGCATACCTTCTACCCCTCGCTTCGTTTTTTCCGAATCTTTAGGGTGTTTATCGGTGTACCGTTTGTACATATCAGAAATACGCTCATCGAGCGACCCAATACCAGTAGGAACAACGCGCATGTCTGCGTATGTAAGTATTTTGAGTAATATATTATCCCCTTCAGCTATTTCTACTGATTTTGTAAAACTCATGCCATCGATCGTGTCGATAATGGATTTTTTTACACCCATCTCTTCCAAAATTTTTATGGTTGCATGATGCGCAGATGAACCATACTTTTCGATAAATTCTTTTTTGACTGTTTCCCATTTTTCTACATCCTCATCGTTTGCAAGTTGTAATTTGTCGAAATGAAATTTCACTACATTTCCTAAATCATGAAAAAGTCCTGCACAAATCAAATCTTCCCTCCCTTCTTTTTCACCGAGCGCTTCAAAAATTGTGACAGCAACCGCCGTCACCCGAAACATGTGCTCGGCGAGCCATGGAGCTATTTTATATTTTTCGTATATCTCGCTTATTTTCATTATTCAACAGTTACACTTTTTGCGAGATTTCTAGGCTTGTCGATAGGCAAACCTTTTGCCTTCGCAACATAGTATGCAAAAAACTGAAGTGGAACTACTGCAAGAATGGGAGTTAAATATTCATTTGTTTTTGGCATATAAAATGCGTCGTTTACCAAATCTTTTGCTTTAGTATCCCCTTCTGTAAAAAGAGCAAAAACTTTTCCGCTGCGAGCGCGAATTTCTTGAATATTTGAAATTATTTTCTCGTGAACGCTATCGCTTGGTGCAATCGCAATAGTAGGAAAATCTTCATCAATCATCGCAAGTGGACCGTGCTTCATTTCACCAGCGGAATACCCTTCTGCGTGTACGTATGAAATTTCTTTGAGTTTAAGTGCTCCTTCAAGTGCTGTTGGATAATTTACCTTTCGTCCAATAAACAAGAAATCGCGCATATTTTTGTACTTATCGGCGATTTTCTCTATATCGCTTCGCGCATCTTGAATAGATTTCACTTTTCCAGAAAGTTCTGTAAGTGCCTTGATGAATTCCTTTCCATCTTCGAGCGTCATCCCCCTGTCACGACCCAAATGAAGCGCAAAGAGTGCGAGCACTACAAGTTGTGACACGAATGCTTTTGTTGAAGCAACACCGATTTCTGGACCTGCGTGGTTGTATACTCCAGCATCAGTTTCGCGAGCGATAGTCGAACCCACAACATTTACAATCCCAAGAGTAAGTGCCCCTCGACGCTTTCCTTCACGAAGAGCTTCGAGTGTATCGATAGTTTCTCCAGACTGTGA
>CAYLXO010000008.1:10313-33768 GCA_964387965.1 uncultured Candidatus Saccharibacteria bacterium
GACGCTTTCCTTCACGAAGAGCTTCGAGTGTATCGATAGTTTCTCCAGACTGTGAGATTGCAAGAACGACTGTATCTTTTTCGATAACCGGATTACGGTAACGGAACTCAGATGCAAGTTCTACCTCAACTGGAATCTTTGCAATTGATTCAATAAGATACTCTCCAACGAGCCCTGCATAATATGCAGTACCACAACCAACAATAATGATGCGTTTTGCTTCTTTCAGTGCATCTCGAACATCTAAGAGTCCTCCGAGTTTTGCAAGACCTTCACCCTGCATAAGTCGGCCACGAAGAGTGTTTTCGATTACATCAGGAATTTCCATCATTTCCTTTTCCATATAATGCTCATATCCTCCTTTCTCAGCAGATTCAATACTCCAGTCGATTGCCTGTGGTACGCGAGCGACACTTGTTCCTTCAAGTGTAAAAATGTCATATGACGTATCAGTAACGATAGCAATTTCTCCATCATTAAGATAAATCACGTTTTTTGTATGTCGCATGATAGGAGTTGGGTCACTTGCTATGAAATTTTCACCATCTCCAATCCCAAGCACAAGCGGGCTTCCCATACGAGCAACAACAATCTTGTGTGGATTAGTGATTTCCATAACAGCAATACCGTATGTCCCTCGAAGTTCTTTCAATGTTTCAGTTACAGCTTGTTCAAGTGTCTCAGTATGTTTTCGTTTTTCCGAAATAAGGTTTGCGATGATTTCAGAATCTGTCTCTGAATAAAAAGTACGTCCTGCTTTTTCAAGTTTATCTTTCAACTCCTTATAATTTTCAATGATGCCGTTGTGGACGATGTAAATTGATCCAGCATCATCTTTGTGTGGGTGTGCATTATTTTCTTTTGGAGCGCCGTGTGTCGCCCATCGTGTATGTGCGATACCTGCTGTACCAACAAAATCTGCTGGCACTTTTCCTGCAAGTTCTGCGACTGGACCGACAGCCTTTACAAGACCTGCCCCAGCAACAAAAAGCCCCGCAGAATCGTATCCGCGGTATTCGAGCGCTCGAAGTCCATCAAGTAAAAGGTCTTTTGATGGGCGTTTTCCAGTGTAAGCAATTATTCCACACATGATTTGTCATGTTAGCACAAGACGCCCAAAAAGAAACGCCCTCATGCAAGGGCGTTTCTTTTTGTAATTAAATCCAATGCATCAAAATTGCAAAGAGGAACAATGTTCCAAGAAAACCAAACACTGGATGAAGTCGATAGAGAATAATGTTCGCGATTACAAGCATCCCAAACTTCAGCATCCCAAACGCTTGTATTGTGGCCAAAATTGTATCTCCAATTCCGTTTAGTGTAGACATACGAATATTATACGATTACATCATTCTATTCAGCAAGAGAAATTGTGCTTTGGGCGAAAAGTGCGATAATACGTGTATGAAAATCGTATTTTTTGAAACTCCTATTCATGAACAGGAACTGGTCGAAAAACTCCTCCCTGATTATGAAAAAGTATTTGTTGAAGAAAAATTGAGTACAGAAAATGTGGCAGTCGCAAAAAATGCAGATGCGATTTCGGTTTTTATAAATTCTGAAATACAGAAAGATATTTTGGATGCATTGCCAGACCTCAAATATATCTGTACTCGTTCAACCGGCTATGACCACATCGACGTTATAGAAGCAAACAAACGTGGAATCCTTGTAGCAAATGTCCCTGCATATGGTTCAGACACTGTCGCAGAATATACATTTGCTCTTCTACTATCACTTTCGCGCAAAATTTTTGACGGTGTTCACCAAATAAAAGAAGGTGGAGATTTTTCGATTCGTGAACTCAGAGGATTTGATTTGGCACACAAAACAATCGGTATCATTGGCACCGGTCGTATTGGTAAAAACGTTGCTCGTATCGCGCGTGGTTTTAACATGCATGTTGTTGCATATGATCTTCAACCAGACACACTCTTTGCAAAAGAAAACGGCATCACGTACAAAACACTCGAAGATCTTGCAAAAGAATCCGACATTATCACATTGCATGCCCCGTACAATAAAACGACACACCACATACTAAACAAAACAATTATCAGCCACATGAAGCGCGGGGTGTACATTGTAAATACTGCCCGTGGCGAACTTATTGATACCGATGCACTTATTTGGGGACTCAACGAAAAAATAATTGCTGGGTGCGGACTTGATGTTCTTGAAGGTGAACGTGATATCAAAGAAGAGATGGAGCTCTTGTCATCATTTGGGAAAACCCTAGCAATCAAAGATTACAAAACACTACTACAAGATCATATGCTCATGACTATGCCCCAAGTTATCATCACCCCACATATTGCCTTCTACTCAAAAGAAGCTGAAGAAAGTATTCTAAAAACAACCGTGGAAAACATCACAAATTTTATTCAAAAAAACCCAACTAATTTGGTGAAATAAAAACAGAGCGCTCTGGATCACCTAGGTACGAAAACGGTAACTAGTTGTCTTGTTTAGGCACCCTAGGGGTCAGGAATAATTTTTGCTCCGTCGAGCAAAAATTTTCACGACCCTGCCTCGCGGTTTGGCTTGCTAGCCAAACATCGCTCAGGCTCACCCAAGTACGAAAAAACGCGAAGCAGTTCGCGTTTGTTTCGTCTTGGGTGCCTATCGGGATTTGAACCCGAATTAAAGGTTCCACAAACCTCTGTGTTAACCATTACACTATAGGCACCGTCTTATACTCCTCATACACTAATGAAAAGCCTTTCTGTTATATCAAAAAAACAATTAAAAAGCGAGCTTAAAAAAGAAAACCTACAGATGATGAGAAATAG
Source organism: uncultured Candidatus Saccharibacteria bacterium (assembly GCA_964387965.1). GTDB lineage: Bacteria > Patescibacteriota > Minisyncoccia > Phycocordibacterales > UBA9973 > CAITQP01. Next base: position 13,106 of record CAYLXO010000008.1, read on the forward strand.
GTCGCCAAAAAGATAATGAGGCAAAATGTTGCTGAAGTTAGACACCAAGTACACCATTGCTTCAAAATAAATGCTTGAATTCCAGTCAAATATAGTGAAAGAAGAAAGGCTACTGAAGAAGCAACAAGTCCGAGGACAAGTTCCCAATCCGTAGCAAAGCTCGGATTCAAAATAATAAGTGCGTGGATTATTGTGACAAACGAATAATACAATATGCCAATCACCTCAAGTGGGATACCGAATAATGTTGAATACTTACTAGTAACTACCGTATCGCAGTTTGAGCGAAGCGGACATATTAGTGGCTTTTTCTTATGCTTGCAGTGATAAATATATGAAGCAAGCGAAACTCCTGAAATACCAATAATCGTAATAATTAAATGTGGGATATAAAAAGTAATCATAAATTACAATACGATAGCATCAATCTTTGCGGCAAGAATAAAATCATTTTCCGAAAGTCCTTTAATTGCATGCGTGTACAATTCTAATCGAACGATATTGTACCATATATGAATATCGGGATGGTGCCCTTCAAATTCAGCAACGTCAGCAACCATATTTACAAAATCCATTGCTTTATCAAAGTTTTTAAACTCGATCTCTTTCTCAATTGATTTACCGTTTTTTGCGATAGTCCATCCCGAAAGTTCGTGAAGCATCCGCACAGATTTTTCTTTTGTAAATGGTGTGACTGTTTTGTCTTCGCAGACCGCACATGATTTTTCTTTTAGTTTTGTCATCGTTATTGTGTAGGAACTCCTAGCACCCCATTGTAAAACGTGTATGTTACAACCCCTTTCCCTTCACCTGTAATCTCACAGTTGTATGTAGCAGTGGCATCATACCCAAACCACACCTTATGCATATTTTCGATATTGGTGATTGTACATGCGCCAGAATATATAGTTTTCTTTTCTCGAAAACTTGTATCGAACTGTCTAATAATTGCGGTTCGCGCATCTTTCTCTGTTACCCATGGGCACCATGCAAAGACAGCTACAGCAAATAGTGCGAGTACAATTATTGCTTTCATGTTATCTAGTATATACGATTTTTTATGTTACTCGAAATTAATTCGAAATGGATACATCCCCATTCCACAAGAACCAGTAAACACTCCTGTTTTTTGAATGCCAAGATCAAAATCTGTTGTTCCAGTTGCAGGAAGTATTTTGTTTATTCCAAGCGATGGTATACGGATTGAGGCAGAACAATCGAATGTACCATTTGTATCAAGACGAAGAACAGTTGGCACACCTGCTTTTGCTGTACTTACTAACGGTATATATCCGCCCTTTGCTTTCAATACAACAATTTGTTTCCCATTTTCCATAAAAACATTATGAGCTAAAACAGCACTCTGCTCTACCCCTTTCGGCTTTAAGAAGAAAAGCGGGACAACAATTATTACTGCAAGTGTAATTAAAATAATTGAATATTTTTTTGACATATGACTAAAATGTAAACACTGGCTGAATAAGCCCTGCGACAACAAGACTATTTATAATATTCATGATTGCAAACGCAACGACAATAAGACCTGCGGACTTGAAAAATATTCCTCGTTTAGGGCTTGTGCTTATATTCAATGAACTAAACGACAATACAAGCAATACTGGTAGCGTTCCGAGCGCAAAAGAAAACATCGTGAATGCTCCGGTAATAAAACTCCCTGTTGTGAGAGTATACACTTGCATAGATTGAGTAAAACCACACGGCAAGATAAAGGTTGCGATCCCCACGAGAAAAGGAGTGAGTGTGTGATTCAACTTTGAGATCTGAAGTGCGTGTTTACTGATAGCCTTTGGTATCGTTGGTTGCAATTTTTTTGCAAAATGAAATACATCAAGGAGATTGACCCCAAGTATAAGCATGACAATTGCAACTACAGCAGATAGTATTGCATTTGTTGTCACCCCGATATTTATTACTCCTCCCAATAATCCAAGCATACCGCCAAGAACAAAAAATGATACGAGTCTCCCAAGATGGAAAAGTATTTGTGGCTTCGTTTGTTCACCACTTTTTGCAAAAGTAGCAGACATTGAAAGCACGAGTCCCCCGACCACTGCCATACATGTAGAAAGCGAAGCAACAATTCCTATAACAAAGGCAGTTCCGTACCCAACATCATCCCCTGAAATCAAATTAACAAGTCCTGCTTTTTGTAAAAATATAAACAACGCAACAAAGATAATTGTTATTGGTATTGCAATTCGAAATTCTGATGTGCTTTTTTTGACTTCCTCTTTCCCAACTGAGATACGATACCCATACTCACGCACTTTTTCGGTGAGCAACTGTGCAATCTGTTCATCAGTATACCCGTCAAAGTTACCTGTTACATTAATAGTGCGCGCGCCAAGATCTGAATGTGCGCTCGTAACAAGTAGAACTTCCTTTACCTTTGATTCGGTAAGCATGACACATGACTTACAGTGCATACCGTGAACATAAAATGTATATGTTGTTTCCATGTTGTTATAGTTTCATTTTTTTAATACGTAATGAATTCGCGACTACCGTGACACTTTCAAAGGCCATAATCGCCCCTGCAAGTGCTGGGCTGAGCAACCACCCAAAAAACGGAAACAAAATTCCTCCAGCGATAGGTAACCCAATAGAGTTATATGCAAATGATGAAATTAGATTCTGCCAAACAACTCGATTTGTTTTGCGAGCAAGTGATATTGATTCGCGTACTTTATGTATATCACCAAAAAGAAGTACTATGTCAGAACTCTCAATAGCGATGTCAGATCCATTACTCATGGAAATTGCCACATGTGCTCTAGCAAGTGCAGGAGCATCATTAACACCGTCACCTACCATGGCTACTATATGTCCCTTCTTTTGTAAATTTTCAATAATCGCGCTTTTATCTTCTGGTTTCACAGAAGAATAGATTTCATCGATACCAAACGAGCGCGCGACAGCATCACTTGATACTTTAGTATCTCCAGTTGCCATTACAACGGTAAGGCCAAGTTTTTTCAAACGAGCGATTTCATCTTTGGCTTCTCTTTTTATTGTATCGTGTACTTTAATAAGCGATAACACTTCTTTTTCATTCGAAAGATATAATTCTCGTCCATTTTCGAAATGACTTCCTGAAAAATCTTTTTGTATTTCTTCGTTACTTTTTCGAAGTATTTCTCCTATATATCCAAGCGACCCAAGATAATATGTTTGGTCATTGTATTTTGCATATGTTCCTTTTCCGGGTACTTCTGTAAAGGCATGTAGCGGTACTTCCCTTTCTCCTTGCTCTTTAAACCATTCTGCAATACTTTCTGATATTGGATGTTTAGACATCTTCGCGAGTGAGTACACGACCGATCGATGCAATTGTATATGCGCATCATCACAGGTATGATTTTTTTCCTTACAGTACAATCCTTCTACCATAAGTTTGTTGTGAGTGAGTGTCCCTGTTTTATCAAACACAACAGCAGTGACTTTTGAAAGCTTCTCTAAGCTTTCAGCATTTTTTATCAAAATACCTCGTTCCGCACCTTTCCCTACACCAGCAATAATTGCTGTAGGAGTAGCGAGTCCTAAAGAACATGGACAGGCAATAACAAGTACCGCCATAAATGCTTGAAGTGCATACGCGAGCGCTTTGCTATACCCAAACGTTTGCGCTCCGAAAATTATCCATGCAATAAATGCAACTACCGCCAACACTACTACAACATAGACAAACACACCTGAAATTCGATCAGCCATTTTTTCTACTGGAGCTTTTGAATTTTGGGCATTCTCTACAATGCGAATAATGTTTGAAAGTGTTGTGTCTTTTGGATCTTTTGTCACACGAATGTGTAAAACGCCTTGAAAATTTTGAGTTCCGGCAAAAACAACATCCTCTATCCCTTTATCAACGGGTATCGATTCACCCGTAAGATTTGATTCATCGATAGAACTTGTTCCAAAAACAACAATTCCATCAAGCGGTATACGCTCGTTTGGTTTTACGATTACTATGTCATCAACAAGCACATTTTCTGTAGGCGTCTCTATCTCTTTCCCCTCCTTTAACACAAGTGCAACTTTACTTGTTAGAGATGCAAGTTTCTGTAAGGCATCATTTGTCTTTCGTTTTGCTCGTGCTTCTAAATGTTGTCCTAAAGCGATAAGACCAATAACGATTATTACTACGTCATAATAATTTGTTGTTACATCAAGATATGGTGAAAGCGGTATTTCAAAGGCAGTAACTATGAATGAGTACAAAAAAGCAACGCTCGTGGATATACCTACAAGTGTATCCATGTTTGCAGTACGAGTACGGAAAAATGCCCACACTGCTTTCAAATATTTTCGCCCTATGCCAAATAATACAAACGTGGCAAAAACTGGCATTAAATGATGAAAAAATTCATACACGGTCTCGCTCATCGCGGGGACGATAGAGCCGTCAGCGAGCACCTGCCACATCATCATAAAAAATGAAAACCCGACCATCGCTAATACTAGTTTTATATCTTGTCCTATCCCCGAAGCACTTGGATCCATTCCGTCATGATTATGCGATGCATTATTTTTATTTTTTTCGAGCGGATCAGACAATGCATATCCAAACGGAGCTATCGCATCATTTAAATCGGTAAGTTCGAGCGGATTTTGGGAGAAATTGATTACTGCTTTTTCAGATGTGAGTTTTACCGAAACTGCGTCAACACCCTCAAGCTTTTTGAGTGTATCTTCAATAAGCACAACGCAACTCGCACAATGCATCCCATTCACATTGTATGTATGTGAAGTCATATTATTTTCGTTTTAACCCATACACTTTTAATATTTCCTTTGTCGCTTTAGCTGTTTCCCCTTTTTTTATTTGATTGACTACACAATGTCCTAAATGGGCTTCAAGAAGTAGATCTTCCACACTTGAAAGGCCTTGTTTCACAGCAGAAGTTTGGGTTATAACATCAATACAATACGTATCTTTTTCGATGAGTTCCTGAAGACCACGCACCTGGCCTTCAATAATTTTCAATCGACGAATAATTTTTTGATTATCTATATGCATACATGTATTATATACCCCCTAGGGGGTATGTCAAGATAGAACAACTTGCAAAAGATCCTCCCTCATGGTTTCGATTGCTAACGAAGCATCTTTCTGTCTCGCACTACAGAAAAAACAAAAGGTTCGGACGACATTCGTCCGAACCTTTTGTTTTTGTGCGCAGGAGAAGACTCGAACTTCCATACCCTTGCGGGTGCTACCACCTCAAGGTAGTGCGTCTACCAGTTTCGCCACCTGCGCATTTTTCTTCAACCATCGTCTGCCTGCGGAAGATTTAAAATATTTTTCTCTCTCAACCGCGTCTTTACGTGTTTGATATTCCTCTTTGTACACAATACCCCATGGCACATACTTTTTTGTGTGGGAAGAATAACCCAAATTATGTTCTTCCAGACGACGATCTAAGTTATCGGTCTGACCAACATAAAATTTGTTCACATTTTGACTTTTCAATATGTATACATAAAACATACCGATTTCGCCATCCGCCTCGGCTCGCCTCGTCGAGACGGGCCTGCGCGTAACTGAACGATGCGAGTATAGTATATTTTTCGAATTATTGCCAGTCCAAAAAGAAAAAGTCCCGTATGGGACTTTTTCTTAAGCTTCTTTTTCTTCTGTAGTACTTGCTTCGTTGTTTTGAACGATAGTAACGCTTTTCATCTTTTTACGGATATCGCGTACTGCTTTCTCTCGAACATAGTACAACTTTGATCGTCGTGCTCGAGATTTCTTTGTAATCTCGATTGAATCAATCATTGGAGAGTAGAGAGGAAAGATACGTTCTACGCCAACACCACTAGCCATTTTGCGAACTGTGAATGTTGCTCCGATTTCTGTACCGTGCTTGCGAGCAAGAACGAGACCTTCGAATGCTTGGAGGCGGAACTTTCCTTTATCTTCTGGAATCTTTACCCAGACGCGTACTGTATCGCCTGAAGAAAAATCAAGTGCCATGCGCTCCTCTTTATTTACTGGTGTAAGGGTTAATGCCATAACGAGGCGTACTCTAACACAATCCGCCTTTATCTGCAAGCTTTAAGCGCCCCCTCAAAATCGGCTGGGTATGGAGCGGTAACTTCTTTTTGCTCCCCGCTCGGCAGAAGCACGGAAAGAGACCGTGCATGCAACGCAAGGCGAGTAAAACCGAGAGCTCTCTCTCGTTTAGGTGCATAGAGGGAATCTCCCACTATGGGATGGTTTATTGCCCGTAAATGAACCCGAATCTGGTGTGTTCGGCCTGTCTTGGGACGAGCTTCGACAAATGAATATGTTCCTTCTTCGGTACTCCCCTTTCCTTCATATGAACGAGTGCCAAACCTATGCACTACCTCCACATCAGTAACCGCTTCACGCATTGTGCCTCTCGCAAGTGCGCCGACAATCCATCGACGAATATTGCCACTGTCTCTGCCGATTGGTTTTTCAATACGGATGTGATCTTCTTTAGGCCAACCATATACAAATGCGTGATACACCTTTTTGATATCTCGTTCTTGAAATTGTTTTTTGAAAAATTCGTATGATTCGTGTGTTTTTGCAAGAAGCATTACGCCCGAAGTTTCTTTATCAAGACGATGCACGATACCTGGTTTTGGCACTGTTATCTCTTCGCCTTTAATTTGTATTTTTAAATGCTCGCCAACAGGCGCAAGTGTTGGATGAAATTCAAGTATCCAATCTGCAAGCGTGTATTCTGGCGTTTTGCCATCTCCATGCACTGAAATACCAGCTGGTTTATGAATAAACATACAGCTTTCATCTTCGTAGAGAATTGGGATGTCGATATGTTTTTTATTTTCCTCCATGCGCTGTGATAATAGAGAGTATTTCTTCATGCACTCGTCCGTTTGATGCGAGTTGTCCCATTACTTTTTCATGACTTGGTTTCACCTCGCCAAAAAGATCAGTCGAAACTCCTCCTGCCTCTCGTACAAGTAAATCAATCGCTACCATATCGTGTGGATCTTTTCCTCCAAAAAGAGTTGCGGTGAATTCGCCAGCGGCAACAAGTGCCCCCATGTATCCAATAGAAAGTCCCGTAACAAGTCGAACCCCACGAGTACGAAGCTCTTCGGCGACAGGAAACAAATTCACGACTCCATCATTCCATTTTCCAAGACCAATAACAGATTTTTTTACAGTATCATTATCCGCAACATGTATTTCTTTTCCGTTAAGAAATGCGCCTTTCCCTTTTTCGGCATAATACATACGATCCATAAAGGGATCGTAAATAATTGCGAGTATTGCTTCACCATTTTTTGAAAGCGAGAGCATGAATGTTGCTGTTGGTATGCCGTGTGAAAAATTGTGCGTTCCATCTACGGGATCACAAATCCAAACGTACTCTGCACCCTGCACGTTCGCATCTTCCCCTTCTTCTGACATAAGCACATGATCTGGATAAGCGCGTGTAATCGCATCTTGTACTAATTCGTGAATCTTTGTATCAGTTTCAGTAAGTGGCGTAGCATCACTTTTCCATTCCTTTTTCATTCCCATGATGAAATTTTGGCGCATTATTGCGCCTGAATCTCGAGCGAGATCGAGAGCAAACGTAAGATAATTTGAGTGTTCCATAGATACCACATACTATATAGCATTTCCGACAGGTTGTCATAATTCCCTTTTTAGGGTATAAATCTTGTACTGCGAGATTAGCTCAGTTGGTAGAGCAACTCTTTTACACAGAGAAGGTCAGAGGTTCGAGTCCTCTATCTCGCACAAGGAAACGGCCGCCCATTTGGGCGGCCGTTTGCGTGCGAGATAAGCAAGACAACTTCTTGTCTTGCGTGAGGACTCGAAAAGGTTCTCCGTTATATTTTGAAACAAGTTTCAAAATATCGGAAACCTGTACTGACCATGTAATGGTCGAGAAATGTACTCATGGTCCTCACACAAAACAGCGCGCCGGCTAGGACAAGTGTGGTCAGGAATAATTTTGTTTTCGCCAAAACAAAATTTTCACGATCCTGCCTCGCGGTTCCGTCTGCTGACGGAACATCGCTCCGGCTGGCACCGTGTGGTCACGAGTTACTAAGCCTACTCACTTTTGATTACAAAAGTTGCGTGGACTAAGTACTCTCGACCCCGCCTCGCCTGTCGCGAAGCGACATGGCTGTGGCTGGCACACGTACAGAAAAAGACTGAAGCAGTTCAGTCTTTTTCGTCGTGTGCCCCCGCCAGGAATCGAACCTAGAATAGCGGCTTAGAAGTCCGCAGTTATATCCATTTAACTACAGGGGCAGTAACTCGGACAGCATACAAAAATACTGGGAAATATGCCAATTCCCTACTTACTCGGATCAGAAACCGGAGGTACCAAAGTAGTCGCTGTTTCGCGTACTTTTTGTTTTTCTGTATAACGCTCGAGCACACTACGTAACTTTGATTCATCGATTTTTTGTGCTTTTTCGCCTTCTGTTTGAGAACTATCAAAAAGGGCGCTCGATTTTATTTGTCTAAAAAAGTACATATGAAAACCAGCAAGTAACACAAGAACAAAAAATCCAGTAATTACAAGAAATCGAAAATGTTTTGCTGGGTTAATGCCAAATGATACTTGCATATGTTTTGCTGTACCCGTATTTCCTTTTGGTTTTAGAGAGAATTCCATAGATTACTTCACTCCTGTGATACTTAATACTGATACATTCATTCGTGCATCCCACACAGGTGGTGGCGCAACCTTCCCTTTCTCAGGTGCTTCTTGTGGTGGTTGGGCACTCATATTCGATGAGTTAATAAGAATATGATATGGCGCAGATTCTAGAAGTGCGATAAATCGATAGACATTTACAAATTGTCCCGAAGCCATAAGTTCTAAATTGAGTCTCGCTGGGTTCTTTGCTATATCGACAGTGTTATATTTTACAAGCACACCCACCTGTTCCCCATATTTTTCGAGCGTCTCGAGGAATGGAACGATATCATTAGAGTCAATAAAATATGACGTGAGTGTATCCTGACTTTCTTGCGCAGTCGCTACATTTTTTCGCAATTGAATAATTTTTGACTCTTGTACTTCGAGTCGTCGCGCCTCTTTTTCAAGTTCAGTATTGTGCTGTTCGACTTTTTTTACCATCACAAAAAGTGACACATACACACCGACACAGACGAGCGCAAAAAGAAGGGCGCCGATACAGACGATACGTGCTGAAGTAAATATGTTTTTTCTTTTCTTTTCCATAATTATTTAAGCAACGCGTTTAAATTAATCGTAAATGACATATTCGAATTTTTAAGAAAACTCGAAATTGGCACTGTCACATTTGATAATCCTTCGATCTTTTGTAAGCGACCAGAAAATGCAAGAAGTGACTCACGATCTTTTGCTATTCCTGTTATGACTACCGCGATATCAGTCGACTTTTTTGGAATCGGCGATGTTGTGATCTGTTGTATTGTTATTGCTGAAGATTTTGCATTAAGTACTGAATTGATAACTGTGCCAATGAGTGGTGACTTTGGTGTAACAGTATCAAAAACTGAAAGACGGGTATTAATATCTGCAACAGTTGCTGAAAGTGACTTTTCAAGACCTGTTGTTTCCTTACTTGCGAGTGAATTGGTGCGCTCAGTAAGTACTCGTTCATTACTCTTTGTAAGTAGAAGTGTAGGCAAAATAAGTGCAGACCCTGCAAGTGCTACAAACCCGAGAATCAAAAAACCGACCGCAAGCAATCGTGTGTAATAGAGCTTTTTTATTTCTTTCTTTTCAGTTTTAGATAATAAATTACTCATGTGAAAAATCGTGAAGTGCAAGACCGACTGCAGTTGCATACCCAAGCGAATCATTTTTGGAAATTTCAGGAACAATATCGCGCACAAGTGGCACATTCATCCATACATCACCTACCATTGCAGGAACTTTCAAACTTGCAGATAGGTAATCTTTAAGACCTGCCAAGTTTGAATCCCCTCCCACCAAAATAATCTGCTCGATTGGAGGACGAGGCATACCATTTTCGTCATTGTGCGTATGCCAATAGATAAAATGCTTATTGATTTCATCGCGAAGCACTGCAATATTATTCAACAATACTGAAAACAAATCTTGTCGTGGACTATTTCTTCTCATGCCATATTCTCGTTTCATCATTTCTGCTTCTTCAACAGAAATTTTGAAGTTTTTTACGAGTGTATCAGTGAGCATCTGTCCGCCAACTGAAACGGTTGATGTGAAATGCACAGTACCACCGTACACGACTGAGATACCTGTACGCATACGTCCGAAGTCGATAATCATGTGGGCGGTCGGATCATCTTTGTGTACAACGGCTCTGTTTGTTGCTTCTGCTTCAAGTTCAAGCGAAAGAAGTGTAAGCCCAGCTTCAGCAAATGTACTTGAATAGCTCTCAACGACAGATCGCGCAACTGCAGTCACAACGACAAGTGTACTTTCTGCTGTTTTGCTTACAACATCAAAATCAAAAACTGTATCAAGCGCTGGTATTGGAACATGTTCCTCTAGTGATAACTCAATTGAAGTATATAATTCTTTCTCTTCCCCATTTGGTACTTTCATCTGAAAAAAGTACACCTGCTCTTCCGGAAGTGCAGCACGCACAAAAGTAATTCCTTTTTCTTTTGAAAGCTTGCTGAGTTCAGCAACTAGCGCTGAAGAGTGAACAATACGTCCATCTTCAATAATTCCTGGTGCAAGAGAAATTTCACCGAACCGCCCAATCTTTGATTCACCATTGTGTGGTGTAAGTTCGATATACTTTACACTGCGGTCAGAAATATCCACGCCCACAGCTTGCATGCGTAGATAGTTTGGAGGAGTGATGATTGCAGATAGTGGATTTGACACGTGTCTAATTATACATGATTTTTTCTACGGAAATATGCCACGGTAAGTGGAATAAACGAAAGCACCACAACTGCAAGTATGAGTGGAAGTATAAGTTTTTCGATTTCTGGGAATGTTCTTCCGAGATAGTATCCAAGTAACGGTACTGAAACACACCATACTATTCCGCCGAGCACATTGTATAGGGCAAATTTTTCATACTGCATTTTCCCTACTCCAGCTAAAAATGGTGCAAAGGTACGGACGACAGGAACAAAGCGTGCGAACATGATCGTTTTAACTCCATGATCATGGAAAAATTTTTGTGCTTTTTCTACATAACTTTTTCTAAAAAAGAATGAATCTTCTTTTGTAAAAATTTTTGGTCCGATTTTTTTGCCTGTTAGATACCCAACAGCATCACCAGTAATCGCGGCAACGGTTGAAAGAATGATGATGAGCGGTAATGAAAATTCTCCGAGTGCAGCAAGTATACCTGCTGAAAATAGAAGTGTGTCTCCAGGGAAAATTACCCCAACCAAAAGACCGGTCTCAGAAAATATGATGATAAAAATACCGATATACCCGACTGTCTCAATAAAATGTGGTAAATCTGAAAACATAGTTTTAATGAATCCTCACTCCTGGGTCGACTTCATTGTTTGGATGCATAAGTACAGCTTTGCCGTCTTTACCATCTACCGCCATAAGCATTCCCTGTGATTCTATCCCACGTATTGTACGAGGTTCGAGATTTACTATATATAGTATTTGCTTTCCGATTAGCTGTTCGAATTCTGGATATGACTCGCGTATACCTGACACAATCTGTCGCAACTTTGGACTTCCGTCTTCATTTTTTTCCCCAAAATCAAGCTGACATTTTAAAAGTTTGTCAGTTCCTTCTACCGGCTCAACAGATATAAGTGTCCCAACACGCATATCCATCTTCTTAAATTCCTCGTATGTGACGTATTCCATATCTTGCAGTATACCCAAAAAACAAAAGACTGCCACATTACTGCGCAGTCTTAAAGCTTATCTACCTTTTGAATCTTTAAATACTTCAACTTCTTTTGCCGATAGTTGTATCCGGCCTCAAACACAAGTAACTCACCAGTAAGCATTCGAGGAATAACTATTCCATCTGCAGGCATCATTTGTCTTTTTGGTAATCGAGAAATTGAATATCGTCTAGGATTCTTTAATTCGTTAGACGACCGAGGTACACCTCGCCATTTTTTTAATATAAAAAAGTGAACTTCAACACAAAATACTGTGCCATCTTTTTTATCATTAAAAAATAATCCTATTCCTACTTTTTCCAAATCAACCTCTGTGCCAACAATGCCCAACTCTTCATATGTTTCTCGTAGCGCACATGCCTCGATAGAAGTATCGAATGTCTCCTTGCGCCCACCTGGTCCATTGCGACGATTTACACCTATTTTCTTTGTCTTTTTTGCAAGTACGATTTGTCTCGTACGTAAATCTAAAGGTAGTACAAGCGAGGCGATAATCTTTTCATTATGAATCACACTCTATGTATTTCCCGCACTATATGCCCGCATTACAGAAATGTCTAGCTAGTCTCTTTTTGATAGCACGATTCACAATATACAATTTCTGGACGATTATTTTCGTACGTAGATTGAAAGGCATTCATACACTTCCCTGTATGAGCATGCGAAGTATTCGCACAATCGCATACACGGTCATAGAGTGCGAACGGGTTAAGCCGTGCGACACGATCACTATGCCTGCACTGAAAACATGCATGTGGAATCGGAATATCCATTTTGCGGTAAAAAGTAAGTTCTTGCGGAACAATACGGTAATTTCTTCCACAGGCATTACATGCGAGAATTTCTTTCAAAATATCGTCTGTGGTTTCAGAAATTCGTTTCGGGATGTCTGCCTCAGCAAGTGTTTCCTTTCCTGTTGTGCGTTGAAGATTATCTTGCCATTTAAAACCTAATGATACTGCTGCTTCTTTTGTAAGAGAATTGTATTCCTGTGCAACAGTTTCGTTGTATCCAAATGGTGAAAGTTCTGCAGGATAAAATTCTCCAAATCTGTATTCCCTACCTTTACTATCTTTGTACGGCATCTCATTCATGTGCGCAATTATTTTAAGCACAAGCGCTTCATATTCCTCACGAGAATATTCTTTGTTTAAGATACAATATTTCCCGTTACGAATACCAATGCAACCAAAAAGATATTTTGATGAATGGCAGTGTTGCGTATATGTAATGTCCTGACTTTTTACAGAAAAAATTCCAAAACGATTTAATTGCGAATGATCTACGACAGTACTTTCATAACATTCTTGTGATTCACCAGTCATTGCAGTGTCATACACATCTTTATCGCTCGACAGAAAATCACCGTATCGACAATTCTCACATTTTTTTGAAATATAACTGTCACGCGTATTTTTACAATATGAAAGAATATCACCTGAAGAACCAACATTTAACTTATGCCACGCAAAACGACGAGGATACTCAAGAATGAATTCGTTATATTCTTTTTTTGCTTGTACATTACCCTCCCAAGTGTCGAGGTTATAACTTGCCACAATTTTTTCATACTCCTCTTTTCCGTACTGCACATTCTTAAAATGATATCGCTTGTTTTTGAGCCCTGTACACATAAAACAATCACTACAATTGTGGCAGTCATAAAGATACTGTGAGTTTACGCACGCTCGTGAAAAGAATGAGTGCTTCAACCTATACGCATGAGTGCAATTTACACAATCATATGTAAAACTCGTATCTCCCATATTTATAAGCCCGTCTGCAATATCTTTTCCTCCTGTAATAAAAAAGCTGTACATGACATTCTCAACTCGCCAACCTGAAAAACACATATAGCAATTTTTTGAAAACCACCAGTCGTGTGTATATTCACAATTAAGACTCGCAATACCATCATCATTGACGATTGCCATATGTGGAACTCTTTTCATGAGTTCATCGAATTGCTCAAAAAATGGGCGCGAAAAATCATACTCAACCCCAAAATCTTTTGGATCCCATTTGTCGCTCCACCAACATTTGTTGCAATAAATTACAATCCCAGAATCTGGAGAATAGAGGGTTACAACACTTTTACTACATAAGGCGCATTTCCCTGTGTAAAGCGACATGTTATTGCGCCACGCACTTCTGCGAGTGCGTCTACACTCCGGACAAAATGTCGGTGCAGGCACTTTCACCTTTTCATAAAAGCCAAAATCATCAGCATCGATTTCGAAATCTTTTTTGCAAAATTGGCAGTTGCGAGTTTCCATGTTTATTTTTTCCGGCTTTTTAAGTCGAGATAGCGTTGCAGAATTACTGCTGCAGCTTTTGCGTCTAGGTCGTTTGGTTTTGCTGGTGCTTTTGTTGCTCGAGCATTCTTTTGTTCCTTCCCCTTTCTACCGTGCGCCTCAACAGAAGTAAAGGCCTCGGTTACCATATCTACAGGAAGCATTGTTGAAAGTGTAATTGCACCGACAAATTCATCTATGTCTTGCGCGATATCATTGCCAGCTGAATTCCCTACAACAATTGCACCTATATCTTCTTTCGCAATAAGCGAATCTATTTCTCTATACAAAGAACTATCATTTTTAAGTACAGCAACAGGTCGAGCAAGCGTAGCGCTCTCATCAGAGACGGCAAGTCCTACCCGTTTTTTACCAAAATCAACTCCTAGATATTTCATATATTTGAGTATACAATTCGTACATGATTTTACAATTACTAAGTACCATTATCGCTCTTGTACTTATTTTTATATTTGCTATTAACAAATTTAGCAAACAGGTCCAAGGTGTTGCGGGAGAAAAATTTAAAAACCTCCTTCGAAAACTGACTGGCAACCCACTAAAAGGAACTATCACAGGAACGGTAGTAACTTCTATTATTCAATCAAGTACTGCAACAACTGTAATGACGGTTGGATTGGTGAACGCAGGAGTAATAACATTCCGAGAAAGTTTGGGTGTTATTTTTGGCGCCAATATCGGAACAACAATCACATCTCAACTTATAGCACTCAACCTCACAGCAGTCGCGCCATTTATTATTATTCTTGGATTTCTTATTCTTCAATTCGGCGGGAATTATAAACATTATGGTAAATCAGTATTCTATTTTGGACTTGTATTCTTCTGTTTATCATTAATGGCTCAGCTTGTTTCCCCTCTTGCTGAAAATGAATCGATTTCAAGAATTTTATCTCACACAAGCAATCTTCCTACTGGTATTTTAGTTGGAATAATTCTCACAACAATTTTTCAATCAAGTAGCATCACTTCAGGACTAGTTATTGTCCTTGCTAGTAGTGGGATAATTGATATCCACCAAGGAATCGGGATTATGCTCGGAGCAAACATCGGAACTACTTCGACATCACTCTTGGCTTCAATACCAATGTCGATTGATGCAAAGAAAGCAGCACTTGCCCATACAATTTTTAATATTGGTGGGAGCATCGCTATTCTTCCGTTTATAAATCAACTTACAACAATGATTCAATCATTTGATAGTAGTGTCGCGCAACAAATAGCTAATATGCATTTAATATTCAATGTCTTTTCAACAATTTTATTTTTGATTTTGTTTAAACAATTTATTCTTATTATTGAATGGTTATCTAAACAAAGAATATTCCACATAGACACCAAAAAATGGGAACCAAAGGTATAGTCCTATACAGATTGAAAAAAACTTGAAAATACGGTATGGTGTTGGGGTTCAACATAAACGTATTGGAAGCGTGTGCCATTACATGCGAACTGCTTCGCATGTAATCCGATCCCGACTTTTACGGGATTGGCCAGTGTCTTTAGACCTGAGGCCAAAGGAGGTGCCCAAAGGGCACGAGGTCACGCTGACTAAACGTAGTGAAGGAAGCGTGGCCGAGTGGTTTAAGGCACTTGTCTTGAAAACAAGCGTCTCGAAAGGGACCGTGAGTTCGAATCTCACCGCTTCCGCGATTACGAAAAAGAGCACCTGCAAGGGTGCCTTTTTCGTTCGCGGAAGCGAGCAAGCCAACTGCTTGGCTTGCGTGTGAGATTCGAAAAGCTTTTCATTATAAATTTTGATGTAATCGTCTAAATTTATTGAAAAGGTGTACAGGTCATGTAATGACCGAAAAATGTACTCATGGTCTCACTGCTTCCGTATCACCCCACTAGTATTTTCAATAAAATGGTTTATTATCAAAACCATGCAAAAAAACTATAAATATTTAGGTGCTATAAGTGTTTTCTTTGTGTCTGTTCTTCTTATTTCAAATGTAGCTTCTACGAAAATCGTAGACCTTAAGTGGTTTGTCTTTGACGCGGGAACGCTCCTCTTCCCCCTTTCATATATCTTCGGTGACATTCTCACAGAGGTGTACGGCTACAAACACTCACGCCAAGTAATCTGGCTCGGGTTCTCTATGGCGCTCCTTATGTCGGTAATTTTCATCATTGTAGGCAAACTCCCTCCTGCAAGTGATTGGGGTAACCAAGCTGCGTATGACACAATCCTCGGTCTTACACCACGCATTGTGCTTGCTAGCCTTATCGCCTTTTTTGCTGGTGAATTCTCAAACTCATACGTTCTTGCAAAAATGAAAATCGCGACAAACGGGAAAAAGCTTTGGGCTCGCACTATTGGATCAACAATCGTTGGAGAACTCCTTGATACTTCCCTATTTATCGTCATTGCATTTTACGGAATTCTCCCAAACGATCTCCTCTTTACAATCTTTATTTCAAACTACTTATTCAAGACTGGGGTTGAAGTTGTATTCACACCACTTACATATAAAATTATTGATTTCTTGAAGAAAAAAGAGCAAGAAGACTACTACGACCGCGACACAAATTTCAATCCTTTTTCGGGGAATTAGTCGTTTTTGAAGTGTGCTACAATAGGCGCTTATGAAGCGTCTACGAAAAGTAAAAGAGACATTTGCCTCTCTAAAAATCCGAAATTACCGCTTGTACATGACTGGACAGGCTATTTCTACGACGGGTACTTGGATGCAAAATATTGCAATGTCGTGGCTTGTACTCGACATTACAGGCTCAGGTACGGCTCTCGGAGTTGTTATCGCGCTTCAATTTTTGCCATTACTCTTTCTTGGTCCATGGGGCGGAGTTCTTGTTGATCGGTTTCCAAAACGAAACATCTTATACATCACACAATCAACACAAGGCATCGTATCTATCGTTATTGCCTACCTTGTGTATACAAACTCAGCAACACTCTGGGAAGTATATGCGCTTGCACTCATGCTTGGAATTACAAGTATTGTCGACAATCCTGCACGTCAAACATTTATCCCAGAAATGGTAGGAGAAGAGCATTTAATGAACGCTATTTCTATCAACTCAATTCAAATCAATCTTACTCGTGTACTCGGTCCAACAGTCGCAGCCATCATTATTGCGAGCTTTGGTCTTGCAGCATGTTTCTTCTTCAATGGACTTTCATTCATCGCTGTACTTGTCGCGCTCGGAATGATGAACAGTGGAGAACTCCGCACCAAACCCCCTGCTCCGCGTACAAAAGGACAACTTGCCGAAGGATTCCGCTATGTAAAAAACAAACCAGAAATACTCTACACGCTTATCATGGTGGCCATCATCGGAACATTTGCATATGAGTTTAGTGTAAGTCTTCCATTGCTTGCTGAATTCACCTTCCATGGTGATGCATCTACATTCGCAACACTCACTGGAGCACTTGGGCTTGGATCAATGTTTGGTGGCGCATACACAGCTCATCGAAAAAATACATCTCTTCCTGCTCTTGCAAAATCTGGGTTACTTTTTGGGATTGCACTCCTTGTCTTTTCTGTCATGCCGACACTGACACTCTCAATTATAGTTATGGTGTTTGTTGGATTCTTTTCTATCAATTTCCTTTCACTTGCGAATGTCATCATGCAAGTAGAAAGCACTCCAGAAATGCGTGGGCGTGTGATGTCGATGTGGGCAATGGCATATTTGGGTTCTACTCCAATCGGAGGTCCGATTATTGGATTTGTTGGAGAACATGTAGGCCCTCGTTCAGCACTCGCGCTTGGAGGATTTTCTGCAATAATTGCCGCGTGGATTTGCTACAGCCACACAAGAAAAACAAAACCTATCTCTCTTGCTGAAAACCCAAAAATGTAACCAAGGTTATCTTGCCCCGCAAAAAGCTCTGCTTTTTGCGGGGTTTTTGACATCCCATGCACATAATTGTAATGTGGTTTCAAATTGACAGAAACAATATTTCTCACAATAAAACTTTAAAAAAGAATATGACAAACGATACAATCAACTTCGAAATGGGTCCGTCGCAGACTTGGCCTACGCTTGATGCACACGTAGCTACAGCACTTATGAAAAAGCTGCAATCTATGAGCCACCGGGGCTATAAACCAGGGCGCTTCCCTTATGATATATATGAACCAACAATTAAAAATATAAAAAAATTTGTTGGTTTACCTCAAAACGAAAACTGGGAATTGTATTACGGACCAGACGCAACAACATTTATGCGCTCGTCGGTAAATTTATTTACAACATATGATCGTGTTGTAATTATTTCCAATGGTGCGTTCGGTGAGCGCTGGCACAAAGAACTGGTAATCCAAGGACGTATAAACAACCTGACGTTTTTCAAACCAGAAATACTTGGAGACGCAGTAAACTTGTACAGTTTGAAAGAAAACAAACTGGTAAAAATGGTGTGCGTAACTCTTAACGAAACATCGTTCGGAATACAGTACAGTAAAGATGAAATTGCCTCTCTTCGCACGACATACCCCAATGCAATTATATGCGTTGATGGAGTATCGGGTTTTCCCGGTGTGGAGATACCCTATGATTGTGCCGATTACATTCTCTGTTCCGGACACAAATTGTTTGGCATTATGCCGGGAGTCGGTTTTTGTCTAATGAACAAACGAGCTATCGATCGTGCTAAAAGTGTGTTTGACGCCACGGGCACGAGTTATGGTGTAAGTCTTGTTGATCTACACAAATCATACCAAAAATTCGAAACACCTTGTACGCCAAATACACTTGGCATTTTCTCTCATGGTATGGTTGCCGGAGACATGTATGATTTCGGTTTAAACAAACTTCAAGAGCGCATGTATATGCGCAGCAGATGGCTGTATGACTTTTTCGACAAAAAAGAAAGCTGTGCCCGTGTCGCTAACGAAACACATGCATCTGTAACATCTATTGTTATAGACACATCACACGTGACCAACGATTCAAGCAATCTTATTCACGAGTTTTCAGAAAGCGGCATAATCATCGCAGGCGGCTATGGAAATTACGCAAGCAAACACATTCGTATTGCGAACTATTTCGCGATAGATGACAACAGTTTTGGACACTTTCAAGATGTAGCTTCATCTATTTTCAAGTAAAATCGTATCTAAATTGTTACTGCAAGGCCCCAAAATATCGGGGCCTTGTTTTTTTGACTAAAAGATCGATAGTGCTAATATCAAACTAAATACGTTGCAACCGAAAACTGGCTCAATTGAGGGCTCGTTTTTTGCTTTTTATGAAGCGAAAAACGAGTTCTACAATTGGCTCGGTTTGAATTCAAACTATAACTTCACAAAAAAATAAATGAAAATGAAACACTTAATCTATTTGTTGGGAGATACTGGCGTCTCAATAATAAGCCATTTTGGTCAAAACTATGAAATGACCACAAAAAAGGAAGACGCCGAAATTCTGCTTGTTCGGAGTGCTAAAGTTGTACTCGCAGAATTCCCAAGCGTAAAAGTAATTGCTCGATTAGGAAAAGGCATTAAAAACATTCCCGTAAACGAAGCGACTGAAAAAGGCATACTTATTGTGTATGCCAAGGACGCTAACGCCACTGCAGTAACTCAATACGTTATTCGTTCTATGCTTGATGGGCTGCGTAATTTTAATCGAAGTCGAAAATTCACACAGATTATTCCGGACTTTGTGGCTGACCCCCTCGATTACATTGAACAAAACAAAGAGCGTTTCCGTGGTAGGAACACCGAAGGATTGAATATTGGACTTATCGGTGCCGCTGGTGATGTAAGTAAAGCATTGATACCACACCTTGACCTGTTTGGTATGAATATTTTTGCTAACGACATTCTTCCAGTCCCTCAAAAAACAAACTCGGGAAAAATAATCTCGTCTGCTTCTATTGAAGAAATCTTCGAAATATGCGATGTAATTTCAATACATACTGACACACCGGGCATTATCCCAGATTGGTTTGCGCCAAAAATGAAAGACGGTTGCGTCTTTATTGATTACGCGCGCGGTGTTTCTTTTGCAAGTGTCGATGTGCTTAGAGAAAAAATGCCTCATGTACTTGCATATTCGGATTTTGGAACAAAAGAATGGCTTTCTTTACAGGAAGATTTTCCTGATAACGTTTTTGTATCTCCACACGGAGCAGGTCTTACCGAATATGCTGAAGAAAAATGTGTATCAAATGTTGTTGGACCAATAAGAAAATATATTGAAACCGGCAATGTTGATACTCACAGCCCATATTGCGTAAACGCGAAGGCACTCAATGAAAAAGTAGCATAGTAATTTTCTATTAACATCAAACTCGGGGCTTTTAGCGATTTCGTTGAAAGCCCCTTTAATGTGCCACTGTTAACGCATACACTTTTCTAAAGCCAGCTTCCTTCAGTGCTTTCCGTGCAGTCGAAAGAGTAGCTCCAGTTGTAGTCACGTCATCGATAAGTATGACTGTCGCACGTATATCGTCTGGTGAAGCCTCTATCGAAAAACAGTCTGAAATATTTTTCATCCGCTCACTTCGCCTC
>CAYLXO010000009.1:0-24342 GCA_964387965.1 uncultured Candidatus Saccharibacteria bacterium
TTGAGTACAAATTTAAAGTAATGAAAAGTCCTTCAATTCCCCCACGCAAGCAAAGCAGTTTGCTTGCTCACCGTGTGTCGGCGGGGGGAATTGAACCTCCGACCTTGGCTTTATGAATGCCACGCTCTAACCAACTGAGCTACGCCGACAAGTAAAACGAATATACCATATTTTCTATATTTTACAATTCTCCCTTGCAAAATAGACACTTTCGAGATATGCTCAACCCTGCAGTAAGCATTGAGTATAGAAACTCCTTTTGCACACCACGCGGGGTAGAGAAGTGGTATCTCGTGAGGCTCATAACCTCAAGACCCGGGTTCGATTCCAGGCCCCGCAACAATAAGCAAAATTCCCTCTCGGTACTCCGGTAGGGAATTTTGCTTATTATACGGGGAGCGAGTGAACTACTTCACTCGCGACTGGAATCGAAAGATTTTTTCATTACTTTAAATTTGTACTCAAATTTAAAGTTGAAAAATACCTGGCTATGTAATAGCCGATTCAAACACTGCAACAATACGTAAAAGTCCCTTTGGAATTCCAAAGGGACTTTTGCTTATTGTTTATTGTAGAAATCCTAATTCACGAAACACAACTTCATACAATTGAATAGTTCTTCGAGCATCACGATCAGTCAGTTCATATTCAATACCTTCATGAGCAATACGGTTACGAACAAGGTGTGCCTCCCACGCTGCCTGAATACTTCCAAGATCCCCAGGCGTCATACTCTTCAATTTTTCTCCAATACTCTCCCCTGGTACGCCACGTGCATCAAGTAAGCTTTGTAAAATTGTATCAGCTTCGATAATTGAAAGTCTCCAATCTGAAGTATTCGGTGAGCTCAACAATTCAGTGATGCGATTCCAGCGAGGATTACCTCCTGTTGCTGCACGTTCTCTATCACGAGCTGCCATTTCATCAATTGCATGTTTTAAATGTCCCAACTCTTCAACGTTGATCTCAACCATGCGAACAACACAAAAAATAAGAATTGTTATTCCAAAAAGTGTCAGTATGTATGAAAATAAATATATTGGAGAACCAGCGTGCAAGTTTCCTATCCAACGGAAAAAAACCAACACTTGGTAAAAGTAATAATCAATGTTTACGAATGTTGGTTCGAACAATGGCGAATCTGCAAAACGTAAAAGGCTTGTATCCATACGCTTATAGTTATAATTGTAGCATTAGAACGCCCATGCGCAAAAACAACTGAGATATACTCAGTTGTTTTTGTATCTTATTTCTCGAATGTTTTTTCAAACTCTTTTCCGATTGTAAATAGTGACGAATCTTCCCATCGTGGAACAGTCAATTGAACCGATGCAGGAAGCCCATTATCCATGAGTCCTGCTGGGAGCGCTATCGATGGACAACCAGAGAGGTTTGCCGGAGCTGAAAATACATCAGACAGATACATTGAAACTGGATCAGAAAGTTTTTCGCCAAGTTTAAATGGAATAGTTGGAGCTGTTGGGGTTAAAATAAAGTCTACAGATAAAAAGGCTCGATCAAGTTCTTTTGTTGTCTCTTCACGAAGCATGATCGCTTTTCGGTAATATGCATCATAGTATCCATGTGAAAGCACATAAGTTCCAAGTAAGATACGACGACGTGCTTCTCGTCCAAATCCAGTACCGCGAGATTTTGCATAGTAACTAAAGAGATCTTTCGCATCTACATGATGACCATAGCGTATTCCATCGAGGCGCTCAAGATTTGTTGATACTTCAGCCGGCATCACAATATAGTAAACAGCAAGTGAGTACTGAATAAGTCTGAATTCAAATGGAACGATTTCGTAGCCGAGTTTTTTGAATCGCTCGAGTGAAAGTATAAAGGCTTTATGCACTGGTGCATCTATCCCCTGACCTTCAATACACTCAACCGGAACTCCAATCTTTTTTGTACGAGTGCGAGGTTTTGGGTTTCTCATTTCCATTGGAACCGATGTTGCATCCATACTGTCATATGAAGCAAGTAACTCACTCATGATTTCAACATCGCGAACTGTTTTTCCCATCGGACCAACCTGATCAAGTGAATTTCCCATGGCAATTAGCCCGCTTCTGGAGACCGCACCGTATGTTGGTTTAAACCCTACGAGTCCACAAAAAGATGATGGTTGGCGAATTGATCCACACGTTTCTGAACCAAGAGCAACAAGTGCTCCGTGCATAGAAACAGCAGCAGCAGATCCTCCACTTGATCCTCCTGGTACACGCTCCCTATCGAGTGGATTGCGAGTAATTCCATACGCGCTGGTTTCAGTAGAACTTCCCATGGCGAATTCATCCATATTTGTACGTCCGATAAATACTGGAGTATGCTGTTCTAAGTTTTTTATTGCAGTAGCCGTGTATGTTGCAACATAATTTTCTAGCATCTTTGATCCGGCGCTTACTTTCTTCCCTTCAACAAGAAGATTATCTTTTACAGCAATTGGAATACCAGTAAGAAGTGTAGCGGTACCATTTTTAAATTTTTCCTGCGCTTTATCTGCTTGAAGAAGTACGTCATCGTATATTTCAAGATATGCATTGATATCAGGATTTTTTTCTTTAATCACAGAAAGATACGCTTCAGCAAGCTCGCGTACTGTGTACTCACCTTTCTTAAGTGATTCGTGTGCTTTTTCTATTGTGAGGTTTTTTAGATCAATCATAGAATTAGAGAATTTTTTTCACCTTAACGTATCCATCCTGCGTTGCTGGAACTTCACTCATAAGAATATCAGTGTACTGCCCACGCGCTGTAGTAACCACATCTTCACGAAGCATATTGCGATGTTCTGGAACATCTGTCTCGCTTGATGTAACTTGTGCACGTTTTACTTGATCAACGTATGCGAGTGTTGAAGTAAGGTCTTTAAGCAAGGCCTCTTGTTCCTCCACTGAAACCTCTATTCGGGCAAGTTTTGCCAAATGCTCTATATCTTTGAGTTCCATATACCTTATTTATAGCACGTTACCCGAGCATTTCAATAAGGGTGGCTTCGTCGACTATCGGCACCCCTAATTTCTGTGCATCAGAGTATTTTGACCCAGCAGATTCTCCTGCAACAACATAATCTGTATTTTTTGAAACACTACCTGAAACTTTTCCACCCGAAGCAATAATTTTTGCTTTTGCTTCATCGCGAGAAAGCGTAGGAAATGTTCCCGTAAGCACAAAAACTTTTCCCGAAAGTTTTTGTGCTTTTATATCTTTCGTTTCCTCTTTTTTAATTCGAACTTGCGTAAGTAAATCGCTTACTACTTTTTTGTTATGTGTGTCTTTAAAATAATTTACAATAGATGCTGTAACTCGTGGTCCGACTCCATTCATTGATTCAAGTTCATTTTCTGTTGCACGCATGAGTCTTTCAATACTACCAAAATGTCTTGCCAAATCACGTGCTGTCTCTTCTCCTACTTCAGGAATTGAAAGTCCAACAATAAATCTATCGAGGGGTTGTGTTCGCGCACGCTCAATTGCCAAAAGCATATTCTCTACAGATTTTTCTCCCATGCGTGGCAACTCTAAGAGATCGCCTTTTTTAAGGGTAAAAATATCTGCTCTACTTCCGATAAGACCAGCATCAAGTAGTAAGTCTAAATTTTTTGGACCAAGGTGTTCAATATCAAACGCATGTTTAGAAGTGAAGTGATACAATGTGCGTCTATCTTTTGCTGGACATCGCGCATTCATACAATATAGTGCTGCACTCTCTTCCCCAGCTTTAATACCAACAGATTTTTTAGCAAGTACAGCCTCACACTCAGGACATTTTTTGGGCATAAGAAAAGGCTTAGTTCCTTTTGGTCGCATTTCGGTTAACACTTTTACGATATCTGGAATAACGTCTCCGGCCTTTTGAAGTATTACAGTATCTCCTATTCGTACTTGAAGACGCTCAATTTCATCTTCGTTGTGAAGTGTGGCACGTGACACGATTGATCCATACACAAGTACAGGTTTTAAATGTGCTACAGGGGTGACGACACCTGTACGACCAACTTGCAACACAATATCTTCAACAATTGTAGTAACTTGCTCTGCCGGAAACTTAAACGCAATTCCCCATCGTGGCGCTTTCCCTGTATAGCCAAGAATTTCTTGATACTCTCGTTCGGCAACTTTAACAACGACTCCATCGATAAGGTAATCTTCCTTATCTTTTTTCTTTTGCCACGTTTTCCAATACGCAATCACTTCATCGATATTTTTACATACCGCAAAATGTGGATTAACGCGAAATCCTAACTCTTTCAAATTCTGTAGTTCTTTATCCTGCCGGTCTGGCACCGAAAAATTCGCGTACGATAAATCATACACAAATGTTGAAAGTTTGCGCTCTGAAACTATCCGCGGATCAAGCTGGCGAATCGTCCCCGCAGTTATATTACGAGGATTCATATACAATTCTTCACCTTTTCTCTTTTGCTCTTTATTAAGTCGTTCGAATTGACTCTTCGGCATATAGGCTTCGCCTTCTGAGACAATATCGACTGGTTTTGATAATACGAGCGGTACTGCTTCGATTGTTTTTACATTTTCTGTTACATCTTCCCCTACTTCACCATCTCCTCGAGTAGCAGCAGTTATGAGCTTTCCATCTTTGTATGTAAATACGATTTTTAGACCATCGATTTTTAATTCACATACGTACGATGGTTCGATTTTTTTGCCAGTTTTTTCAGCAAGCATTTTTTTCATGCGTGTATCAAAATCACGCATGTCATCTTCCGTGAACGCATCATTAAACGACCACTGTTCTACAGTGTGTCTCACTTTTTTAAATCCCTTAAGTGGAGCACCGGCAACACGCTGACTTGGAGAATCAGATGTAATAAGATCAGGAAATTCTCTTTCAAGATCAACCAATTCTTTTTTTAGTGAATCAAGTGCTTCATCGGATATCAATGATTCATTGAGAACATGGTAGTGGTAGCGATATTTTTCAACCGTTTCTCGTAGTCTTTTTAGTCTTTTTTCCGCCTCTGCCTTTGTCATACGTTTGCCATTCTAACATATTATCTGTCTCTAAAATTATTATATTTGTGCTTCAAAACCCTTAAAATTGGATGTAGTTCAAGGCGCGAAGTTTATTTACGACTAAAATGTACTTGTAGTACATTGCGGGAGAAAATAAACTAGCAACGCAGAAATACGCCAATTTTAAGGGTTTTGATACTTAACTTCGATGGCACGTGACACCACTCTCACATTAGGAGTACCTACAATACATGCAGTCCCAGTTGCTGGGGCTGATACGTTATATCCAATTGCCTGAAACCGAGTATAGCTTATGCCTCCGGCTGTATAGTCTTTATCTACAGTGACTTGAGCACATTGGTTTCCGACAGGAACAACAAATTGATATGTATCCGCTGTGCCCGTTGGTCCAGTCAAAAAACTAGATGTTGGACCGTATCCACGAGTTCGGCAGTAACGTGGAGTTGTTGTAATTGCCGTTGCTGGGTCTATAAAAATTCCTGTTGCGTAATCTGGTCCACCCTTATCAAGATATAGCGCACACTCGATCCCAGTATCTGCTGCAAAAAATGCTTTATCAGAATCTCGTGCTTCAGATGAGAAAACCAATTCCTTAAATACGATATTAGAAATTCCAAGCGCCACCAAAAGAAGCATACTTGTAAGAAGCACTGTAAAAAGAAGTGCGATGCCTTTTTCTGTATTTGAAATTGTGGCGTGTGATTTTTTCATTATGAGCTATACCAATTATAAATACTTTCAGTTTGTGTAAGAGATTGTATGCTAGTACCTTCTTTCCAAACGACTGTCGATGTTACTTGTAGTTCATCTGTTGAAAGTGATGTTACGCTAAGCGCACGGTAAAATGGTGTCGCGCCATTCGGTACATATAGATTTCCATAAAAACCAGTCATCGAATCGTAATATAGTGGATAATATGTACCTGTAACCCCACTTACTGTAACAGCGCCACTCGTAATAAAGTTATCAAACTGTGGGAATATTGGGCTGGTTGGGTGTGCACTATCTGCTCCATCAATATCGCAGGGCGTTGATGCACATTTTGTTATTGCATCTGCTGTAAATCGTAACCACCCATCAGTCTCACTAGAATTACGTAACACTTCCGTGTCGCGCATTCCTCGCATAAGTTCTATTCCCTCATCGGCAAGATATGTAGCGATCACCCGATTTTTAAGCGCAATAGAATTCACTCCGCCTTTTGCTGCAACTGTAATCACCCCAGTAATTGCGATCGAAAAAAGTGTAATTGAGATGAGTGTCTCAACAATCGTAAAACCAGCATTTTTTTGTAGTGTATTTATTTTATTCATACTTATGAATCAAGTGCACGCGCGACAACCGTTGTCTGAATAGCAAAATTAGTTTTGATGTTTTTATACAACACATACCCAGCAAGTCGTATTGTTACAGACGGTTGACTCAAATCTCCTGCGCTTCCTGGAAGCGATCCACGCACAGTAAATCCTGATTTATAGTAATCCATCACAACTGTCGGAGGAGTAATCTGAATAGGAGCGCTTGTAGCATCTTTTTGCTTATACACTTGCTGTGGAGCAAGCGTACCGGAAAGTGGAGATGGCGGTGTGACACTGTATATAACACGATTTCCACGTAGGTCTTCAAATACTAGCATGTTTGATCCCCCAGAAACGCCAGGAATCATTGGACAATCTTGCGGTGCAACATGACCATCTGTTCCTGTGTACACCTCAGATCCGAGTTGACAATGAAAATGCGAACCGAGTCGTATATTACGCGACATGTCTTCAAGCATAAAATTCAAACTATCCATCACGGTACGCATGTTCTGGGTTCGATAATGTTGAGAAATTGCATCAAGTGTTGCACCCATACCGACAGTCACAATCACAATAAAAATTGCCATCGCAATCATGACTTCTATAATCGTAAAACCAGCTGAACGTACAACTGATGTACTTTCTTTTTTTCGCATACGAATTTTTTGCAAGAGTGTATTCATGATTATGGACATGTTGTTGCACCCAATGAAAGACATGCGTTGGTTGCTGACCCGTTAAATACTCTCACCTGACCAAGACCTGTTGCGATAATGGTCTGCTTTAATGTTGGGTCAAGCCCAGATGTCATTTCAATCAATAATGATTGAGTATTGATTGCAGCTGTACTTCCTGTCGCCCATGCCGAACCCAGTGGATTATATCCAATACATGATGATGGATTCGTACAGACACTCATTGTCGCATCAGGAAACGGACGTTTAAAGACTATTTGTGCAGAAGTAGCACTACTTGGACAAGAGTAAGTTGATGTACCTGTCGGATAACAAATTTTACTTATATATTCTCCACCTGTGATCGAAGTAACAGAAAGACATTCTGCCCCATATGATGTCCCACATGGAAGTGTTGATGTACCTCCTGTTGTTTGGTAAATTTTATCTCCTTCTGTCCCTCCAGCAACCGGTGTATCTGCAAAGTAAATAAGCTTTTTATTTGTACTACTTGAAGTGCTTGTTGAGAAATACATTCCATATGCTGGTGCGATTCCCGTCGCAAAAGTAACATTGTTTACACCTGATATCGCAGATTTTTTTGCCTCCTCTATCTTAAGTGCAACGTTCTGTGCAAGATTGTCGAGTGTCGCTCGCTTATTGAATTCACTAAATTTAAAAAGTGCAATTGAGCCCATGATGGCAAAAATAGAAATGACAACAATCATTTCAACAAAAGTAAAACCACTTTCAGTATTATTTTTTTTATTTATGCCCTGTTTCATTTCTAGTAGTATTGTACACTAAAATATTCCTGTTATCGATGAAAGATCGATTCCGGAGAGAAAAACAATGAGGGTTCCGAGTGCCAAGAATGGTCCGAACGGCAATGCGGTTTTAAATGTAAGACCTTTTTTCCCGAAGTATGGTGCAAGAAGCATAAGTAAGATACTAACAATAGCGCCAATCCAGAATGAGAGCATGAGCGCAGCGATACCACTCGACATACCAAGCAAAAATCCAATACCTATCATAAGCTTTGCATCTCCGAGACCCATCCACTTTCCTTTTGAAATATGCCAAAGAAACGAAAATGGCATTGGTAAAATTATTCCGGCAAGAAACTGCGTGTATGACGGAAAGTGAAGAACAATTGCATCCCCCTTTATAAAGAACATCCCGAGAAGTGTGATAGAAGCAAAAATGAAAACCAACTGATCTGGAAGAATCTTGTGTTTTATGTCATACACAGACATCACAATAAGAAGCGATGTAATGAGTGCAAAGTACGAAAAGAGGATGGCAAACAACAGTGGATTTTCAGGAAGAAGGTACTCAAAGCGCCATGAGAGTGCAACAAACAAAAACCCTGTGACTGCTTCAACAACTGGATATTGCCATGAAATTGGCGCTCGACAACCTCCGCATTTTCCACGCTGACTGAGAAAACTGCCGATTGGCACAAGCTCGTACCAATAGAGTGTCTTTGCACAAGTCATACAAGCTGAACGACCCCCGAGTGTACGCCCGGTTCGGAAACGTAAAATAACAACGTTTAAAAAGCTTCCGATAATTGATCCAAAAATAAAAACAATAATATCTGCTACTGTGCCTATCATATGTATGTACAATCAAAATGTGATGTTAATTAGGTAAGTGTCCAAGCACCTACCAGCTGTGTGAATACATGAAGTATATCATGCGGAACTTTTTCTAAACCAGTAATCTGTGTAAAAAAAAAAACAAAAAACCGCCAATGGCGGTTTTTTGTTAAGTGACGTCAAACAGAACTAGTTACAAGTGTGAGCTGTAATTTCTGATCCAGCAACTGTTGAAGCTGCAAGCTTTGATGTTCCTGTGTAGTCTACACAGTATGATCCAGTACCTGCAGTATTATTAATTGCAACCGCCCACTTTCCTCCCTGTGATGGAAGTGTACCATCTGAAGAACACCATGTTCCTGTACCTGTTGAAGTGAACAAACTACCCAATCCATTGTTAGCAGTTTCAAACAATGTTCCAGATGTTGTTGCACATACACCAGCAGTAAAAGCTGTACCTGTTCCAGAATAAAGCTGGGCCTGTGCACGCATGCTTGAAAGCTGACCTGAGATCTTTGAGTCCTTAGCTTTGTTCTGTGCTGATCCAAGTGATGTAAGCACGATTGTAGCTAGAATACCGATGATCGCAATAACAACGAGCAATTCGATAAGTGTGAAACCTTTCTGTGAATTCTTCATAATTCTAAAAATAATTTACTAATGTGTCCTATGTACAAAAGTACACATTCTCTTATACATAAAAACGACCTTATTACTTTGTAATGCAGAAATTATATCACTTAGGAAGTCTACAAAATAGCAATCTCCCATGTGGATAAAGCAAAACCCCTTGAAAAACATTGTTTTTCAAGGGGTTTCTGCGTCTTTGCTAAATTGATGAAGCAATGTTGTAAATCGGCATAAGCACTGAAACAAGAAGTACCCCCACCCCAAGACCGAGTACGATAATCATGACTGGTTCGATAAGTCCAATGAGTGTATCTACCGCATCATCAACTTCTCGTTTATAAAAGTG
Source organism: uncultured Candidatus Saccharibacteria bacterium (assembly GCA_964387965.1). Lineage (GTDB taxonomy): Bacteria > Patescibacteriota > Minisyncoccia > Phycocordibacterales > UBA9973 > CAITQP01. The sequence continues at coordinate 9,557 of CAYLXO010000009.1, forward strand.
TGCAAGTGTTTTCAAAATATTCGCGAGCCCACCGGTTTCTTCTCCCACCTTTACCATCTGGACCATAATCTGCGGTACATGTTCATGTTTTCCGAGCGCATCAGAAAATGATTTTCCAGCTTTCACATCTTCGGTACATGCTTCAAGAATAGTGCGATACACCTTACTTCCCACCACTTTACTTGTGATTTCAAGTGCACGGATAATCGAGACTCCTGATGTCAAAAGCGTATCCATGTTGTCTGCCATACGTGACAAGTAGAGCTTTGTGTACAAATTTCCGATTGCTGGTGCAGAAAGACGAAGATTGTCGAGATAGTTCTTTCCGCTTTCAGTTTGCGCAAGGTACACAACATACCCAACTGCTATAACCACAAAAATAAGTACAAGTAGGCCGTAGTTAACAAAAAATTCTGAAATACCGATAACTATCTGTGTATATACTGGAATCGCCTGGCCTGACGATTTGATGATGACTGACAGTTTTGGGATAACAAGCACAAACATGAGCGTCATAACAATGATAAACACTCCAATAGTGAATCCAGGATACACGAGCGCATTCTTTGTCTTTGAAGTAAGTTCGTATTGGCGATCCAAATAGTCTGCCAAATATGAGAATACTTGATTCAACTTTCCAGATTCTTCACCTGAGCGCACCATGTTTATGTAAAAATCAGAAAAAACATCTGGATGTTTTGCGAGTGCCCCAGAAATAGGAGTACCAGCTTGAATATCATCTGTAACAGCAAGTAGTTTTCTCTTCAAAAGAGGGTTCTCTGCGTTATTTGCAAGAAGAGAAAATGCTTTGAGCGCTGATACCTGCGCTTCGAAGAGTGTTGAAACCTGTCGTGACATAATCACGATATCTTTCTGTGGTACTTTTTCAAAAAGAGTAGTCTGGAGAAATGACTTTTTCTCCTCTTCGCCTTTGATAGAAACTACTATCAACCCACGACGCTGAAGCGCTGCGATTGCAAGATCTTTGCTCGCAGCATCGATTGCTCCTTCTTTCTTTTCACCAGTATTTGTAACAGCTTTATAATTGAAAGTCATAGTATTACATCAAGCGTTCAAGCCCTTTTGGATTCATAGAATGCAGATATGCTGATTCCATTGTGATTTCTCCTGCACGTACAAGATCAAGAAGAGAGCGATTCATATCAACCATTCCCTGCTCTGTGCCTGTTTCAATTACAACATCAATTTCGTGAGTGCGTTTTTCACGAATAAGGTTTGCAACTGCATTGTTGTTGATAAGAAGTTCGTATGCAGGAACGAGACCACCAGTAATGCGAGGAATGAGACGCTGAGAAAAAATTCCGAGTAGTGATCCTGCAAGCTGCGATCGAATTTGATCCTGTTGTGATCCTGGGAATGAATCAATAATACGATCGATCGTTTGTGCAGCACTATTTGTATGAAGCGTAGAAAGTACCAAGTGACCAGTTTCAGCTGCAGTTACTGCAGTCGAGATAGTATCTGCTGAGCGCATTTCCCCGATCAAAATGACGTTCGCATCTTCACGAAAAATACTGCGAAGCGCTGTTGGGAAATCTTTTGTATCAATTCCTACTTCACGCTGGTCGATAATCGATTTCTTTTCTTCAAAAATATATTCGATTGGATCCTCAATTGTCATAATGTGTTCCGCGCGTTCGGTATTGATGTATTCAATCATCGAAGAAAGAGTTGTTGATTTTCCTTGTCCAACTGGTCCCACAACAAGGAAGAACCCCTGTTTCTTTTGGGCAAATTTCTTCAAAACTTCTGGGAGCTTAAGCTCAGGCATCGCTCGAACCTTTGGAATAAGACGGAATGCAATACTAATTGCACCTTTATGAAAAAAAGCGTTTCCACGCAAACGCGCTTCGCCTTTGTGGTCGTATGAAAAATCAACTTCTTGTTCTGTGACAAAACGCTCGTATCGTTTCTGATCAAGAATCGTTTTTAGAATTCCAAGTAAATCTTCTTGCTTAAGTTTTTCTTGGTTAACAAGAGAAAGAAGTTGAGTAGCAACTCGAATTGTTGGAGCTCGTCCTGCTGAAAGATGAAGATCAGAACCTCCCTCTTTGATAAGGATGTCTACCAATGATTCGATGAGTGCTTTTGGATCCATAGTCTAATTTATGCCTTCTTGAGCTTGCTAATAATTTCTGTAACTTGTGTGATAACTTCTGCTGGAGTAGTTGATGCCTTTACGATGTACCCACTTGCACCGAGATCTGTTCCGCGTTTGATGTCTGACTCTTGCCCGCGATTTGAAAGAATAATACGAATTGAGTTCTGTGCGAGATTTTCATTCTTCATTTTTTCGAGCATCTCAAATCCGTCAACAACTGGCATCACAATATCAAGAAGCATAATGTCAGGGACGTACCCTTCACGAAGTTTGTCGAGTGCTGGGAGCGCACCAAGAGCAGTGGCAACTTCATAACCATTCTGTGAAAACTTAAGCGCGTACATGTCGAGCAAGAAACTGTCGTCATCTACAATTAGGATTTTCTTATTTTGCATATCAGTACAATTATATCACTTATTATTAGAGATTGTATATCTCTTGAAATGGGATTTTACCCTCTAGACACTTAATAATGGCGTTTTCCTTCATTGTAAGGAAACCTTTGGCACGAAGTAATTTATAAATCTCAGTATCTACAGGCTTTTTAAGGATAAGTGCCTGAAGATCTGGGTCCGTTGGGTACATTTCATAGATTGCCATACGCCCTCGTGTTCCGATTGGACATTCGGCTGAAGGCACAGCCTCGGTAAAGTTACCTCCGACGGGAACTTTTGATCTAAATTCAGCCGGTAGATCTGAAAACTGTTTCTCCATCATATCGCGAAGCGCTTGCTGATTTTCAACTACGTGTACAGACGATGGACAGGTTGTACGCACAAGACGCTGGGCAATCGAAAGAATAAGCACTGGCGCAATCAAGTATGGATCCACTCCCATATCAATAAGACGTGGAATAATACCCGCTGCATTGTTGGTGTGTAGTGTTGAGAATACAAGGTGACCCGTAAGTGCTGCTTGAATTGCAAGCTGTGCAGTTTCTGCGTCACGAATTTCTCCCACCATGATAATGTCTGGGTCCTGACGCAAAATTGAGCGAAGTCCTGACGCAAATGTATACCCGATTTCAGGCATCACCTGAGATTGGTTTACATCCGGAATGTGATATTCCACTGGATCTTCAAGTGAAACAACGTTTGATGTTTCGCGATCAAGTTCATTGAGCACTGAATAAAGTGTTGTAGATTTACCCGAACCAGTTGGTCCTGTGATAAGGATGAGTCCGTATGGACGATTAAGTGCATCACGAACCATTTGCAAATATTCTGGTGGAAGTCCGAGTGAATCGAGCGGCTTTACTCCCTTCTCACTGTCCAAAATACGAAGCACAACTTTTTCACCATAGTACGATGGCATTGTAGACACACGGAAATCAACTTTGCGTCCACCAATTTTTGCAGAAAATCCTCCGTCTTGTGGCTTTCGCTTTTCATCAAGTCGCAACTTCGCAAGAATCTTAATACGCGCAACAACTCCAGCGTACACATTCATTGGAAGCACGATCGATGTATGCAATTCTCCGTCAACACGGAAACGAACTTTCACTTTTTCACCTGTGTTTTCGATATGAATATCGGACGCATTTCCTTCTGTCGCGTTGTTTAAAATAACTGCCACAATTTTGATAATTGGAGCTTCTTCAACAATACGCTCTTCTTCTCCCGGCTTAAGTGCATCCTGTGCGTTCTTTGTAATATCAACAGAAACATCGTTGTTTGCTTTTTCGATTTCTTGATCAAGCTCTGAAAGTGCTTGTCCAACCTGCCCAGTAAGCCCACGATATCCTTCAAGAATTGCTTGAAACACTGCGTCCGAAATCACAAAAAGCTTAAACGGCATGCCGTGTTTCTCTGCAATAAACTGAAGCGCATCCCCTGCTTGCAAATCTTCTGGCGATGTAACTCCCATAAGAAGTGCCCCGTCTTCAATACCAATTGGTACAAAGTGATAGTGACGAGCAGAATCTTCCGGAACATATTTTAACAAATCAGTCCCAACTGATTTTGGATCTACCTTTCTCTTTGGAATTCCATAGTAAATACTTTTGACTTCAAGAATTGAGTCATCAGGAACTCCTCGCGAAACAAGTGCTCGCTCTAAATTACCTTCGAATTTTTCCTGCGCAAGCGCAAGAACCTCCTGAACTTGTCCTTCAGAAAGTAAACCTCGTTTGATTAGTTCCTCAATAAATGGATTCATAGATAATTAAGAATTATGGATGAGGAATCAGTCGTATAAATAATTCCTTATCCATAACCCCTAACTCCTCTATCTTACCGCCTGTGCTGTCTTAAAAGAAATGACATTTCCAGAAATTGTCTGTCCGCCATAGAGCGCCATTGCTTTTACGTAATACATTGTATTTGGAAGAAGCCCTGTAACTGTTTCTGCAAATGTACCTGGTACTGACTGTGGCTTCTTTGCTGATGTTGTTCCAAGACTTGGTGATGCGCCATATTCAAACCACCGTACTGTTGATGTGTCAGCGATTGTAAGCGTGCCATTAAATGTTGCTGTTGTTGTAAGGATAGCTGATGCGTTACTTGTAGAAATCTGTGTAGAGATTGTTGTTGTATCAGAACCAAGTGGCGCAAATGGATTTGGACGTCCAGGATTATTGTCTGGAAGTAGTGGACGTGAGAAATCTTGCAATGATGTGAACGCCTGACTAGTAAAGACTGTACTATCTATCTTGATGCTTCGTACAGAAAGAAGCGTCATAAGAAAGTCATTTCCAATTTGTTCACTTGATTGTGTGTTCACACCGCTTGCTGAAAGATCTGGTACTGCACTTGTTCCTGTACCTGTTCCTGCTGTGGTAACAAGACCATCGCCGGTGTTTTGTGCTATATCAAGATTGCCACCTAAAAAATATTTATATCCAACACCGCCAAGACCACCAACAACAAGAATAATAATCAAAAATCTGATTATTGATTTTCCTCCCTTTTTTGGAGGAGGGGTCATCAATGGTCGTGGTGCGACCATTCCCTGTGGTGAAATTGTTTGTGGTGCTACTGGTGGCATATATGCTTCTTATTGTATCAAATACATGGACAATTATCCTTTCAACCAATATGTGCGAAGTTTAATAGTATACGAATATCCATTTGGTCCTGTGTTGCCTGGACTGATTCCCACCGGTGTTTTTGTTCCTACAGGAGAATCAGCCGAAAATTCTATTGATTGAATGTCGCTCAAACGAAGTGATGATTCAACGTCTTTAATAAATTTTAAGAAATTTTCATACGGTGCTACAGTTGCAAACTCAAGGTCAAAAATGCCGTAATCTTTTGAAGCCTGTGTTACATCAGTTGCGCTTGCGGCAATAAGGGCATTCGGGTTTGTTTCACTCGCTGCTTTCTTGCTTTTTGCATCAAACTTTGTAGAACTTATCGTCATACCATATGCCTGCGCCATTCTCTGTAGGTCGATAATAAGTCGAATGTTATCAGCTGAATCAGGCAACAATTGAGAAAGACGCTTTAAATCACTGGCTGAAAGTGTGCTGTACTTTGCAGACAATTCATCACGATCTTTTTGAAGTTCTTGTGCGTTGTTAAGCGCACTATTATAAGAATCAAGTGTGACTTTCATGTCTTTAATTTCTTTGTATGTAGGATTGGTGAAAAAAAGAAATGAAAGAACTGAAATTGTTATTAAAATGATTGGTACTACAAATTTCATATAGATTATGTTCCTGGAACCGATGATTTTGGTACTGTCGATCCAGTTCCTGTTTTTACACTATTTGTTGTTTGAGTAGTAGTGCTATCCCCTGTATCTGTTGTAAGTGAAGTGTCAGTTACGTTTGATGCTGTAACCATAAATTCATCAAGATGTTTGATGTAATGCACCAAGTCTGAATCAACAGTAAAGATAAGATCAAATGTTACCGTACCTGTTACTTCGTCGAGGGTAAGATTTGAAAAAATCGGATCATGAATTTGTTTGTTGTCATTCAATCGATCTGATTCAAGCGCGATAGATGTGTAGTCTTTTGCGCGACCTGTCATATGCACTTCCATTTGTGATCCGGGTATTGTCGGCATTGAATAACTAAACTTTGTAAATTGAATACTTTTTAGTGTGTCTTTTTCAAGTGCTTTAAATATTGGAGAAACAACAATGTGGTTCTGGAGAAGTTCATTTGTATTTGTAATACGTTTATCAAGCGTTTTGAGCTCGGAAATAAAGCCAGGTTCAAAAGCATTCTGTGCCGCCTTAAGTGATGCATCTTTTGACTGAATTTCTTTTGCAAGCGATGCACGATAAAAATACATTCCAGCGGCTGACGCAAGAGAACCGAAGAAAAGCAGTGTTGCTAGAAACGACAAAAGAGAAGTATGGCGTTGTGGCGCAACACGCTCTTCTGAAAGCGCTTTCTTTGGTATAAACGATGTTTGGAAATTATTATCCATGCTTGTTATCGCAAGCGAACAAAAAATAACTATTGTTCGCTACCCAATATGCACTGTATAGTATATCACTTCTTGTTTTCAAAACGTACTAGTTTTACCTGTGCAAAACAAAACACCGCGCATACACGCGGTGTTTTGTTTTTAACGAACAACCTTATCAAGTGCTTTTTCGTATTCTGCAATCAAATGCGCACCGCTAACAACTGATTTACCAATTATTACAGCTGGGGTGCCAGTAATTCCAAGTCGAAGCGCTTCGTCGTAATCTGCTTTTATCAATGCTTCATATGCCGCTCGATTTGCATCTACATCAGCACTCACTTTCTTTTGATCAACTCCAACAATCGCTCGTGTAAGTTCCTCTATGCTTTCTCTATCTCCGAATCCAATTCCCCCTTCGTCGTCTTGCGCTGCATACATTGCTTCACGCCATGCGAAATACTGTTCAGGGTATAATTTCCAAACTGCTCTTCCAAAGACTGCTGCTTCAGTAGAATCTGGACCCAAGAAAACAAAGTCTTTAAAGACAATTCGCACCTTTCCTGTTGAAACATATTTTGAAACAATCTCTTGCATTTCAGTCGTCTCAAATTTTTTGCAGAATGGACACTGATAATCACTAAAATATGCAACTGGAGTAGCATCAGCCTTTCCAACATACGGCTCTCCTTCGAGTGATACATCTTTAATGTTTATTGATACTTTCTGCTTTCCATCTTGTACGTCATTTCCGACTTGTACTGGTACACGAGTTGCAAAAATTGCTCCAGCAATAATAAGCCCCGCAACGATAATCGCTGCTGGAACTGAGAGGGTAAATTTTGTATCCTCCTTTTTTTCATGATGATGGTGATGCTCTTCTGGCAAGTGGTGGTGTGTATGTTCCATAAAACTACTTTTTAAATTTCTAATACCAGTATAGTAACACAAAACCCCTCGCTTGCGAGGGGTTTTGTGTCTTAATCATGATGAACTAACTATTGTGTCATTCTGTTTTCAACACCGCTTGTCGAGTTTCGCACACTAGAGCCTAAGTCTGTAGGACATGCCTTGTCATCATACGTAAATGAACAGTCGGCTTTAACATGAAAACACCCTCCATTTGCACCTTGGTAATCTCCTGGTTTACAGACTGCTTTTGCTGGAGATGGTTGTCCCGTCACAAGAGTAATCCCACCAACAGTGACTGAGTTTGCCCCACCTGAAACACCCGGGATTGCAGTAGTTGAAGTTCCCGCGCTAGAAGATGGACGAAAAACACGACCTTCATTTCCTGAATTCATATTTTTGTAAACAAAGTACCCTGCAACAACCAACACCAAAACGATGATTATAACCTTAAGAGGATTATTTTCTGGATTGTTCATATAGAAAAAATTGAACTTATAATACTTAAATGATACAGGAATGCAGAAACTACACAAGCACTACATTTTAAGAGTGTTGATAATACCTCTAACAGCCTTTGGACTAATCGCTTCAGTTATAAGTGAACCAGTTGTGGCTTCTGCGTCTTTCTTGGGCGCTCCTTGGCTCATGAGATATGCCCGATAAATAAGTCTGAGCTCTTCTACAAGACGTATAAGTTTGCGTGGTGCGCTTTTCCCTTCCGGAAGATGTATCGCTGACTGAATACTCGTCTCTATAGATTCTTGAATATTATATTCTGTAAGTAACTGCAAAAAATCTCCTTCAATTTGTCTGACAGCTTCTAACCGCTTTTGCTTACGATATTCATCAGTACCTCGCGCACGTAAAATTTCAAATATAAACAACAACACAAACGCAACTATCCAAAGTGCACCAAATATTTGCAAAAAATGCACTCCTCCGTCTATACCGATATAATAGTTGAATATACTGTGAAGAGTGACCGCGAGCCCAAGCCCGAGAAGTCCATATATAACTTTGCGTGTAACACCTCGGAAATATGCGAATCCAAGCGTGAGACCTACAGTCATTGAACAGACGAGATGCAACAGTGTTGAACCAAGGTATCGAGTTGTTGTTGAAAGAAAAATTCCAACAGTATCTGCCGTCTGTAATGGTGATAAGAAATAAAGCGCATTCTCAAATCCTGCGAACCCTACAGCAACCGCCATCATATAAATAGCATAATCCACTGGCTCATCAAGATATGGACTGCGAATAGCAACAAGAATAAGGACAAGGAATTTAAGTAGCTCTTCGCTCCCTGCCCAAAGAATATTAAGTGTATTGTCGTCTGCTCCTATTTTTGAAATCCAAATTTGAATCGGGAGTACGGCAATAACTGCAAATACTCCTCCGACAAAAGTACGCACGAACAACCCGCCACGCTTTGGGTGCTTGTTGTCCTCGTGGCGCCAAAAATAAAACCAAATAACTGCCGGCACCATGCCTACAAGAAGTGCCAAAGCGAGAGTATTAGGATCTTGTGCAAACGATAAGTCGATTGATTGCATGTACTACTAGTGTACGGGTTACAAATAAAAGCGCCAGTGGATTTAAAAGTAAAATATTGACTTAACAAGCTTTTTATTGTAAAGTTCTGAAAATTCTCTGTATGAAAAAAATCATGTTCTTGGGGCTAACTATCTTTGCCACCTTTTTCGCTTTCGGACAAAAACCACTTGTCTACAAAACAACCGAGCTAAATAAATATGCTCCAAAAGAAAAAACGAATCCTCCGACTACCATCATAAGCAGGAGATTCGATAAAATTGGCCGAGAAATACTGGCTATGAGTTATTATGATGACGACACACTAGATGTATACATCTATGAGTACGACCGGTCAGGAAACCTTATCGGAAATACCTCAATGCTCGTCGCACATGATAAGCGCCGAGAAAAAAAGTACAGACTTGTTAGGTACGAAAAATCAATACTGGAATACAATGAGATTGACCAGTTACAAAAGAAGCGAACCTATAGGAAAGTAACTAGTGAACAATATCACGAAGCAATGAATAAATTGCTTGCGTTATTGAAACAACAGTAAAAAAGAACCATTACAGGAAAACCATTACGGCTGTAATGGTTTTCCTTTTATCCAAGTTGTCGAAGTGCGAGTCCGAGCGCCACAGCAAACTCTGGACCAGTCTCTTGTAATACTTTTGAGATAAATGCCGGAACTTCTACTTTATCAAATGGATTCCCCATCACTACTTCTGTCTTAAATGTATTTTGTGAAAGCTCAAAAAATCCTGGAAGAAGCGCGCCCGCACCGGTGAGAATTATTTTTGAAATTGGCTTTTCATATTTACGCTCAAAGTTTGCAATCGTACTCTGGGTTTCTGAAATAATATAATCAGTAGTGAGTTTTGCGATATCAGACGCCTGCTTGTTTACACCAGTTCCAGTAAGTCCAACATCTCGCTTTAAATCTTCTGCTTTTGCAAACGGAATACCAAGCGACTTTGACATATTACTTGTGATATCAAACGAACCCTTGTTGATGATATGAAATGTTTTTACGATTCCATATTCAACGATAGCGAGTTTTGTTTTTGATGCACCAAAGTCTACAAGAAGTACGGCTGAAAGCTCGTGAGTGAATGTTGAACGAATACTTGAGAATATTTCTATTTCATACGTATCTGCAACAAGCTCAGTTTTGGTTGTGAGATCTTTATACTTTGCGAGTGTATCGTTATGAATTGCAACAGTAAGCACTTCAGATTTTGCTGGAAGTGTAGATTCTGTTCCTGGTTCTTCATAGTAACTTTCTTGTTGTTTTGGAATAACCCAGTAATCAAGTGTGACTTCAGACACAGGAACAGGAATGTATTTACGTGCTTCTGTCGGCACAATATCTCGAAGTTCTTTTTCTTCAATCGCTGATGGAAGCTCCAACAAGAAAATAAGTGATGCGCTTGATGGCACAGAAATGATTGCATTCTTTGTTGAAATAGCACCCTCTTTAAGGGCATCCATAATCGCTTTTGCAAGAACCTCTTGGTTTAGGTTTGTGATTGCACCAACATCTTGTCCGGCGTATGGACCAAGTGCAAGCGTGCTGTATGTCTGCAAAATAGCTTTTCCTCCTTTTTTCTTTAGCTCTACGAGCTTAATAGATGAAGTCCCAATATCAACACCAACCACCTGATCAACAGCTGGCTTGGGTACAAGTGATTCCAAATTTAGTTTGGCCATAATATTATTCAAAAACGACATGGGTCTTGAAAATCAATCTTTACTAGAAAAACGGTCCTATACTGATACTGGTAGTAAGTATACCCAATTTATATGAAAGAACAAAGATAGTATGTGGTATACTATTTGTGTCGGTAACCTAGTAACCTTTAGAAGTAAAACATGCTCGGAGGACACTAATATCGGACAAAGAGCTAGCGCAAGCTAGCTTTTTGCGTTTTAATACCTACATCACAAAAAAATGACAACAGAGAAAAAAACAAAAATACCCTGTGCAGCTTGCGGAACAAGTCCGGTAAATCATCGCTTCATGTATGCGACGAGTATTGTCGATATCATTTTTGATAATTCGATCGGCAAGATTTTTGGTGTTATAAAAATTCCTCGAGAAGGACGGCTCGCAAATTATGTTGTGATGGGATTTGTAGGATTTTTTCGCTTACTATTTTTGGCCCGCTTTTCTGATGATATCGAAAAAGCAGTAAGCGGTAGATCAAAACTAATTTGGGAAGAAGCCAAGCGACGTGGAATACGGATGCAACAAATTGTCATGTTCGGTATCTATCTTGAACAGTATCGAGCAAGAATCGGAAACAAATACATTTACTTCCAGAGCTTACCAATACCACACCACCTCCCCCAAGGTGGATATGATTGGATAGACGACAAATACAAACTTGCCAATCGTTTGCATACTGCCGAAATTCCTGCACCAAAAGCAGGAGTTGCGTGGACGTGGTATGGCGCAAAAAAGATTTTTGAAAAACTCGAAAAACCAATCATCATAAAACCACGTACTGGTTCTCGCGGACGACATACAACAACAAATATCAATACCCTTAGCGAACTCAAAAATGCATGGAAGCTTGGAAAAATGCTTGAACCTGCACTCGTCTTGGAAGAACACCTCTTTGGTAGTGTATATCGTGCAACAGTAATAAATAACGAATTGGTGGGGTTTTTCCGTGCCGACCCTCCGCGAATTACTGGAAACGGAACAAGCACAGTAAAAGATTTGATTGAAATAAAAAACAAAAACCACGGTGAACGAATTGGAAACATAGAAATCAATGCTGACCTGCTTTCCTTTATTGCGCGTGCAGGTTATACGCTTGATTCAATCCTAGAAAAAGACAAGACAATTGACCTCTCTGCAAAAACTGGAAGACTGTATGGAGGATATACAAAAGAGATGCTTCCTGAAATCCATCCCTCGTTCTTCGAGATTTTTAAGAAAGCCGGCGAAATAGTGGAAGCACCTGTTGTTGGATTTGATCTCATCATCCCTGATCCAACTCGCGACCCAAGTAGCCAACGTTGGGGAATCATCGAAGCGAATTCGCTCCCCTTTATTGATCTTCATTATTTTGCACTCGAAGGTACTCCTATCAACCTTGCAAAAAATATGTGGGACTTATGGGATACACAGAAAAAACCGGCATAGCCGGTTTTTTCTGTGGTAGTTATGAATAGAGAAGTTTTATTCTTTGTCGTGTTTAAACATGCCAAGCATTTTGTGTGCAAAGCTTGGCTTTTGCATTTCCTCAATGTTAGAAGCAGTAATTGTTGTTCCATTTACAGTTCCCATTGCGATAATTCGATCGCCAACTTTGATATCACTCACTGTGATTGTTTTTTGTGAATCGCCGAAACCACTTTGCATTTTTGCTGAACTTGCATCAACAGTATATGTCGTATTGTTTCGGCCAGTGATTGTAATAGTCGAACCATTTACTGCAGTAACTTTTCCTTCAAACATTGTCCGTGTAAGAAATGTTGGGTCTGCAATCATAGATGCAGTTACTTGTGTACCATTCACTGTACCACGTGCTGAAACCATATCGCCTACAGCAATATTTGCGATTGTAAGCTGTGTACCGAACATATTTTTTGGAAACTGTGCGTTAGTAGCGTCGATAGTATATATCGTGCCATTCTTTGCAGTAATAGTTATTGTGTTTCCAGCCACGGCAGTAACTGTTCCTACAACACCATTCTGTCCAGAAAATGGACGGCCCATCATTTTGCCACCAAACTTTCCAATCTCTTCTCGCGCATGACCTTTTGCTCGCTGTGCTTCTTGCGGATTATTTTCAGCAAGTGCAACAGAGGTCATAAGTGCAGTCGAAAGAACAATAAGTCCTGTCGCTGCTAAATGTGTAATCTTTTTTTTCTGCATAATTATATTTTTTACTAAACTAAAAAACTTCGACTTCGCACACTAGTAGTACGAAGTCGAAGTTTTCTTTGGTGCGCAAATTTTTTTATGCGACTATTTTTCTATTTTGTAAACCATTTCAGTTACATGTGGCTTGAAACCCCACTTTTCATAGAGCCGAATTGCTTTTTCATTGTTTGAAAACAAACGAAGTTCAAGCGTATCAATACCGTTTTCGACAAACCACAGTTTAAGAAGATTAAACAATTCTGATGCCACTCCATGTGCACGGTGCCCCTCGTCCACAAACATACTTTCTATATATCCGAATTTTTCGTTCTTATACCATGGAAGAGATCGCTTGAGCTTACCAACAATATAGGCAACAGGTACCCCTTCGTACTCTGTGATAAATGCTGCACATTCACCAGATTCAAAAACATGAGCAACATTGTTGTACACAATGTGTTTATCTTCTATGAGGCGGTCGTTTAAGGTTTTCTCGAAATCTGAAAGTTTTTTGTCGAATTCCTCAAGAATAGTGCGGTCTTCTGTCGTATTTCGTAAGCGACGCACCGTGTAGTGTTTTTTATCCATATACAGGCACGTATTATAAGTCCCATCTGCTTTGTTTTCAACCTCTATTTGAAACAAACCATAAAACAAGTAGAATACGCAACATGAATGAACACCGTATAGAAAAAGACTCCTTAGGTGAAGTGCAGGTACCAATACACGCATATTATGGTGCGCAAACTGCCCGCTCTATCGAAAATTTCAAGATTGCCCAAAGCACTGGGCGCATGCCGATTGAAATAATCCGAGCTTTTGCGTATGTAAAAAAAGCATGTGCGAGCGTAAATAAAAATCTTGGAATTTTGGAGAATACTAAAGCCGAACTAATAGAAAAAGTCGCTGATGAGATTCTAGCAGGGTCACTTGATACCGAATTTCCGTTGGTGATTTGGCAGACAGGTTCTGGAACACAAACAAACATGAACGTAAATGAAGTGATTGCAAACCGTGGTCATGTACTTTCTGGTGGCACACTTACCGATGAGAAAAAAATTCTCCATCCGAATGATGATGTAAATAAATCTCAATCATCCAACGATGTATTCCCTACCGCGATGCATATTGCTGGATACAAAATGATTATCGAAACAACAATTCCTGGGATTGAGAAACTCCGAGCTGTTTTAGATTCAAAATCAAAAGAATATGCACACGTTGTAAAAATTGGTCGCACACATATGATGGACGCGACACCAATTACCCTTGGCCAAGAACTCTCTGGGTATGTTTCAATGCTCGACCACGCGCTTATTGCAATCAAAAACACGCTTCCACATCTAGCCGAACTTGCGCTCGGAGGTACTGCTATTGGCACAGGACTTAATGCACCTAAAGATTTCGACAAACTTGCTACTGCAGAAATCGCGAGACTTACTTCATTGCCATTTACGCCTGCACAAAATAAGTTTGAAGCACTTGCTACACATAGTGCAATCGTAGAAACACATGGAACACTCAAGGGCATTGCTGTGTCACTTACAAAAATCGCAAACGATATTCGTCTACTTGCTTCCGGTCCTCGTGCAGGAATTGGTGAAATAAAAATCCCTGACAACGAACCAGGGTCTTCAATCATGCCTGGAAAAGTAAATCCAACTCAGTGTGAAGCACTCCTTATGGTGTGTGCACAAATACTCGGGAACGATGTTGCGATTTCAATCGGAGCAATGAATGGACAACTTGAGCTTAATACATACAAGCCGATGATAATCTCCAACTTTTTGCAAAGCGCACAATTGCTTGGAGACGGGTGTGTTTCATTTGCTGACAAATGCGTTGCAGGCCTCGAACCGATTATTCCAAATATCAAACGCAACCTCGACAACTCTCTCATGCTTGTAACTGCGCTTGTGCCACACATTGGATACGACAAATCTGCAGAAATCGCCAAAAAAGCTCATGCTGAAAATACAAC
>CAYLXO010000009.1:24442-31807 GCA_964387965.1 uncultured Candidatus Saccharibacteria bacterium
TTGGATACGACAAATCTGCAGAAATCGCCAAAAAAGCTCATGCTGAAAATACAACCTTAAAGGAATCTGCGCTCTCGCTTGGATATGTCACAAGTGAACAATTTGATAAATGGGTAGATCCTTCAAAAATGGTGTAATTGACTAATCCTGTACAAGTTGTAGATTTAAGAAAAGGTTAAAAAATAGCCGAGTGCTTTCCGAGCATTGGGCTATTTTTTAACCAAACAACTTTTTAACATGAAAAAGCTTATATTGATTTTTCTGCTTGCGATTGCAAACCTCACAGTACTTCTGTTCAGCGAACAGATTAGAAAAAGCCAGCAAGGATTCTGGTCTACCCCGATTATTGTATTATTGTTAATTCTTATCTGCTCCCCGACACTCGTATTTTTGTACTTACACAGACGCAACCTTATTGTAAAAAATATATTTTGGGAAAATACAGGAAATATTATTTTTTCACTATCTGCACTAATTGTATGTGCAACAATATGTCTTGGTATTTTTTCAAACCCAGATACGATTCTTGTTTTTGAGACAAACTTGGGTGCTGGATATGCAACAGTCGTTTTTTTAATAATTCTATTCTTTGCAATATGGTCTAAAAATGAATTCATTCGCAAAGAAAAATTATACGTTGAGATTGAAGATATCCTCAAAGCAATACAAAGCGACCACACACCTAACAGTGCAGGGATGTATACTCTTTATGAAAAAACTCAGACTATTGGTGAATTAAGGAAACATATGAGAAATGAGACAAGTTATGGAAAAACAATTGTAGCAAATTTCTGGCGAGATACTTTCATGAGTAGTCCAGTAGGAACTATTATTGAATTAACCGGCTAATTGTTCAAATTATATTTAAATTGTAAAGACAAACGCCCCCGAAAGTTGGGGGCGTTTTACTATTTCTTTCCTTTCTTTTTCTTTTCAACCGCACTGATATTAAGTGATGCTTTGAGTAGCGTATCAGGATTGATTGAAATCGAATCGATTCCAAGTCCCACGAGAAACGCTGCGAAATCTGGGAAATCTGAAGGACCCTGTCCGCAAATTCCAACTTTCTTACCCTTCTTGTGCGCAACACGAATAAGTTCGGTAATGAGTTTTTGCACTGCCCCATTTCGTTCATTACCAATGTGGGCAATAAGTTTTGAGTCACGGTCGAGACCAAGTGTGAGCTGTGTGAGATCGTTTGATCCAATTGAGAATGAATCAAAGATATCTGCAAATTCTTCTGCTTGCAAAACGTTTGAAGGAATCTCAGCCATCACATACACTTCAAGTCGTGACTTTACTTCTACTTTTTCAGGCTTCATCGTGCCTTTCTTTACAGTGACAACATCTTTCTTTATATCTTTCTTGTCTCGCTTAAGTCCGTATTTCTCCATAAGCGAAATAACCTTTTTACCTTCCTCAGGAGTTCGGCAGAATGGCACCATGACTTTCAAGTTCCAAAGTCCCAATTCTTCACGCACAGCCTTTACTGCCTTACATTCAAGCTCGAATGCTTCCATGAAGTTTGGATCGTAGTAGCGAGATGCTCCGCGCCATCCCATCATTGGGTTTTCTTCGATTGGTTCGTAGAGCGCTCCCCCGATAAGACCTCGGTATTCATTTGATTTAAAATCTGAGAAGCGAAGTACTACTTCGTATGGATAAAACGCAGCTGAAATTGTTGCAATTCCAAACTTCAACTTTTCAAGATAGTAGTCTGTCTTGTTTTTGTATCCACGAGTAAGGGCATCGATTTCAGCTTTTACTTTCTTGTCTGTAAGTTTGTCGTAATTTAGAAGTGCATTCGGGTGAATCTTCACAAAGTTTGAAATAATGAATTCTTCGCGCGCAAGACCAACACCACTGTGTGGAAGAGACGCATGTGCAAATACGAGCTGTGGATCTGCAACAATCATTTTGATAGGTGTCTTTGGCTTTTCAAAATTCTTAAGATTGTGCTGTTTGTGCGTAAACTTGAGCAATCCTTTGTATATCTTTCCAACTTCTCCTTCGCTACATGAAACAGTGACATCCATACCTGTCGTCAATACTTTTGTTGCAGTACCTGTTCCAACAACTGCTGGAATTCCAAGCTCGCGAGAAACAATAGCTGCGTGACTTGTACGTCCCCCTGCATCTGTAACAATTGCTGATGCAATCTTCATGATAGGTTCCCAATCTGGATCTGTAATTTCTGTTACAAGCACTTCACCTTTTTTGAATGTTGAAAGCTCGCTCGCATCACGGATATATCGTACTTTGCCGGCGCCAATTTTTGCTCCCACGGCTGCTCCCTGACAAAGAACATCTCCAGTTTCTTCCAATTTGTATTCTGAAAGCACAACTCCGCTCTTTCCTGATTCAACAGTCTCTGGTCGAGCTTGTACGATAAAGAGCTCGCCTGTCTTACCATCAAGCGCCCATTCGATATCCATTGGACGACCGTAGTGATTTTCGATAAGTGCTCCCCAGCGTGCAAGTTTCAAAATTTGTTCGTCGTTTAGAACATACGCATCACGTTCGTTGCGAGTAGTTATGACTTCCTTTGTCATCGAACCTTTGCTTGCACCATATACAAGCTTCTTTTCCTTGCTACCCATTTTCTTTCCGACAATAGATTTGAATCCTTTTGCGAGCGTTGGCTTGAATACAACGTATTCGTCTGGAGTTACGACTCCTTTTACAACGTACTCTCCAAGGCCCCATGAACCGTTGATGATGATTGCATCTTTGAATCCAGATTCTGTATCAAGAGTGAATAGCACTCCAGATGCTCCACGATCTGAACGTGCCATTTTCTGAACGGCAACAGAAAGCTGAACATTGAAATGGTCATACCCTTGGTGCTGTCGGTATGAAATAGCGCGGTTTGTAAAAAGTGATGACATACACTTCTTGATAGAAAGAAGTACTTCGTTTACACCTGTCACATTGAGATATGATTCCTGTTGCCCAGCAAATGAAGCATCAGGAAGATCTTCGGCTGTAGCACTTGAGCGGACTGCAACATCAAGATCTTTTGGAGCGAGTTTTAATTCTTTTGCGAGTTTTGCGTATGCATCAGCAATAGCATCGCGAAGTTCTTCAGGGAATTGCGCACCCATAATAGCTTCACGGACTGCATGCCCTGCCTTTTCAAGATCTTTGATATTTTCTGTATCAAGACCTTTTAAAATAGTTTTGATTTTTGTATCGAGATCATTTTTCTCGACGAAGTAGCGGTAGCTTTCTGCTGTGACTGCAAATCCATACGGAACTTTGATTTTTTCACCAGTTCCTTTTGCTGCATGTGAGAGATTTTGGTACATCTCGCCAAGGTTTGCATTCTTTCCCCCGACAATACCTACATCATGACGACCGATTTCATCAAACCAAAGGATAAACGCTTTTGCCCGCTCGCTACTTGTTTTTTTCATCGCTAAATACGATTAAATAGTAATTATTATTTCCGCGTAGAGTATAGACCAAATACGCCGTTTTGTCATTTACGTTTTTTAAGCTAAAATCGCCATATGAAATCACTACAAATATCAGACCGCGGACAGAACGTTATTGCGTCCCCTCTCCGCAAGTTTCTCCCTTTCATGTACGAAACGGAGAAGCAGGGTGTAAAAGTGTACAAAATGTCAGCGGGAGACCCTGACCTACAAGTTCCAGAAGAGTTTTTTAATCAGATCAAAAGTTATGGAAGCAAAAATCTTCCGTACGCTCCATCACCTGGTATTCCTACACACGTCGAAGCATGGATAAAGTACTACAAAAATTTTGGAGTCGAACTTACACCTGCAAATATAATCCCAACAGTTGGATGTGCTGAAGCTATAATGCTTGCGCTTCTTGTAACAGCTGGCGTCGGAGAAGAAATTCTTGTGTTTGAACCACTCTATGTGAGTTACAAATCCTACGCGACGATGATTGGTATCAAACTCGTACCTATCACACTCAAAACAGCTGACGGTTTTGCAATGCCTCTTGATAGTGAAATCGAATCAAAAATAACAGATAAGACAAAAGCAATCGTAGTCATAAATCCTGACAACCCGACTGGCAAACTCTGGAGTGACGAAGAACTCTCTCGAATTCTTGCTATCGCAAAGAAAAATAACATTTTTGTAATTGCTGATGAAACCTACCGTGAAATCCGCTTCGATGGAAAAGCTTCATGTATGCTCTCACTTCCTGAATCACATGACAATGTCATCGTGATTGATAGCGTATCAAAACGTTATTCTATGCCTGGAGCACGCGTTGGAGTGTTTATTTCTTACAACCAAGAGGTAATGGGTGCAGTGCTTCGTTTTGCGCAAGCTCGCCTTTCAGTAGGAACACTTGAACAGCTTGCACTTGTTCCGCTCATGTCAGATTCAAAAAAGTACACTGACCCAGTACGTGCAGAATACGAAGCTCGCCGAGATGTTGTATACAACGCGCTCAAAGATATTCCTGGAGCGATGGTAAACAAACCGATGGGTGCGTTTTATCTATATGTAGCTCTTCCTATCGACAGTGCTGAAGAATTTGTAAAATTCATGATTAGAGACTTTAGAGACAATAACGAAACAATCATGATATCCCCTATGCCAGACTTCTACATGACACCAGGGCTTGGAAAGAACGAAATTCGAATAGCGTATGTGCTCAATCAAAATGATTTGGCACGCTCGATGGAAATTCTCAAGAAAGGACTCGAAGCCTATCCAGGAAGAATAAAGTAAACATCGTTTCATCAAAAAACCGCGCGATGCGCGGTTTTTTGATTACATCTTTGGCTGATTTTTGTTTGCGAGCATTTTGCCACGCAATGTCTTGATTGAAAGATACACTGCAAGGAAAAAGAGAAGGGCAAAAATTTGGTTGAGCCAATAGAAATAAATATTCATATGTACATTCGGATCAGCATTCATGTATGTCGTTACGGCGTAATATTCAAATGCAAGAAATGCCAAAATTGAAACTATTGTATCAATAATGATGATTGACTTCTGCACTGGGTTCAAAAAACCTCCGAGCACTGCAAGAGCAAGCATTGCTACAAGAGATACCGTTACTGGAAGTTTGATAATTGAGCTAAAAAACGGAAGCGTGATAGTCATGAGCACTCCAGTAAACATAAAGAGTCCTCTGATGCGATCTCCGTAATAATGGTAATTGATTTCTTCCATAGAATAAAAGCTTATGTGAGTAATGCGTATATTATGAAACTTTCTAGCCATAATGGCAATTTGCAAAGAAAATATTTCGAGGAGTATACTGTCTACATTAATACATACCCTATCGCGACCCGTCCTCGCGATAGTATCTAAAAACTTTATATGGATAATTCATATCATGTGATTATTGAGCCCAAACTTGTACGGTTTGTGCTTCAAAATCCTAAGTTTGCATGGTTTTGGTTGCTTGTTCGATTATATGTTGGCTGGGCATGGCTTTCTGCTGGGTGGGAAAAAATTCACAATCCTGTATGGGTAGGAGAAAAGGCAGGTGTAGCTGTATCTGGATTTGCAAACGGTGCACTTGCAAAAATGTCTGGTGCTCACCCTGATGTATCGAGTTGGTACGGATGGTTTCTCGAACACGTGGTTGCTCCGCATGCAAGTTTCTGGTCACACCTTGTCGCCTACGGTGAAGTACTTGTCGGTGTCGCGCTTATCATCGGACTCTTTACTGGCATCGCAGCATTCTTCGGATTGTTCATGAACTTCAACTATCTACTTGCGGGAACAGTGAGCACAAATCCAATACTTCTTATGCTCGCACTCTTTCTCGTACTTGCATGGCGTGTTGCGGGATATCTTGGACTTGATTATTGGGCATTACCAAAAGTCGGTACTCCATGGCAACCTGGTGCATTATTACAAAGAAAGTCTGAATAGTTACGACGAATCCTAGATTTATTGCAATATGTGAGTCCATTTAATAGAATAGCCGGTATGAAAAAATATAAAATAATGTACTGGGTTCCAGCAACCCTCATATTTCTTTTCGAAGGAGTAATGCCTGCGTTCACATTTAACAGCGAGATGGCAAAACAAGGAATGACTCACTTGGGTTACCCAATATATTTTGGAAACATCCTCGTAGTATTTAAGATTCTTGGATCTCTTGGACTTATGTTGCCATTCGTAAAAGGACGAGCGAAAGAATGGGTATTTGCAGGATTCGCTTTTGATTTCATCTTCGCATTCTTGAGTATTGGAATAGTTGATGGATTTGGAGCAATTACATTATTGCCACTCATCTGTCTCGTAGTTCTTGGTATCGCGTACTATGCATACCAAAAAATGAATTCAGAAGTAGCACAAGCTCCACAAGCATAGCACCTCACAAAAAGCAGCCTCAATTTAGAGGCTGCTTTTTATTTGCGGAGACGGCGAGATTCGGTCAGGCGTAAATTTCTGCTGAAATTTCGCACGACCCTGCCTCGCGCCGTCGCGCTCCGGCTTTCTCATCTCACCTATCGCGCAATGATGCTCCGCGCAGACAGATCCCATCTGTCCTTGCGGATCATTGCGGCCCACTCGGGTATGGTACCAGGACTGTGAGGTGCCATAAGGGCCATTCGGCACAATTTTAAAGCCTAAACCGAGGCATGTGGGTCACTACTATAATTTTGCCGTTATTCCTTTTTAACAGCTAGTATTCCGTTCTCTGTATTGCTCGACAAAAGGCTGGCGTATTTTTCCAAAGTAGGAACTGTAAGAGGGATTTCAATCTCAGGCTGGTTGAAAGCAATCAGTGTTTTAAAATTCTTCTTGGCAATTTTTTCCTTCGCTATGCATGCGTCGATATTCCCAGACAGAATTACTTTTTCAAAAGTGAGGGATATATCAAGAACTGCTTCGCTAAATACTTCCATATTTTTTACTAAAACTACTCGCTCATTTAGATCAGGAATAACCTTAACGGCTTCAAGAAAAAGAAGCTCATCTCCACTTTTCAAGATAATGGCTTGAGCACCAAAGGCTTTTTCCAAATCAGAAATTGAATCAACAAATGCGACGTTTGATGTCTGTCCGATTTGTTCAAGAAAATTTTCTCTTGCCATAGGGTAGGCAGTGAGAAATAGAATTTTTGAGCCCGACAGAAACAAGCTTGCTATCAATACAATTGATAGATGGGATCCGCCCATATGCTCGCCATACGTGACCAGGCACGGTAAATCATTTTCCGATAGTACGTAAGGTTCGTTATTCAATATAAGCCTTTCCGCCATATTTATAGTTTAGCTTACATATCCTGATTTAGATAATCAGGTATTCGGGTCGCACTATGCTGATAAGCACTCGGGTCACTTTCAGGGTGCCCTACAATGCGGAGACGGCGAGATTCGAACTCGCGAGGGCTTTTACACCCTGCCTCTTTAGC
>CAYLXO010000010.1:0-7516 GCA_964387965.1 uncultured Candidatus Saccharibacteria bacterium
CTCCGCCGCCGCCACCGCCGCCGCCACCTCCACCTCCGCCGCCACCGCCGCCACCGTGGCCACCGCCTGTGTTAAATATACATGGAAGGGATCCTCCGAAGTTGGTAGCATTTACTTCGGTACATATTCCAGCGTCTTCAGTTGGCCTCCAATTTGTCTTTACGCAAGCATCCGGCAAAGAACAGTCAAAAAGCATCCACCCGTAGCCGGATAGCCATGCATATCCTGCACTCACTCCATCACCACCGAATTCACCGTCATCATTTATAAATACGCCTCCGCGTGTTGGTGCAAAGTTTACCCAGCCTGCTATTGTTCCCCAGCCCAAACCATGAACTTCACCTGATGTTGTATTTTTTACACCAACACGAGAATCACTCGGCGAGGTCGCGCCAGGATTCAAATGAATCCAGCCAATATTTTGTCCCCAAATATATCCAGTAAGTGTGGTATCAGTTATGCTAACAGCTACATCACCTGCTGGAATATCAACACTTGAATTTGAATTAGGATTTGGTTTCCAATTTACAATAGTGTAATTGTGACAGTCGGTATTACCTGCTTCATTTGCACACAACCGTGATGTGTTGTACGTAGCGTCGATCGTGCCAGTCACAGCAAAAGCAAAAGTAGGGATAAAAAATCCAAATAAAATAATTATGAAATTTAAAAAATTTTTTTGTCTCATTAGACGGGAGTGATGTGTACACCTATTATTAGTTTAAACAAAAAATCGATAGTTGAAAATAGGTACTGCCATAGTAAAACTACTAAAATAAGAAGAATCGGAACCGCATAAAATTGTAGAACTTTTTTGGTATGGTGATGCTTATCTGGGACTGAAGACAGAAAAAGTTTTGCTCCGTCGAGCGGTGGGACAGGAAGAAGGTTAAATAACAATAGTAAATAGTTAACAATCGCAAAAGTTGTGAACCCTACGACAAGTGGCCCTGAGTACACCCCTTGCATTACCATGTATCGTACTAAAATAGTAGCAAGAAAAGCAATACAAATATGGACAAGTAATCCTGCTAAAGCAATTTTTTTAATACTTTTTTTCTTATGATGCAATTTATGCTCATTAATAGGGATATGACGTGCCCATCCAATAACAAAACCTGATTGCGAAACTAACAAAATAAGTGGTAATAAAATCGTTCCAATAATATCAATATGAGAAAAAATATTTGCGTTTAATCTATGCGCGTTTTTTGGAGTTGGATCACCTTCGGTATATGCAGTGTAACCACGCGCAATCTCAGCCAAAATAACTGAGACCGCGACAACAAATACGTACCAAACAATGTGGGCGATCTGCGAATACATATATGACTAAAATAATACCACAGAGTCTACCGAACTTCCCATCCCCTTCCTTGCACCTCAGCATAAATTGCACTCATGATTGGTGATATTTCTTCATCTGTCAGCGTTCGATCAAATGATTGAAACACCATACGTACCGCGATTGAAGTCTTACCATCCTTGGTAAATGTATCGAATATTTTAGGCTCTCGAATAAGAAGTGTTCCGCCATGTTTTTTGCATAGAGAAATAAGGTCTTCTGGTGTATTTGTTTCTGGTACCCATACGGCTACATCACGTGTAATAAATGGGAATACACTCCATGGAGAAAAAACTTTTTTGCTTGTAGCGGGTACCTCGGTTGTCGAAACAGGTGCAAGATTTTTTGAAAATTCAGCAAGAGTAACTTCAGTAACTCCTTTTTTATCTGCATACGCTACGTGAACTTCTTCAATTCCCCTGCTTGGAAATACAGTTCCAATTTCAAATAGTTTTGTTTCGGTCGTCCCCAAAAATGGTGCATTAATGCGATTGAGTTCATATGACGCTTTAAGTCCATCTGTAAGATTGGTACGCAAAAATTCTTTACCTCGTGGGGCACGTGCAACTTCAACTGCGCCTTTTTTTGTGAAAGCGTATGTCATAACTTCGCTATAACCATCTGCAAGCAATTTTTCACGAGCGGTACACATTTGTATGTATGTTGTATTTTTTTCTGATTCGAACGAAATCTGCGGAAGATGTGGGTTCACAGTGTCATATCCTAAAATTCGCCCAATTTCTTCTGCCATATCACACGGCTTCTCCAAATCAAGACGCAGGTATGGAATTGTGACGATAAAGGTATCTTCATACATAGAAAATTGATACCCGTACTGTGTGAGAATAGTCTGTATCTGCTCGCTTGTTACTTCTGCACCGAGTATTTTATTTACATACGCACACGTAAACTCTACAGTGCGTGGCACCTCTTTTACAGGATAAACATCAACAACCTCTTCAAAAACTGCTTCAGGAAACATCTCTTTCATGAGCCCTGAAAGTTCAAGCATTCCGAAAGATGCATGTTCAGGCGAAAGGTTATTTTCAAATCGCTTTGCTGCATCAGTAAGAATTCCAAGTCGTCGCGCCGTCGTGCGGACAGAACGTGGATTAAAATTTGCTACTTCAAGCAACACATTTTTTGTGTGCTCATCAACTTCTGCTTTGATACCACCTTTTACACCAGCGAGTGCAAGTACTCCTCCGCCTTCTTCAGCAATAACCACATCATGAGCATGCAGTGTTACTGTCTCGTCTGAAAGAGTCGTCATAGATTCCCCCGCCTCTGCGTTTCGGACAATTATTTTTTGTGAAAAAAGCTTATCTAAATCAAATGCATGCATTGGTTGACCCCCGTCATACATACAAAGATTTGTCGCATCAACAACGTTATTGATACTACGTTCACCGATTGATTCTAAATGTTTTACAACCCACTCTGGTGATGGACCAATTTTTACATTACGTACAACACGACCCATATAACGCCTGCAAGCGTCTGTTTGTATTTCAATAGAAAGTTCTGTTGGTTTCTGTTCCGGTATTTTATACAGTGGTGTTGGGTCCTTATACGCAATACCAAGTTGTCCAGCAAGTTCTCGCGCAATCCCATGATGAGAGAGTAAGTCATGGGCACGATTTGGCAAAATATTTAGATCAAAAATCGTATCCCCGTCTGGGCGTTTTTCTACCCCCTCAACCTCGCACAAATGATACGTAAAAATATCAGGAAGTTTGTCCGCTTCGGGTGCATCCGGTATATACCACTTGAGCCAGTTGTATGAAATCTTCATATCTCGATACTAGCAGAATTGTGATTTAAAATCACGCCGAATGCTCAATTTCCCAAATTTCTTTACCAAGTTGTGACTGTACCATCTCAAGGTCAGCAAGCAACTCAGTTTCTCGTTCTTTTTCTTCTTTTGATAGATCAGTTGAGAGTTTTGCCTTCTTGATGATTTCAAGTTCTGCCTCGATATCTCGTCGCAATACAGCAAACCCACGTTTAACCGACTCCTCGGCATCTTTAATTTCTTTCTTAAGAAGCACTTGCTTCTTTCGTCCACGATGAATGTAGACTGCAGTAAATGTTCCAAGACCAAGCACACCAGCAAGAAGTATGAGGACAAGAATCAAGTAAATAAGTTCGTATGAAATTTTGCTTCCGCCAAACTGAACTGCGGTACGACTTACTTTCATAAGTACTTGTGGTCCAGGTGGAGACTGATCGCTTCCAAGTTTTGCTTGTGCCCAGAGTAAGTAATTTCCAGGAGAAAGGAACGCGTTGTGGCGATAGAACCAGTCGCCCTTATTATCTGATGTTACTGTCTGACTAAAGGTTTCGCCAGTTGCAAGATTCTGCATGTACAAAATTACCTGCTCATTTGCAAAATCAGTTTTACCACCCGCGTAGAAAATTTCTTGATTGCTTACATTATTTGAAACTGTTGTTATAAGTGGTGGAGCAATCGTTGCTTCAGCATGTACACCATGAAGTGCTGTAAACAATGAAAATACAAGGAAGAGTGCGAGTGCTTTTCCACCATATTTTGCACGATATTTTTTAAGCTCATTCAATTGTTCAAGCACATCTTTTGGTAATGCCTTTTGTGAATGATCTTCGTGTGATGTCTTGTGGAATTTCTTTGCACGCACAAACATAAATCCAAGCCCTCCAAGGAGCGCTGCCATTATCGCAAAGAACCACCCCCACGCGAGATGTTCACTTCCGATTCGTAAACCGTCAGGAGTAATAAATGAAAAGAGCGGACGGACGATCTGCAATCGTTTTGTCACCTCTTGCACATTATGAGCTTTATCGTATGCACGAACCACAATGTCATAATTTCCAAGCGCAAGTGGTATCGGCGGAACATATGGACTAGTTGTTTCTATAAAAAATGAATTATCTTCTCCAGGTCGTGCCTCTGAAAGAGAAATAATTTTAATTTCGTAATGATCAATACCTGAAAGCGCATCAGAACTTGAAAATTGTATGATTGGCTGATGACTTGCTGTGTGTGAGTCAGGCGCAACATCGATTTTGAAACTTGCTGGTGGAGTTGCATCGATTTTTGCAGCATAGTGAGTAGTTCCACCCCACGCACCATCTCGCAATGATTTTATATGAAAATAATGAGTACCATCAGAAAGATTTGCATATGAAACAGAATTTTTTGTACCTTCACTAATATCATCTGGGATAGTTGCTGGATCATCAGAAAGAATATAACTATACCCTTGAATAGTGCTAGCGTCTGCTGCAAACCGAAATGATACGCTGCGATTTGCATACCATGTTGCTTGATCTGGATTTGTTTCAGAATTGAGGGTTGGGCCAGCTGGAGGAGGTAATCGAAATTCAAAAATAGCATTGCCTGTCTGAGTAAGTGCATTCGTTCCAAGACCGTCATTGAGCAACACTTTCGAATTATCTGTAAATTTAAGTACAGCCTGCCCGACTGATTTCACGCGAAAAGTAAGTGTTGTAACAAGACCACCTGATGCAGTAATACCTCCTGGAATTCCTCCCTGCAATTCTACACGCCCAGCTTGGTTGTCGAATTTTGGTGTTGCTGTCCATACCCCAATGATTGATTGTCCAGTAGACGGAGAGACAATCTGAAGCATATCAGGAGGAAACAACACTCCGAGCGAAAGCGCATTAACGGATTTACCGTTCGTATCAAGCATGACAGAAACATCAAATGTTGATCCTACAGAAAAATTACCTGTCGATGGTGTAACAGAAAGAGTTGCCGCTTTAGTTGAAAACGGCAAGAGTAATGCAAAAAAAATGGTGGCTACTATTTTTTTATAGTTCATCGAAGATGCGAGTGGCGTGAAAAAATCTTGAACGCTCCCACACCGACTATTATACCAAGAATAAGCACTGCAATAAGCTTACTGTAGAGAACGCCTGTGTGCACAATTGTTTTTTGACTCATGCGACCAACAGTATTCATCGCACGAATCTCAATTCCCCACGCAGCACTTGGATACGGAGCTGGATTTTGTACTTGTTGCCAGTTACTCCATGTAAACCACCTCTTGTATCGCATCTCAGTCGTTTGAATTCCAGACTCAGGATCTTTTGCACTAAACACCAAAAGCGGAATTCCATTTACAGGATCGCTTGATGTTTCTGCAAAAAGTTCAGGTGCTGTTTCATCTGTAGTAAAACTATGTGTAGGTGCTGAAACTATTTTCTCACCAACTTTTTCAGCTAAAAATGTAAATGATTTTGCTGACGCCGATAATTTTGTTGCTGAACCATCAGCTTTAAAAAGATTTGTTCTATCAAATGCAACTGTTGAAGCACCTTCTTCGTTTACATGGAATATGAGTGATGCAAGATATCCATGTGTGCCCGAAAACGGTGTTATCATTCCGCCTGAAAGTACAACATGTCCTGCACGACGAGTAACATCACCAGTACGCCAAAATGAAACGACTGAACCAGTTGTATTGTAATTTACAAGAGTAAGAGAACTTGGATATGCAAGCGATATATCAAGAGCATTAATATCGCTTGATGAATCAACAAATAATTTGAGTGTAATTTCAGAGCCAACCTGACCCTTTGTAGACTGAGTCTCAAAATAGAGTGTTGCATTTTCAGCATGCACATGTGGTACAACTACGCTAAACAATATTCCAAAAAAAATAAAAAATGTGAAAAAATATTTCATAGTTTAGCTTGTTACACTCCAATAATACAACATGATTGAGACATCAAGAATATCAATTGTCTTATCCTTATTTAAGTCATAGTTTGCAATTTCCTTTCCTGAGACACCGTAGTAGTACAATAAGATACTCAAATCCTCAATATCTACCCGATTGTCTTTATTAAAATCAGCAATCTTTATAATTCGCTTTTTTTCTTCTTGCGTAAGTTTTGGATACTCGTACGAGCCCCCACCTCCACCCCCACCTCCTGAATCAGTGTGAGCTCCTACCGGAAGACCGAATAATGCAAACAAGGAATAATCTTTTGTAGCAAAAGTAACAGTCTTAGCACTTGTATTAAGTGTATAATCAGCTACTGCTTGCCAATCATTCTCTCCATCCTCACTTCGATATGGAGCAATAGTTGATTCATCAGTAGTATTTAAATCCATATCATCATATGTAAGTGTGATTGTATTTGTCTTTGAAAGACGGTGCACAATTGTTCCTTCGTCATTCACAAAACGAATATCATACATTTTACCTACATTGTTTGTGCCAGATGGAAATGGCTTACTCGTTGTATAATCGGTCCCCTCGTGAGAAAACAAATATGCTGTAAGTTCAGATGTGTAGTACTCTTGTGGCACAAATATGTTAAAAATATCGAGCCCATCTGGAAGAATATAGGTACGGTCAGCTGACGGAGAAAAAACTACTTCCGCATGCGCAGTTGCAGATGTAGTACATGATGACGTATCAAATTCACACGAAAAAGAACAACTAATGGCTCCAGCATCATACCCGAGAGCACTACAAGAACGACCTCCCAAATCTGTACCGTCGCACTGCTCCCCTGCTTCTTTTGTATTATTTCCACATACAGAGAGCTGAACGGTCGCATGCACAATACCAATAGAGTTTGCTTGCAGAGCATATCGAGGGGTCAAGAAACCCGCACCCAATGAGAGTACAAGCAAAAGAACAAGTTTTTTAGACGTGGTTCGACTCATTGGTGTTTTGTTGTAAAAAAATCAAACTATTTCTTCACTGCAATCGCAATCTTGAAATTGAAGAATTTACGGAAAATTTTTACAAGAAGCCATAGGCCGATAAGTCCAAATCCAATATACGTATATGGAGCTCCTCGCACGATAAGAGATTTTGTGCGGTAGTAAAGTCCTTCAATAAAGTTTGCAGGTGAAACGGTAAAGTACAATTTACTTGCCGCTGCAACACCAATTGTTGTGACTCCTGCAATATCTGCCTTCACAGGATGTGCTTCAAGATATGCAAAATATTCTCCAGGAATAGCCTTCACAGGAACGGCGAGATTGATTTTTACAATCTGTGACTTACCAGGCTCAAGTGAGAACTTTTCAGGTGTGAAATGGAACCACTCACTTGCTGGCTTCATTTGAGGCTGAACTTCATTGTACTCAATAGAGACTCCATAATTTGCAGTTTCGTCTCCAGTGTTTAGTACTGGAATTGATGG
>CAYLXO010000010.1:7616-26515 GCA_964387965.1 uncultured Candidatus Saccharibacteria bacterium
GAAACTAAACTATAGAAGAATGTTTTCATTGCACTTGTTGAAGCGACTGAGAAATAGAGTTTTGTTGCCGCTGCTCCTGAAACAGAACCGCCGTTTGGAGCTTTGACTGAACTTGCTTCAATGTAGGCAAAATAATCACCTGGTTTTGCGCTTACTCCTGGCATCACTGTAGATTTAACAATTTTTGACTCACCTGGCTTAAGTTCAAATGAAGATGGAGAAAAAGTAAACCATGTAGCATCTGGTTTTGCCTGTGATTGTACTTCGTTATATTCAACAGACATTTCGTATTGCGCAACACCATCACCGATGTTCGTAACTTCAACGTTAGGAAGATCATATGTCGCACCAGGGATTATTGCCTTATCAAGAACAATTTTTCCTGTATTGATACTTACCCCTGCACTCGCAAGAGCAAGCGAAGCTCCGAGAGAGAGCGTCGCAAGCACAGTTCCCAGTAGGATGCTTGTTCGTTTCATAAATATTTTTGAAGTTTAGGCTTTTAGTGCGCAACTGCCTGAACAATCACGTCAACACTCTGAGAAGAATAGTGTGTAGATGATGTTGGAGTATTGATGAGCAAATCAAATGCCTGTGTTCCTGAAACTGCAACGTTTGTAGCAAGTGCAGCATAGCTTGTAGTAAGCGCAGTAAATCCAGCACCAGGTGAAGCTTCTGTTCCACATGTTGCTATACAGAATTTTTCTACATACTGATCAGTACCTGCAGTACTGTTGAGTGTCCAGTCAGCAGAGTTCTGTCCCTTAATGTTGAAATCTTCAGCTACGTTTCCAGCGTTTGTAGCAACCTGTTGGTCGTTAAGACCACCAGAGAGAGTTGTTTTTGTAGTGTTTGCTGCAAGTGTTCCATATGACACAGATCCGTCGGCTACAGTAACAGAAATATTCTGAAGCGTAACTGTTGCAGAAACAGTTGCTGTTAAGCTCGCAAGTGCTACATTCCCTGCAAGAAGACCCCCGAGCACGAGCACTTCAGCGACGATGCGCGCTGGATGTTTTGTGATGTTTTTCATAGATACATATTATAGCACCCTCCTAATAATTTGTAATACCTTTTTCCACAACCTCACTTTTTAATTGATTTTGTTCCCCCACCCTTTGGTGCAACCTTCGTAATCGTTGGTACAGCTGGTGGCGCATATGTTTGTACAGGCGTATTTTTCTTCTTTAAATACCCTATACCAAACCACATACCGAGAGCCAGTCCGATACATCCCATCGCAATAAGAATATGTGTTCCTGTAATTGTAATAGTCTTCTTTTCCATCGTGTTATGGAGCTACTGCCATAAGTGTAATATCTGCCGACTGCGCTGCGGTACAAGTACTTCCTGATGGAGCTGTCACTTGAAGATCAAAGTTTTGTGTTGAAAGCATTGCAATACTTGCGGTCAAAATTTGATAACTTGTAGTAAGTGGCGTATATGTCGATCCACCATCTGTAGAATATTCGTGTTTGTATGTATCAGTAGATGGTGTACCTGTTACAAGCGTCCATGGTGTTCCTGAACATGCACCAGATGTTGCATCTTGTCCCTTAATGAGAATTTTTTCAGTTGTGTTTCCGTCATTTTGTGCAATTGGTGTCGTGCCAAGTGTAATTGTGTCTTGTGAGGTTGAAGCAGGAAGTGCACCATACGAAACGGTTCCATATGCAGTAATTGTCACACTGTATATCGGCACAAAGAATGTCCAATTTGTGTTATTTCCGCTGTCAGTTGAAGTGCCGTCATTTGCAAGTATTGTACTTCCAGCGCTTGCATCACTTCGAGAAACATCTAGATCGTTAACTGCGATTGTTCCGCTTACATCAAGAAGCCATGTTCCACTTGTTGCAGAATTTCTAAAGAAAATGTTGTCTGAAGACCCAAGTCCCCCGTTTCCGTCCCAAATAATATTATTAAATGTATAGGTATCACCTGAATGATACTGAATTCGCTGTCCTCCACCTGGAGAAGTAATAGTATATGTTCCAGTGGACTCGATTGGTGAAGCAAAAATTACCGAAGCAGTCATACCTGTAACTTCTGCTCCTGAAGGATTCACTCCTGAAGTATTGTAGATAGTTAAGTCTTTAAACGCAGATAATCCAGTAAACGTTCCACTCACAGTTTGAGTTGCACTTCCATTCAGGATTACTATTCCATTGCGAGCGTTAAATGTTCCACTGTTTGAAAAATCACCTCCAAGCGTTATTAGATAGTTAACAACAGTAACATCGAGTGTTCCTGCTGAAATTGTAAGATTTCCTGCAATAGTAAGATCTTCTCCGAGTGATTTTGTACCTGTACCCGTAATGGTAAGGCTGTAAAGTGGGATATATGTTCCATGCCCGTCAGCAACTATTGCAGAACCATTTCCGGAAAGTGTTATACCTGCAGTATTAGTAGTAATTGTTCCTGCAGTAAATTCATAGAGTGTTCCCGATGTTCCCGAAAGTGTAAGTGCTGAACTACTTGGAGTAAATGTTCCCCCGCTTACAAGAATATTTTGTGCTCCAACAGCATACCCACTTGTAGTAAATGTTCCATCAGCAACTTCAAGCTGGCCATTAGTCGTAAGCGCCTCCCCAAGTGTAAGGTCAGCAAGTCCTGAATGAGTAAGACTTGCGAACGTAAACGCTGTAAGTCCTGATGCAAAAGTTGGGGTACCCAATGCGCTTGCAACGGTAACTGGCGATGTGTTTGCTGTAAACGTTCCACTTGAGCGGTTAATAAGAGTGCCAGAGATACCTGTAAGAGTAAGTGTTGATGAATTAGTCGTGAGTGTTCCTCCATTAATCAAAATATTTCCCGCAGTAATAGGATAGTGACCTCCACTCGTTGTATCAAATGTACCTGCGGTTATGGTCAGTGTGTTTGATACGATAAGGTCTTCCGCAAGAGAAACAGTTGCGGCACCCGTTTGCGTAACACTTCCAAACAAAGCTATAAGTATTCCTGTTGTAAATGTCGGTGTACCTGATGCACTTGAAATGGTGACCGACGCTGATGTTGGTGAGAACGTTGATCCTGCAGTCATTGCAATCAATGTTCCACTTGTACCAGAAAGAGTAACTGCTGACGCGTTGAGTGAAAGTGTTGAACCTGATGCGATAGAAATATTTCCTGCATTCAATGTTCGATTTGAAACTGTTGTACTAAACACAACGCTACTTGTTGTTACGTTTACGGCGCCTGCTACTGTAAGTGTTCCTCCAAGGTTTGTATTAAGTGTACCCCCTGAAACTGATACGGTAAGATCTCCTACAACACTCATTGAAGCACCAAGTGTGTACGTACGAGTAGCGGTAACTTTTGGCATCAGTTTTAGATTGCCGTATGTTGGTGTTGGGCCAACACTCGTCGCCGCATTTGAAAGGAATGCAACTGTTGAAGCAGCGTTGAACGAATATGTGCTAAATGAAGGCATTGTCTGTGCAGTCGTCTGTGTAATTCCCGAATCACATGTTGCGTTAGTTGCCCCAGTTGTTCCTCCGAGACAGAATGTTGCACCTGAATCAATCTGAAGCGTGCCTGCTGTACCTCCTGTAATTGTACGATTTTCTTGGTTAAGCACCCCCGCATTTACCCAAAGTTTGTTTCCACTATTGTTATCAGTTGTAAGTGCGGCACCAAGGTTTACAACCGTTGCGCCAGTTGTTGCTATTTTAAGTATGTGTACAGTCGTGCTTGTTGAAAGAAGTGTTGGAGTACCAGACGCACTCGTCACAATCACCTGTGAAGTTGATCCTGGATTAAATGTTCCTGGATTTGTAAAGAGTGTTCCACTTGTTCCTGTAAGTGTAAGAATACCTCCACCAGTAAGCGTCAGTGTTCCGCTATTTGACACAAGAGCAGATGTAAGTGTTTCGGCTGTTCCTACCGTAAATGTATTTGACGCAAGAATTGAGAATGTCGGATTTGTGTATGTGTTTGTTACACTTCCCGCACATCCAGTTCCTGCAATGAGAAATGCGCCTCCACTTCCCCCAGAATCCATCACATCTTCACTAAGCGAACAATCATACTGTCCTGCGTCAGCTTCTGTTACAGCGGTGTTTTGGTTTGAACCGACAGTAAATACATTTGTATCGAGTACCATGCCGGAAATATTTCCTGAACCAGAATATTTTGTAATGCCCGTTGTTTCGTTTGCGTCAGAAACGCTTGTGACCCACACTGTCACAATATCGTTTGTTGCTGGTTGTGCAACACCGCTAATTGTCCATGTTCCTCCGGAAATTGTCGCTGTTTGTGCTTGAATAGTATTGTTTACTGCTACGTTTACCGTTGCTCCATTGTTACCGTTTGCTGTTCCGGAAACAGTAATTATCGGTACAAACATCCAATTCGTGTTTCCACCACAATCTGAGTTATGACCTGGTGTATACGCATTAAGTGATGTTGATGAATTTGAATTTGAAACACTTACATATGTAATTGAAACTGTACCTGAAGCACTCATATCCCACGGTGTTCCTGATGAAGAACTACGCAAATATATTTCGTGACCAGATGTTCCTGTCCAAGAGATATTTGTGAATGTATATGTTGCACCAGCATTAAATTCAACACGTGCATCTTGTGCGATTGTAAAGTCATGCGTTGCAGTCATATTACCTGCAAACGCTACTCCCGCTGTCGAAAGTGGCGATGTTGAACATGCAGGGCTTGATCCTGTCGTATTTGTAATCGACAAATCATAAAATGCATCTCCGCTCGTCAGATTACCAGAGACTGTCTGTAGTGTTGTACCTGAAAGCGTCACTGTTCCAGTTCCCGCAGTAAATCCTCCATTGTTTGTGAAGTTTCCGCCGAGTGCAATATTGTAATTTCCAGTATCAAGCGTATTTGATGCATCAACTGTAAGTGACCCATTTATTGTGATATCTCCAAGCATCGTTTTTGTTGGAGTGCCAGAAACTGCAGAAAGTTGAAGATTGCCATATGATGTCGGCGTGCCTGAAATATTTTGAGCAACAGTTGCTGCATATTTTACTGTCGAATTGTTGTTGATTGTCGTATTTCCAGCAGTAAAGCTTGTTGGCCATGTTGTAGCTGATCCAGTACCTCCAATACTAATTGTGGCACCTGATGAAATAGAAAATGTTCCTGTTGCATTTCCTGTAATTTGATATCCGTTATCGGCAAATGTTCCTGCGGTAACTGAGAGATTATTGTTTACCGTTACAGCTCCGACCATGTTTGCAAATACACCACTTGATGAAATGGTGAGATTGTAATATGTTGTCGAGTTTACATTCTGATTTGCTGATGTTGCGTTGTACACAACAGTAGGTGTTGTTCCTCCGACAGTTGTAAAATCAAGATTGATTGTATCTGCTCCTGTTCCTCCGATTGTAATTGTTGAGCTTCCTGTCTGTGTCTGAATCACACTTGTTGTTGTGCTTCCACCACTAATAACAGATCCATTACCCATCGTAAGAGTTCCTGTCGAGTACACATCGGCTTCTGTAGCACTCGCAAGTGTGAGTGTGCCATTCACTGTGACTCCAGCATTAATAGAGTATGCCTGTGCTGAACCTCCCCCGTTATTGAGTGTAAGATCGTAATATGTTGTACCTTTAATTGTCTGACCAGCAGATGGGTAAACCACTGTGTTATTTGTTGCGGTCGCAGTAAGTGTTGTAATTCCAATAGTAAGTGCAATAGTGAGCGAGCCGTTTGTACTGTTTGTAAAACCACCTGTTCCGTTCAATGCTCCGTTTGTGGTAACCGTACCAGTATTTGTAACAACTATTGGCGAGTTGATGGTAATTGTTCCGCCAAATATTGTATTACTTCCACCAGTTATATTTTGAGAATTTGTTGTAAATGACGTTGCGCCGGTACTTGCATCAAATGTTGCACCGTCATTTGTAATACCTCCAGTAAATGTAACTGCATGCGTTCCAGTCGTAAGATCAAATGTACCTCCAGCATTAACATCAACAACACCACCAAATGTAAATGTTCCTGTTGATCCTGCTCCCGCAACACTTAAAATTCCACTTGTTCCCCCTCCCACTGTTGTTCCGCCTAATGCCGTAAACGCGAAGTTTCCAAGTGAAAGTGTTGCACCGTCAGCAATTGCAAGTGCATTTGTGATGACAATTGCAGCACCTGTAGTTGTTGTACCTGATGCGACAGTCATGATTGGATATGTTATCGCTGCGTTAAGTGCAACTGTACCAATACATGAAAACGTTGTGCTTGGATCCCAAGAAAGTGTACCAGCTCCAGTCCATGTTCCTGTGAAATGAATCGTGGTTGCGCCCGTTGTAGTAAGTTGTGCTTGCGCGAGTGTCCCGCTAAATGTAATACCGGCATTAAAATCAAGAATTGCTGTATCAGCCGAAATTATTGCATCTCCTGCAGCAGCTGCATTTCCTGAAAGAGTAACAAGTCCACTTGAAGAAAATGATCCTGAACCCATAAGAATTTTCCCAGCATTTGTAGAACCTCCGGTAATAGTTACAACTCCAAGATTTGCGCTTTCACCCGTTCCAGAAAAATCAATACTTGCAAGACCTCCTGATGCAGTTGATGAACCAGTAATCGCAGTAGTACCTGAAACAGTAAGACTACCGCTCGAAGTTCCCGATGATGTTATTTTTGTTGTACCTGTTGATGTATTAGCAGGCATTGTAACTGCAGATGGGAAAAGATTTGCATCATCGACAAGTGTCACAAGTTCTTGAGTTCCGGCACTTGAATTTGCAGTAAAGGTTAGCGTACCGGTTGAAGTATTTGTGCCTCCATTAAGTGTGAGTCCAGTATTTCCCGCTGAAAGTGTAACTGTTGAAGAAAATGTAACGACATTTCCCGTGTAATCAATCGTGAGTGTGATACCTGATGAAATTGTTGTTGCACCTCCAAATGTAGGGGTAATTGTTCCAGTACTTGAAATAGATTGTGAGTTTGTATTGAATGTAGTTGTTCCTGTTCCTGTATTAAATGTAGTTGCTCCAGAATCAATTTGAATACCATTTTTAAATACTGTTGTCGGCATTGTTCCGGTAGCTCCTGCAAACGTGAATGAGCCTCCTGAATTTATATCAATCAAATCAAATGTCTTTGCTCCTGAACATGCATTACTAGTCGCCGAACAGTTCACCGTACCTGAAACTGTTGTCGTGCCGTTTACAGTAAAAATAGTTCCAGATGTTCCGAATGTTACCGTTGAACCACTGTTTACAGTAAACGCTCCAGAAATTGTAACCGTACCTGCAATACCTACGGTAAGTGTTCCACTTGTTACTGGCCCAACATTCAAATTTGGAAGTGTATATGCTGCAGCAAGACCTGATGTACCAGCCGTATTAAATGTGGCACTTGCAATAGAAAGTGTTCCAGCACCAGTCATTGTTCCAGTGAGATTGATTGTCGAAGCACCTGTATTGAGTTGCGTGTTTGCAACCGTACCTCCAAATGTAAGTCCCGCACCAATATTCATTGTTCCGGTGGTGCGAGTAAATACAGCCGATGGGTTAAGTGATGCTCCAGTGAGTGTTATAAGTCCTGTCGAAGTAAATGTTCCAGAACTCATCAAAACTTTTGCAGCACTTCCCGCTCCACCCGTAAGTGTCAGTGCTGCAACAGAAAGTGCATTTGTACCAGCTGATAGATCAATCCCGACAAATTGTGTTCCAGTTGCTCCACCGTTGATTGTTGTTGTACCTCCAATCGACACATTTCCACTTGCACCACTTGCTGCAATAATTCCCTCTTTTGCACCAGAGAATGTTGCGGTTGGAATTGTCATAGTAAGCGTGGTTCCGATTGTAAGCGTCGCAGTACCATTAAGCGTAATTGTGTCAGAAAATGCTCCTCCAGTTGATGCATTTGCTCCTATTGTTGCAGTCGTTGTTGTTGCAGTAACTGTTCCAGTATCTAGATCAAGACCGGTATCAGCAGAATAGTTTCCTCCAGTTATTGTAAGCGTTGAGAACGTTACTGTTCCTCCTGTATAACTATTTGTCACAAGAGCATTCGCAGAAATTGTCGTCGCCCCTGAAAAACCGAGCGCAATTGATCCAGTTCCGCTAATCGTTTGTGTTGCCGAAAATGTAATCGTTCCAGTACCGGCTGTAAATGTTGTAGCGCCAGTATCAACAGTGATACCTCCTGCGTACACTGATATAGTTGCAGCACCTGAAAGATTGAAAGATCCATCGACGGTAAGTAACCCCGTAAATGTAGCAGTCCCAGTCGCACTTGAACTTGTCATACTGCCGTGAATAGTTGTTGTACCACTTAATGTGAGTGCGGCAGCTCCTTTTGTAAGAGTAGCTCCAACAGAGACAACCGTTGCACCTGAAACGGTAATCGCAGCGCCTGTTGTCGTTGTACCAGCAAGAACATTCAATGTTGGAAGTGTACATGCGCTGTTTACAGCTGCTGTACCGGTTGTGCTAAATGTTGTCGTGCTATGTATTGAAATAGTACCGTTACCAGTCATCGTACCAGTCAAAATAATTGTTGCGGCACCTGTTGTTGTCAGCTGAGCATTGGCAATGACTGTTCCACTCATGGTAAGACCTGCGTTTATGTCTATTGTCCCTGTTGCCGTTGAAAGTGTTGCAAGCCCCGTACCTGATGCAGGTCCTGCAAGAGTAAAAAGACCATTTGCAGTAAGAGTTCCAGTACCAAGTAAAAATGATGCGCTTGAAACAGTACCACCTGTTATGGTGATTGCCGCTCCGGTAAAGTTTGTATCAGTGGCAGAAAAATCAATACTTGAAAGTCCTCCCGAAGCAGTAGCGGATCCAGTAACTGCTGTTGCTCCAGAAACTGTCATTGATCCACCACTTCCAGTAGCAGTAATTTTTGCTGTACCAGTAGATGTCGTTGCCGGCATAGTAATCGCAGCTGGATTAAAGACGGCTGTTCCCTGCAATGTTACAAGCTGTGCAGATCCTGCAGTTGAGTTTGTGGTAAATGTAAGACTCGTTGTGATTGTTGTTGTTGAACCTGTTGCAAGCGTAAGACCAGTGTTACCCGTTGCAATTGTTGCAGTTGTACCAAGTTGCACTGTTCCATGCGTATAACTATTTGTAACTGTTACACCCGTGCTCACTGCAACCGTACCTCCGAACGTCACGTTTGGCCACGAACCAGAACCTGATGCTCCATCGGTGATTGATTGAGTACCTGAAAATGTTGTTGCCGCTGTAATTGCAATTGCGGTTGCCCCTTGATCAATTGCCATACCTCCAGCAAATGTTGCAGTAGGTAAGGTTGTCACATTCAAGTTGAGCGATCCTCCAGAATTCACTGTTACAAGACCAGTAAATATTTTTGCTGTTGCACCACTTGAGTTTTGCAGTGTTCCTGTAATCTGTGTAGTTCCCGTAATTGTTTCTGCAAGCGCAAGACTTGTCGTTCCTGAAGCAACCCACAAATTACCTGGCCATGTCATACCAGTAGTCGCACAAAGCGTAGTTATACCAGTTGTTTTAAGTGTTGTACCAGAGTTGATTGTAAGTGTCGGCAACGTCGTATTTGTCCACGTTCCTGTAAAGTTAATCGTGTTCGCGCTTCCCGTCGACAATAGTTGGTTAAGTGTAGTACCAGCAAAAGTAACTCCAGCAGACATAGTAAGGTTCCCTGTTCCAAGCTTCATCTGCGCTTTACCCGTTGCGTTTGTACCGCCAGTAAGTGTAGTAAGACCTCCGACGGTTACGTTACAACCTCCAGAACTCATATCAATACCTTGGAGCCCTGTGCTTGTTGAATTTCCTGTAATACTTGCAGTACCAGTAATAGCAAGAGTACCAGTCGCACTTGCGGCACACGTTACAATACTGTTTCCCGTCGACGTTGGAGCGTTCGACATTACCAAGTTGGTAGTGACGTTTAGGTTGGCCGTACCATTCATTGTAATTGTTTGGGCGTTTGCAGTTGTGTTTGCGGCGAATGTAAGTGTCGTGGTTGTAGTAGTTGTCGAACCTGTCGCAAGTGACATACCGTTTGCAGAAGTTGGCGCAGATATACTTACGGAACTCATGGTGAGAGTACCACTCATATTATTTGTAAGTGTCTGCCCTGAAGCAATCGTTGTTGCTCCAATGGTAATGTTTACCGGACCTGAAAATGTAGGGGTTGTATTATTAAATGTCGTTGCACCTGTTCCAAAGTTTACCGTACCTGCACCAGAGGCTGTTGTAACACCAGCACCAATTACAACTGCGGGTACAGTTGCCGTTGTAAAGTTTATTGATCCTCCTGAGTTTACTGTTACAAGACCAGTAAACGTTTTTGTTGTCGAACTGCTTGTATTAGAAATCGTACCAGTTACAGATGTTGTACTTGCTGCGGTGAAAGTATTTCCGAGTGAGAGCGTTCCTCCAGCAATATTTACCGCTCCATTAAATGTTTCAGCGGCAGCAGCGAGAGTAAGCGTTCCTGAGTTCACGGTAAGTGTTCCCCACGTTGAAACCGCTGTTGCATACGCAATACTACTTGTACCAGCAGAAACGAGGTTTGTTGCTGAAGTAATTGTATACGAACCAGAAGAACCAACAGCTGGGAGCGTCGCATTATTAAGCGATATTGTTGTACCATTTGCTGTAATTAATCTCGACTTACTAGCCGTCGCTCCAGCAAAAGTAAGACTATTATTGAATGTTATTGTACCGGTTCCCATTCGTATAAATGCATTTGGAGTCGCACCTCTTGTACCAGCTGTAAGAGTGTTTGTCCCTGTACCTGTTACGACATTACATGCACCAGCACTCATATCGATACTTGCAGAACCCGTGTTTGATGTCGTGCTACTTCCGGTAATTGCAATAGTTCCTGCTCCTGAGACTGTAAGGGTACCTGTTCCATTTGTTGAACAACGAATTTTTTCAAGCGATGCAACTGCACCAGTTGGTGCAGCCATTGAAATTGAGCCAACAGTAAGATTTCCTGCCCCAGTTCCCGATCCGAGCGTAACGGCAGATGTAATAGCTGTTGCATTTGTGTTAAAAGTGAGTGCTCCAGTATCAGTGAGTGTAAATCCATCATTGATGATGAGTTGGTTCGCAACTGTCGGCGTCGCCATTGTAATACCGGCAACCTGCGCGTTACCAGTAATCGTGAGTGTTATACCTGAGTTGATTTGAATTGTATCGCCTGTCGTCGGACTAAATCCAGCTCCACCTGTACATCCAGTCCATGCTGCTGTTCCAGTACCCGAGTTTGCATTTGCAGTTCCGTTCCATGTACCAGTTGTCATAGTACATGTTGCATCAGATGCAATTTGCCATTTTCGTACTTCTTGAAAAGCTATGACGTTAAATTCATCTTGCAAAGTGGCTTTTCCAAGTAAGAAGATATCAGGTGATATTTGTGGCGCTTGATAGGTGTATGTGTATGTTTGAGTATCGCCCGCTGTAAGATGTGCACTCCATGCAATCGTCTTTTCGCTACTTGTGCCAAGGGTAACTATTCCACTCCCTGTGTTACTCAATTCAAAACTCGCTGGCACAGTTTCCACAAATGTTCCGTTAAAATCATGTCGTGGAGTAACTTTGATTGTCACAGTGTATGCAGATTTATATGGATTGATACGTGTTGCGCCAATACGCTCAATCGAAAATTCTGAGCGACGTACAGCAGAAAATGAATCACGAATTTTTCTTCCGCTTATTTCATCAGTAAGCAATACTTGATATGTACCAGCGGTATCTGGAGTGTAGTGGAAATAGTAATCTGGAGAATCAGTCACATTGTCGGCACCACAAGTGTCACTGTTTGCTATCGTTCCATCACTTGTTCTAAAAGTGTGCAGTGACGAATCAGGATCAAGAATTGTTACTTTTAATTGTGCATCACAGATTGTATGACCAGTATTTGTAAGAGCTGCAAGCTGAATATATGCTCGATCGTCTACTTCATATACCGTTTGGTTGAAGTTCACCGCAAGCACTCCCCAAGTAAAATCTTGCTCTGACACAATAGATGTATCACCTGTTGTAAGAGTAAGTCTGAGTGTGTATTTTCCCGGTTTAAATTCGTGCTCAGGCTTGTCAATTTTGATTTCTTGATGATCTACTCCATCAATAGTAACGGTTGCAAGTGTAACGCCAACCTCTGCTTCTTTGCCAAATGGGTCAAGAATCGATACATCGGCAACTCGTGCACG
This sequence comes from uncultured Candidatus Saccharibacteria bacterium, assembly GCA_964387965.1. Classification (GTDB taxonomy): domain Bacteria; phylum Patescibacteriota; class Minisyncoccia; order Phycocordibacterales; family UBA9973; genus CAITQP01. Next base: position 19,750 of record CAYLXO010000010.1, read on the forward strand.
ACCTGCTGTTTCGTCATCATCCGCAAATACTTTCTCAGCGTTTATAAGTTTTTTCAAAAATGCGAGAACATAATTTTTCTGTGGCGCACTTGAAACAGGCGCTACTGTATCTGTGGTACTTGGAATAATTTGAGGCGCTGTAAGCACACTTCCAGAATCTGTACTTGAATTTTCAGGAAGTGAGATTGTTGGAACAATATTCTCTACTGCATTTTTTAGTGGTGAAAGATCTGGAACACCAACAGGATTTATTTCTGTTGTGGCATTTTGAACAGGATTTGTAGCAATTGCTGGTTGATTTGAAGTTTCTACTTGAGAACTTGGGACAACAATTGTCCCCGCATCCAAAATACCAGCTGGGTCAGAGACAACCTCAGCTTTATCTTCTTTAACAAGAGTGCGCAAATCATTTTTTGAAAGTTTAGGATCGACGATTACGAATGTAGGTGTTTCGTTTGTAGAAAAATCAACATCATCTCCGGCCACGATATCAATATCGGCAGAATCTTTAAGTTCAACTACGGGTGTTGTCGCATTTTGTTCTTCAGTCAAAACAGTTTCATACTCAACTTCGATATATGCACTATCAAGATAAATGACTGGTGGCACGCCGTCTGTCGTAAGAGTACGTACTGAAATCTGAAGCCGAGACAAATCATCCCATGTCTGCACATCTGCATCGGCAATTTCAAATGTATGAGTACGCCAATTTTCAGCGTTTACTTTTCCGAGTGTCTTCCATGTGTTTCCATCTATTGTATAGAGCACTTCCATAATGTCCTCTGTTGGAACAGTGACAACTTCGGTCACATCTGGGTGTGGAGTAACGATTGTATCTTCTGGATTTTCTACTGGAGTTACCGTCGCATTTACAGACTCGATATTTTCATCTGTAGGACTTGTTGTGACTTCTGATTGTGTCTCTTGAGTATTTTCAATTGGTGTAGCTTGCTCACTCACCTGCTCAGATTGAACTGGTGCATTTTCTACTGGTGCTACTACTTCTGAATCATCCGCTCGCGCGATTGAAAATAGATTATAGAAAAATGATGTTGGTCCACTTTCAGTAGGAGCTGTTTCTTCTGCTGGAGCTTGCAACTGATTTTCTTCTACAGCAGACGGAGACTCAGGAACATCGCTTGTTGAACTTGTAGTTGTACTAGTTTCTGCAGATTGTTCTACTGCTTGTGTTTCTGTTGTTTGTTCAACTGCAGATGGTTGCACTTTAGCAACACCAGTTGCATTTGCTGTTACAAGCCACGAAAGTTTTAATTTAAATTTTTTTGCAACAGAATCTGGTGGTGTATCTCCTTTAAAATCGCCACAATAAATTTGTTGGTTTGCTTCAGATGTATATGCAGAGTTTACACGCGTAAAATATGTTGCTCCTTCTGCAACATCAGGAATACCTTCAGCCTGTTCTGGATTCTGCCAAGAACCAAGACAAGTAGAGGCATACAATTCTGCACGAGTAATATCAGACTTGGCGTGGAATGTAAGAAATACTAAAAACACAAGTAGCGTACAAATTCCAGCGAGTCCAAATTTTGTATTTATATTTCGAAAGAAATTTCCAACAACAAAATGAAAATGTCCGATATCAATCTCGATGACACGCGATTCTTTTTTTCGAGTGATTATTTTCTTTTCTTCGAAAACAGGTGCTATTTTTTGTACAACAACTGGACGCTCTGCTTCTTTTTCTACTGTTTCAATAATTGTCTCCTGTACTACCTCAAGTGGCACAACTTCGGGGATACTCTCTACTGTTTTTACTTTTCTTTTTCGTGGAGCAGGCGCAGAAAAAGCGTCAGACTTTTTTTTCTGAACCTTACGCACAGACTCACCGTTTCTCTTTCGAGGCGTGCTCATGTCTATCTGTATATTCTATCATTTTCGTATATATATTGTAAGGAAAAATCCACTATTTTCTGTGAAAATAGTGGATTTCTAAAATTGATTGAGTCGCAAGTCTCCTTGATAGAACAATCGTACATCTGGAATGTTCCATTTGATCATCGCAATACGATCGAGTCCTCCTCCAAACGCAAATCCTTGAACTTTTTCTGGATCAAATCCGGCACTTTTGAGTACTGTTGGATGTATCATTCCTCCACCCATCATTTCGAGCCACTTGCCATTAAATTTTGCGTGCACCTCCACTGAGGGTTCTGTAAACGGAAAGAAACTTGGACGAAATTCTACTTCAGTATTTTCTCCCAACATTTTTTTATAAAATTCTAGCAATACTGCCTTCATGTTTGAAAGATTTATATTCTCCCCAACCATACATCCATCTATCTGAAAAAATTGTGACTCGTGTGTGATATCAGTCGCTTCGTTGCGAAACACTTTTCCAATTGAAATAAAAGCGCACGGAACTACCCCATTTTTTGCTGATGCCTCAAGCATTCGAGCAGTTGTACTTGTGACATGAGTTCGAAGTACGGGACGAGTACTATGTTCGTGTGCATGCGCTTGCTCTATTTCTTCTTTTGTTTGTTTAATCCAAAACGTATCTTGCATATCACGTGCCGGGTGGTCTTTTGAGACATTAAGTGCATCAAAGTTATACCACTCAGTTTCGAGCTCAGGTCCAGTCGCTATTTGAAATCCCAAACGAGAAAAAACACCGTATGCCTCATTGGCAAGTAGTGAAAGTGGGTGTTCGGTGCCTCGTTGTGTATCCATATTTCTCATACTACAATGTATGCATGAAAAATGCACGAGTAGTGATTGGTATCTGCCTTTTCGCAGTACTAGCTATTGCCTTTTATCTTGGATGGCTCGACAATGGACCATCGTTCGGGTTTTCTCCGTTTATACGATAATTCTTTTAGCAAGTTCACAATATCGGCACTCCTTTGTGCCGTATTTTTTGGCACGACATGGTCTCGTTATCCATTCTCCACTTTGTAAAAAGGTCGCATAGTCATGTATATCTTTTCGAAGTTTTTCGATATGTTCCTTTGTGATTGTCGTCTCATATATTCTGTCTTTGTCCCCTACTTCTGCTTCAAGAAAGAGAAGTTTTGATGATGTCACGGTCGTAGAATTTTTGTCATGCAAAAGCAGGTATGAATACATAGCAAGTTGACGAAGCATGGTACTCATGCGCCCTTCTTCATCTTCTTTTTCTATGGCACTCTTTTTTTCTGGTTTTTGATTTGTTTTAAAATCAGTAACGCGCACAACAGTATCATTTTCAAATTCAATCAAATCGATTTTTCCGGTGAGTGTAAGCTCAGGCGCAATCGGATCAGAATATTCTTTTGGTTCTTTTTCTGATTGCACACGTGGCAATACTTCTGGTAAATCATTTTGTATATAAGTAGACACTGTCTGTTTTGCATCACGCACAAAACGCGCACGTACAATCTCATCATATATCCGCAATCGGTCGAGTGTTTTTTCAAAATAAATACCGAGTTCGTCGATAGATACCTCTCGATTTTTAAATACTTCTTCAAGCGCCCCGTGTACAAGCGAACCAAACTGCGCGCTTTCATTTTCAGGCTCTGGCAAAGATATAAAATTTCGGAAATACCATGTCCATGGACAGGTGAAAAAATTGTTTAAATGCGTCACTGCAACATGTCGTTTTGAATATGTACGTGCCACATGATCTTGTATTTCCTCTACTAGAGTATTTGTGTTTTGTTCTTGCGTCCGTTCGACATACGTCTTGATTCCCCGCTGTACGATCACCTCTTCTGTATCACGTGCAGATTTTTTTTCTATCAATTGCTCTGGAAGTTCTGCGACGATACGAGCAATACTTTGCTCTCCTCCTTGATAATTGGTGCGTGCGTACGAAATTGTACATTCTTCTTTTGCGCGCGTAATCGCAACATATAATTCTCTTCGTGCTGAGAGTTCATCTTTCTTTGCAACTTTTTCGGCAATACTCTCAGGTAATGTAAATGCCATATGTTTTCCTTTCATCAGAGAGTTTTCATCCATATGTGCAATCCATACATAAGGAAACTCGAGTCCTTTTGACGCATGTAGTGTCATCACTTTGATCCCTACATCTTTATCCAAAGACGCGATTTCAATATCCTGTCCGTATTCAATCAATCGATCGATAAATCCAACAAATGCTGTAAGTTGTTTTGCGCCATGCATTTTTTTGTATGCAGATTTTTCTACAAACACGCGTGCAAATTCTAGCAATGTTCTTACAACTTCAACCTCGCGAACAAACGCATCGTATTCTTTTTCTTTTTCAAAAAATAGTCGCTCACCGATTTCTTGAATAAGTCCGTAGATATCTTTCTTTTGTGCCGATTGCAAAAGTGTAAGTAACACCTTTTTGAGCTCGGCAATTTCTGTATATTCTTGGCCGAGCTGTTCTACAGACAAACGGAAACGAAACTCCCCTATGTATGTATGCGCAATAAGTGGCGGTATGCCGGAAATACTATCAAGCAATAAATCTGCAACATATGGAGCGCTATACGGATTTTCTAACACTCGAAGGACAGCGAGAAATGACTGTGCTTCCCGAAGTTCAAAAAGTGATGTTTTTTCACCACGTGACACAGAAAGTCCAAGATCGCTGAGCACCGTCATCGCCATTTTTACCTGCGCGTTTTTGGGCACAAGCAATACGCACGCTTCGGGTTGTGCACCATTTTTTATTTGATTCTCAAAATAGATACCCGCGCGAATGATTTCATCTCGTGGATACTCTGCTTCAACAAGCGAAATATGTGGGAGTCCATCTTTCTTTCCAGTCAATTTGGCTTGTACGATTGAGCTTGTAAGAAGGGCGTCGGCAGAATCAAGAATAGTCTGTGTCGAACGATAATTTTCTGTAAGAGCAATAAGCTTTGTGTTAGAAAATGTCTCACGAAATTTTTCAAACTGAGAAAGCGACGCTCCTCCAAATCCATAGATAAGCTGTCTATCATCTCCCACAACAAAGACATTCGGCTTTTCAACATCCCCAAATAATGATTCAAGGAATTCATTCTGTACTCCACTTGAATCCTGGTGCTCGTCAACAAGCACATACAAAAATCGCTCGCGTAGTGTATCTCGCGCATCGTCACTATTTTTTACAAGACGTACAAGTAGCTCAAGCATGTCGTCATAATCGGCAAGATTTTCTTCGCGTTTTTTGTTTTCGTACAGCTCGTAAAATTTCACCACTTCACGCGTTCTCTCCAAACGATTAAGTTTTTCTTGTACTGCTTGCTTTAACTGACCTTTTGTGGGACCTCTTGAAGAAATACTCTCCGGATCATTTGTGATACGTTTGATATCTGCCTGTATTTCTATATCAAAATCTTCTGGACTCATTCTCTCACGCTTCAGAAGCGAAATAAGTGATTTTATATCTCTAAAATTATGTGAGCCACCGCTTCGTGTACGCAAATATTCCCAATCATTTTTTTCAAGCAATTCATCGACAATAAGAATAACTTCTTTTTCATCGAGCAACGTTGGTGCCTCAGGTAATCCAAGGTGCTCAAAAAATTCTTCAAGAATAGCTCCAGCAAAACTATGAAATGTTGAAATAGTCACTCGTGATGCGTCTGTGCCAATAAGTCGTGTGAGACGTTCACGCATAGCGCGTACACCAGAATTCGTAAACGTAAGACACAATATTCCGTCTGCTGGGGTATCAGTACGCGCCAATATATTTGCGATACGAAGTGCGAGCACTTGTGTCTTCCCTGTACCGGGTCCTGCTACTACCATAACTGGCCCGTCTATAGTATCGACAGCTTCTTTTTGTGCCTTGTTCAACTTCCCGTATTCTTTCAAAAATTCCTCGCGAGTATTCATAGATGGCATTCTAACAGAATAATCGAGACAACAAAAAAAGGCGTCTTTGACGCCTTTTTTTCACTTCGATTTAACAGCCATAACACATCATTATTTCGTTGATTACATCTTCAAGAAGAAGACGCAGTTTAAGCGCGAACTCCAGTTTTTTCCTATTGTTCATTCGCTTATACATATTTGGCTCAAGTCCGTGTTCAACGAATTTCCTTTTCTTACCGTAAATGCGTTTTAAAACATAGAAACGCACCCGCCTAAGTCTTTTGGGCATCTTAGTAATCCATCTGTGCCCGTTAAAAGCGTACCGAAGCTCTTCCCATCTTTGCATAGTTTTCTTTGAAAGTGGGAGGCACTCTTCGTCATCCTGAAACGCAGATATCAATGAAAAAATATTCGCCAAATTACTCGATTGAAGTAAATTTGACTCATAAAAATGATACAAATCAGCTTCACTATGGAGCTGTTTGCGATATTCTTTTCTTCTCTTGTTATCATGAGTTTCCGGTATTCCGTCTACGAGTATCGGTACTTCGAGTACGCTAAACATCATTTCTACATACCCTTGTGGATCCTCAGGCATAGTATCAATGCTTCTTTCTCGCAAAAGACGCGAATCTTCGTAAATAAAATACTGGTTGATGTATTTCCTTCTTAGTAACTCTTCGGCAAGGTGTACATGGCTAGATATCCGTTGCTGTGTTGGTGTTGTCTGTTCAATTGTTAAAGGTTCCATTTCGTGTCAGTTTTGTTCAAATATATTATATCACTTATTGATATAATTGTCAAACAAGCCTTATTTTAAGGCGTTCCCTACACGATATGCTTCCCCTGCCCCCATAGTGACAAAGACGTCGTTTTCACCAAGACCTGCGTCTTTAAAATAAGCTTCTGCCTCTTCGAACGAAGTAAACGCGCGAGCCCCACTAACATGCGCGCTTACCGCTTGTGCCAAAATCTCACTTGAAACGGTCGG
>CAYLXO010000011.1:0-21520 GCA_964387965.1 uncultured Candidatus Saccharibacteria bacterium
TTGTTGTTTGTTGTTAAGCTGGGGTATCGTCTAATGGTAGGACAGAGGCCTTTGAAGCCTTTAATCGTGGTTCGAATCCATGTACCCCAGCTTAGCAACTAACTAATGATAGGAGGCCTTTCTAGCCTTTAATCGTGGTTCGAATCCATGTACTCCAGCTTTAGTGTAAAACTGACAACAAGTGGTTTTTCCAGTTTTTAATTTTGATTCGCGGTATACTATACACATGCCAGAATCATATACATCGTATTCAAATTTTATAAAACCAACATGGGCTCCACCATCATGGCTCTTTGGTCCCGTTTGGACTGTGCTCTATATTCTTATTGCAATTTCATTTGGAAAAGTTTTCTTGCTTGGCATAAAAAAAGAAATTAGTTTTTTTGTTGTATTACCGTTCGTGCTTAATCTTATTTTTAATTTTGCATTTACACCACTACAGTTTGGGTTGAAAAATAATGTTCTAGCGATGATAGATATCTTCCTCGTGCTCGGTACGCTTATATGGGCAATGATAGCAATCTATCCACACGTAAAATGGATTACGTATATGCAAATACCATATGTGTTATGGGTATCATTTGCTACTGTGCTACAAGTTACAGTGACATATTTAAATCGTGGAATCTAGTCATGAAAATATATATCGTTCGACACGGAAAAACACAATACAATATTGAACGACGGACAACAGGGCACGTTGATGTACCGCTTGTTGATGAAGGTATCAAGGAGGCGATTGCTGAAGCAAAAGAGGCACCAAAAGGTATTGTCAAAATATATTCGTCAGATTTATTACGTTGTAAACAGACTGCAGAAATTTTCAGTGAGTATCTTAAGGTGCCTATTGTATATGACGCACGTTTACGAGAACGAAATTTTGGTACCCTCGACGGACATGAGATAGATGCATTGCCAGAAGGAATGTGGCAAAAAGACATCCAACAAGAATACGATTATCGTCAGTATGGTGGAGAATCGGTAGATGATGTGAAAAAACGGTTTCTTTCTGTGCTTGAAGACATACGACATGCACATCCAGAAGGGAATATACTTATCGTTGCACATGGAGGAATAGTACGACTTATGCAAAAAATGTATCTAAACGCTCCTGCAGATAAAGTGCATAATAGTCACATCTACGAATTTGATATTTAAACCTCATAGGAAAAAGAAATAGAAAAATGCTCCGCTATGACGCGGAGCATTTAAAATGAATGTAGAGAATGTTACTCTACGACTTCGGTGAAAAGCCGAACATGCTTATCGATGGTTTTGACTGTACTTGTACCAGTGGCAGCAATTGTTTTCCAAATGCCATTAATGTAATACATTTGTATCTGGCCATCTCTGAACGGGATGATATTGAGCCCATCTTTTGTAAGCTTGTCACGTCCTGTGGTTGCAAGATCTTTTGCAATTTTTTGCGCGCGTACTTTCGGGCGCGGGTTGCTCGGGATCACAGCGTTTGGCAGAAAGTTTTGGAACACAATTGTGTTCTTGAGCTTTTTTGGGCTCGTTACTTTTTTGCCGGCCTCGAGAAACGAATCCTCGAGGTAGACACTGTCGTTCAGTCGGTGAGGGTCTTTTTTTGCTACCACATTCGACTTTTTCTTGCTTACCTTTTTTGATTGCTGGCCGTATACTACAGCGCCAATCATTGCGAAAAGAATTACTAAAACGATCTGTTTCATTTTGGGGATTTTTACGTTAATTAATGGTTATTTGTCCACCTGAAACCTCTCTGGTGCAGAGGGTTAAGGAGGACAAATGACCAGCCCCACTTAATTAGATTATACCATTTTATATAAAAAAGTCAATGTATGTAACTAGAGTTTTCTTGGACGCGTTGGATTTTGGGACATGCTGGAGTATAATCTGCGCATGGATACATCAAAAAAGCCGTATGCACTCGGCGCAATTATATTAAGTGCAGGATTTATTTTGTCTACGCTCATTGGAGCATATACTTTTTTGAAAGTACGCTCTCTTGATGATGTTTTAACAGTGACTGGATCAGCACGAATGGAGGTAGTTGCTGATAAAGTGAAATGGGTTACTGTTATCAATCGTCCGACTACTCCTCGCACACTCAAAGCTGGATATGAACAGATGGCAAATGACTTGGCACTTGTAAAGAAGTTTTATACTGACAACGGTATTGATGAAAAAATGTTGAGTATCTCTCCAGTATTTATGGATGAAGTATATTCAAACTACATGACTACTGGTGCTGACAAACAATACAATCTTCGCCAAACATTTATGATTGATTCTACGGATGTTGACGGTGTTACAAAGCTTACAAAAAATACGGGATCACTTATTGCAAGTGGAGTTGTCTTTTCAACACAGACACTTGAGTATTCATATTCAAAACTCGCTGATCTTCGCGTAAGCATGTTGAAAGATGCTGTAACGGATGCAAAAGCTCGCGCAAATGAGCTTGTAAATGGCACAGGAAAGAGCGTTGGAAAACTTAAGTCAGCTTCAAGTGGTGTTGTGCAGGTACAAGCAAAAGGATCAAATGAGGTTTCTGATTATGGATCATACGATATGTCCACAATTGATAAGAGCATTATGGTTACCGTAAAAGTCACTTTCGCACTTAATTAATAACAAAACCCGGAGTATGAAAATAATTCGGGTTTTATAATAAACAAGATACATATATGTTTACATATTTAATTTTTGAAATGATTGCAGGAATTGTAGGTGTCATCGCAGTTATATTGATTATTGTACATATTGTAAAAAATAAAAATGTTAAAAATTTTATAAAACAAAAAATTATATACGTTCCAATTATTCTTTTTGTTGTTGCCTTTTTTTCAGGCCTCATAGCAAACAGAACATATCCACCAAATTTTGCGATGCCTGCTTTTATGCATTCGCATGCTCCAGGAGGTGTACCAGCATCTATACCGTTCAACAAGATTATTGATTTTTTAATACACAAAAACAAATTTGTAAACGTTAGTGATATATCGACTGATCCAAGTAGCGCTCCAAAAGTTGCTCAAAAAGCAGATGCAGATGGCGTTGTAAGAATATCGCTTGTGGCAAAAGAAGTCGTATCAGAAATAGCACCTGGAATTTACTTTAATTATTGGACATACAACGGTCAGGTTCCTGGTCCGATGCTTCGAGTTACAGAAGGAGACACCATAGAGATATCTCTCACTAATGATAAGACGAGTTTACATCACCACAATATTGATTTGCACGCGGTGACTGGTCCTGGTGGCGGAGCATCACTTACGGATGTTAATCCGGGAGAAACAAAAACATTTAGATGGAAAGCACTTAATCCTGGACTCTATGTGTACCATTGCGCAATGCCAAATGTTTCTACACATAATTCACACGGGCAATACGGATTGATTATGGTTGACCCGAAGGATTCTCGTGTCGCACTTAAGCCTGTCGATAAAGAGTTTTATGTTATGCAAGGAGAGTTGTATACAACAGGACAGCTTGGGAAGCGTGGGCTTGTTCCTTTTGATTCGGAGGCATTGCTTGATGGAAATCCAAACTACGTTGTATTTAATGGAAAAATTGAAAGTGTGCCAAGAATGCGCGCGAATGTCGGGGATACAATACGAATGTATGTTGGAAATGGTGGCGTAAATCTCATTTCCTCATTCCATGTAATAGGTGAGATATTTGATACTGTATATCCTGAAGCAGGAATAGGGGTAGGATCTTCAGTGTTAAAAAATGTACAAACTACCGCAGTATTACCGGGCGGTGCTTCGATTGTTGAATTTACAGTTGACGTGCCAGGAAAATTTTTACTCGTTGATCATGCACTTGCACGTATGAACAAGGGTGCATGGGCTGTACTAGAAGTTGCTGGAGAAAAAAATCCTAAAATCTTTGGGCCGGTTAGTTCGAGTTCTTCCAGCGATCAAGAAGTATCGCACCAGCAACCCCTGCATTAAGTGATTCGGCGCCACCATAGCGAGGAATAGTAACTTTGTGTGTCACGCATTTTGCAACTTCACGACTTATACCATGCGATTCACTGCCAATCACAAGTAATCCAGATTTTGGAAATGAAAATGTATGTACATTTTCTCCATCAAGGAATCCTCCAACAACTGGCACAGTATGTTTTTTGATGTAGCTTGGTAGGTCGGTATAGTAGCCATGCACTCGAGTAAATGACCCCATCGATGCGCTAATGACTTTTGGGTTGTACCAATCTACGCATGAAGGAGAACAGACAATGTTTTTTATGCCATACCAGTCTGCAATGCGAATGAGCGTTCCAAGATTTCCTGGGTCACGGATATCATCAAGCACAAGTACGATTTCGTCGCTCGGATTTGGCTCTTTTGATTCTTTTTGCTGAGCAATCGCAAGCGCACCATCATTGTGTTCAAGGGTTCCGAATGATTTAAGTTCACTTGAGTCTACAACTTGAACGCGTGCCTTTGTTTTTGACAGTATGTCTGGATACGCAAGCTTAAACTCTTTTGTTACGTACACATTTTCAACATGGTATGTACTGTGAAGGAGTTCAACTACGTTTTTTGTGCCTTCCACCAAGAACTTTTTTGTTTCTTGTCGGTATTTCTTTTGATGCAGACTTTTTATTACTTTGGGGGTGTTTGGGTTTGTCATATAGATTTTTTCAGTATATGGCATAAAACAAAAAACGCCTAGGATAGGCCTAGGACGTTTTTGTGTGTAATAAGTTATTTTGTTGCTGGACCTTGTGGAGCTTGGAGCCCTACATTTCCGCCTTCAGCACCTACTTGTGTATCACCCCAGTATTCACCGTACATCATTGGCATAGCAAACCCGCCATGACGGTATCCACCAAACTGACTGCGAAGCATACCTTTCATCTCTCCGATCTGGTACCCAAATGAGAAGATAAGGACAGCAAGTACAATTTTTACAAGCCACTTCATCATGTGCTTGTGGTGATAACCACAGCCACCACAACCTCCGCATCCACTTTTATTTTCTCCACAACCGTTTTTATTCTCGTTCATTTCCATATGCATATGTTTTTCTTTGATTAATTAATAAATCTCTACTAATTATAACACGTTTGGACAATGCGTTTTGGTGCACTATTGTATTGGGGGAGGTGGAAGAACACGAATCAGCTTTGCTTGTATTTCTGAGTTTTCATTCGGACTCCCAATCGTGATAATAAAATCGCCTTCTTCTAGATCGCTTATGTGTATCTCATCACGGAATTTTCGAACGATTGTGTCATCTGTTGTGAGGATTATCTTTTCAACGTTGCTATCATCTTCGACGGTAAACTTTGGAGGGTTGATTGTGATAATTCTTCCACGCACGCCATGACTATTTGATGTGTCATCTTTTAATGCTCCCATCATTCCTCTGTGTTTAGGCGCTTTATCGAAAGGTAAGTATCGCTCACCATTGCCCGAATAGAATTGAGCACGTCTATATCCTAGTTCTGTCCCAAAATGAAAGATAAGAATTGCACCTGCAATACTCGTGATTATAATACCAATCTTTTTTGTGCCTGCTCCGCGTATATATTGCTTGATTGATTCAGTGTTCATATATTTATGCATGTGCTATTCCAGTATATCGCACTGTTTTCGATTCTGACCATAGTTTACGGAAAGTAAATAATCCAAACGATAGTGTTGCAAGGAAGAGTGCAATTGAAAGTACGGGAATCGACTCAACAAGGAGAAGCCCAAAGTCTTTCCAGAGTGTCATAATTGTTTTTGCGTCAGAAAAAATAAGTGAGAAATAACTAGAAAATCCTGATGACCCAAACTGTCCGACAGTGTGAACTGTAGAGCTTACGAAGAGCACCACTGATACAAGAGAGGCAATACCCCAATAGATTTTTCGGTTTCGTTCAATTCTATGTGACTCACGAGCAATTTTTTCAAGCGTCGTAATGGTAAAACCCTCGGGTAATTCGGGGGCATTAGAGTTCTTGAACAGGTTGTGTAGATTGTGTTCCATCTGAGTATGTATACGTTTTATCTTTATAATTTGGTGCGCTTTAGGTCTCTGGGTCTTCACTAAAATATGTCTGTAATTTTTTAATTGCACGGTAATGTCTACTTTTTACGGTATCAAGTGGTCGCCGAAGTATTGTTCCAATTTCATCAAATGTCAGGTCCTCTCGATAGTGAAGTTCTAATATTTCTTGATCAATTGGATCTAATTTCGCTAAATTTTTTTCAAGTAAAGCATTTTTTTCTGCACGTTCGATAAGTTCGGGCGGTAATGGAGCTTCGTCTTGAACCGTTTCTTCTATCATATTTTTGCCATCTTCGGTGTCAAAAATCGAGAATGGTGTTGAACGTTTTTTACGTAAATAATCGATCACCGTGTTTCGAGCAATTGTGAATATCCATGTTTTGAATTGTGCACCAGGTTTAAATGTGGGAAGTTTTTTCCAGACTTTAACAAATGTTTCTTGCGCGATGTCCGTAGCCATATCACGATCTTTACTCATTCGGTACGCGAAAAGAAAGACAGGTTTTGAGTACCGCTCTACAAGGTCTGTAAATGCATCAGTAGCACCACGTTGATATTCAGTAATAAGTTCCAGATCACTTTTTTCCATAGTGTAGTTTTACCAGTATATACCGTGTTTCATTTTTTTAAGAAAAATAGTACTATTGTCAGTATGAATAAAGACATACTCGCAAATACTGCAAAACAAATGGTCGCACGTGGCAAGGGGATTCTTGCTGCAGATGAATCAAACGCAACATGTAACAAGCGGTTTCAAGCAGTCGGTGTACCTGATACTGAGGAGATGCGTCGAGCATACCGGGAACTCTTGCTTTGCGCAGAGGGAAACGAACAGTATCTTTCAGGAGTTATCCTCTTTGACGAAACAATTAGACAGAAAGATTCAAGTGGAGTTCCATTTACTGATATTTTGAAAAAGAAAGGAATTATTCCTGGAATTAAAGTTGATAAAGGGCCAGTAGATCTAGCTGGACATCCAGGAGAAGTTGTTACTCAAGGTCTTGATGGACTACGAGAACGTTTTTCTGAATACAAGTCACTTGGTGCTGGCTTTGCAAAATGGCGTGCTGTTATCACGATTGATTCAGAAAAAAATCTACCTACCGACGAAGCAATTCGCGCGAATTCTGCTGTGCTTGCTATGTACGCACTTCTTGCACAAGAAGCAGATATTGTTCCAATGCTTGAGCCAGAAGTCATTCTTGAGGGATCACACACAATCGAGGTTGCAGAAGCAGTAACAGCGCGCACAATTAAAATGATGTTTGAAGAGATGAAGCGATTCGGTGTATATCTTCCTGGCGTAATTTTGAAAACAAGTATGGTTGTACCTGGAAATAAGTCTGGCCAAGCTATGGATGCTATGGATGTTGCAACTCGCACATCACGAGTTCTAAAAGAAAATGTACCAGCAGAAGTCGGAGGAGTGGTATTTCTATCTGGTGGACAGAGCCCCCTAGATTCAACAAAAAATCTCAACGAAATTGCAAAGATGGGTCCATATCCATGGGGAGTAACATATTCATACTCTCGAGGAATTCAACAGCCAGTACTTGAACTATGGAAAGGGGATATGACTAAGGTTGCTGAAGCACAAACGGTATACATGGGACGCTTGTCTGAATCAAGCAAGGCATCACTCGGAGAATACACAGCGTAGTTTATGAAGTTTGGAGCGGGAAAATTTTGGAGAGCACAGTATCCTGGTACTCGTGCATCACGTGAGCTTGCGATTGCGCGAGTAATGCTTTTTTTCGTTCTGCCGATTACGTTGTTAGAATTGGGAATTATTCCGATCGAAGGACGAATGTTTGTGCTCCTCATTTTTTCTCTCCTTATTTACGGTAGTATTACAAACGACAAGTGGACAGCGAGCGACCTTGGTATTTCTACGGGCTCAATTAAATCAATGCTTGCACCGTACACTATCGCTACAATCATTGGATTTGTGGCACTCGTTTTATTTGCGAATCTCCTTGGCATGCCGGGCACATCTCATTGGTGGGTACAACCGCACTTTCTTTTTCTTTTTGTATTTGTATCTTCCTTCCAAGAGTTTGCGTTTCGAGGGTTTTTGATGCCAGTTCTTGGACAGATTTTTCCTGATGGTCTTACTATTATCTTGGTAAATGCACTTTTGTTTGCGTTCATGCACATCATTTATCCGTTCCCACATATTGGGTTGCCATTTGCCTTTGTTATAGGAATCTTTTTTGCAACGCTCTATCGCAAATATCCAAACTTGATTCTTATTTCAATATCGCACTCCATCCTTAATTTTGTGGCAGTTTGGTATGGTTTTTTCAAGATAGTTCACTAGATAACACTGGTGTATACTGTACGTATGCCTACAGAGCATTCATTTGGATGTATCGTTGTTCATACTGCAAACGCACAGTCGCGGTATTTACTCGTGCGACAACTTACCCACTGGAGTTTTCCAAAAGGTCATACTGAAGGTAATGAAACACCATTTGATACAGCAAAGCGTGAAATCTACGAAGAGTGTGGAATTTCTTTTTTTAACCTAGTTCCTGAGCTTGAATTTACAGAAGAATATACATTCAATCGAGAAGGAGTTCCGACAAAAAAAGTAAATACCTTTTTTGTCGCCACTGTCGAAACTGATGAAATTCACCCACAACCTGCTGAGATACTTGAGTGTACATTTGCTCCGTATGCGACTGCACGAGAAATGCTTACATATGAAAGTCAGAAATCAATTTTAGATAAAGCACACACTGCATTACAAGAAAAAGGATACGTATCGTAATGAAAAATACAATTTGGAAAGACATCTCAATTTCATGCTATGGCGCAGTAGCTTCGGGAATACTTGCGCTTGTTTTTTATGGTACCGGCAATACTGAGCTTTCAACGGTAGTCCTCAAATATGGATTGCTCATTTTTTCTATTCCATTATGGTACGAGATTCTTCGAGATATTTTTCGTGGGCAATTTGGAGTTGACCTTATCGCTGGCGTTGCGCTTGCTTCAACATTTCTTTTCGGTGCATATCTTCCGGGAATTATTGTGCTTATCATGCTTTCCGGTGGTGAGACACTCGAAGCATATGCTATGCATCGTGCCCGACGTGAACTCTCGCTATTGCTTGCACATGCACCAGTCATTGCACATATAAAGACAGATACTGGACTTGCTGATGTTGCGGTTTCTGATGTGAAGATAGGAGATACTGTGCTTGTGAAGCCTGGTGAAATTATTCCTGTCGATGGAACCGTCATTGAAGGTATTTCAAGTGTCGATGAGTCTGCTATGACTGGCGAAAGTATTCCCGAAGAGAAGCGTCCAGGTAGTTTTGTCATTTCTGGAACAAAAAATACGAGCGCTGTTTTGTACGTTACTAGTACAAAAGAAGCGAGCGAAAGTCGTTTCGAACAAATTTTAAAGCTTGTAAAAGATGCAGAAGAAAGTAGAGCTCCACTCGTGCGACTTGCTGATAGATATAGTGTGTATTTTACGTTGCTCACATTTGGAATAGCCGTTGCTACATATCTTCTTACGCACGATACTACACGGGTTCTTTCTGTACTTGTTGTTGCAACGCCGTGTCCACTTATTCTTGCAACACCGATCGCGATTATTTCTGGAATTAGTCGAAGCGCTAAGCGCGGAATTATTGTTAAAAATGGTGGAGCGCTTGAAAGTTTGGCTTCAGCAAAAACGTTTGTATTTGATAAAACAGGAACGATAACACTTGGGGTCCCAGAAGTAGCTCGAGTCGATGTTTTTAGAGGAGAGGGTGATATTCTCGCGCTCTCTGCTTCACTTGATCAATGTTCGACACACATACTCGCACGTGCACTTGTCGCGCATTCAGTCGCACAAAATAAAAAACTACTATATCCCGAAGCGTGTTTTGAACACTTCGGAGAGGGAATTGAAGGGTCTTTGAACGGTACGATGTATCGCTTCGGCTCGTTGAAATTTATGACTAGGTCTGGAATTCTTGTGAAAGAAAGTGTAAAAGCACATCATACTGAGGCACAAGATCTTGGACTTATTGCCGTTTATCTTTCAGAAGGTACAGAAATTATTGGTGCAGTTTTGTTTGCGGATAAACCACGACCAGATGCAAAATCAATGTTTGATTCTCTTCGTGCGCTCGGTATGCACAAAATAATGCTTTTGACCGGAGACAAACACACCGTTGCTGAACGCATAGGAGCAGAAATTGGAATCACCGATATTCATGCCGAGTGTCTACCAGAAGACAAAGTAAAATATGTACGAGAACTTAAGAAAAATGATCGTCCGGTTGTTATGGTAGGTGATGGAGTAAATGATGCTCCTGCACTTGCTGTTTCTGATGTTGGTATTGCTCTTGGAACTGGAGGTGAAACTGCTTCAAGCGAAGCTGCACACATTGTTGTAGTTTCAGGCTCATTGTCTCGTGTACTTGAGGCGTACCAAGTCGCAAAACGTACACTGACAGTCGCAAAGCAAGGAATTTTTATTGGTATAGGACTTTCGCTTGTAGCGATGATACTTGGATCGATCGGTACAATTGAGCCACTTACTGGTGCGCTTTTGCAGGAAGGTATTGATGTACTCGTTATTTTGAATGCTCTCCGTGTGGCGCGCTCATAATACTTTCGCTATACTAATTGTATGAAACGTATCATTAAAGTATGTATAGGTTTTGGCATTGCACTTTCGTGTGCAGTTTCAACATATGCTGCAACTGGATTTATTGATACTCCAATTTGGTTTACTCCAGAATCACCATCGGATGGTGACACTGTAACTGTATATGCAGTGTTTAAAAACACAGAAAAAGTCCCGCTTAATGGAACTGTACTTTTTTACGACAATGAATTACTTCTTGGTAAAAAACAACTCAGCATTGCATCAAACAATGTAAGTCTTGCTTCTGTGTCTTTTAAGATTGGCCCTGGAGAACATGCCTTTTCTGCTCAGATGAGTAATCTTACTGAAATCGGGGAAGGAGGAAAAACTGTCCCAGTTGCTCTCCCTGTTACATCTGCAAAGGCGACAAATTATTTTGTTTCAAAAACCATTCCAAATCCATTTTCTGCACAAGCAGGATCAGATTCAACTGCATCAGAAAAATTGCTTCTCAACCAAGTAGACGAAATTCAGAAAAAAGTACTTGATAGTGTTCCTGATACTGTGAAAGATACAGTATCGGAAAAAACAAAGTCGCTCGATTCGTGGAGAAACGTTACAGCTGAATCATTTTCTACTAAAAAAAGTACTGCCGAAAAGTCGCTAGATACTCTTACAAAACAAAAAGCAGAAGCGCTTAAAAAAGGAAGTATTGCACCCTCAGCAAAGTATGTTGATACACCGCTTGCATATGTACGATTGTGGCTATTTTCGATGCTCGCATTTTTATTCGGTACACCGGTCATGTTTTACATCGTTGGTTTATTACTTGTATTTTTTGTGCTTCGCTTTTTGTTCTCAAAAATCGTTAAATTTATTCGAAGAAAACGCGGAAAAATTGATGCAGATTAAAACAAAAAGCCACATACATGGCTTTTTGTTTTAGACGGGTTTTGCTTTATACTGCCTGTATGGCACTTCGAATTGTTTGCGGAATAGTACTTCTTGCTTCCGCGGTCTATTTTCCAATATATCTGACGCTTTTGATTGCGTTATTTTGCTTATATAGATTCAACACATATTACGAATTGCCAGTTATATTTTTTATTCACGACACACTATACGGTATCGCAGAACCGAAATTCTTTGGTTTTCGATATGTAATGACTATTGTTGCGCTACTACTTGTTTTTATTGTGGCACGAGTACGAAAGTATGTTTTTAACTCAAATATGAAGTTGTCATGAAAAATATATTTTCATTTATACAATCAAAAAAGCGCGCAAAACGTCGACAGCGAAATCGGTTTGTTGATCCAGATGAGATTTTTCTTGATTCAAAAAATCTTCCTGAGTTTGATGAACAACAATTCGAGGGACAACTCGAGTTACCGATAGGACGAGGGCCGTTTTGGGGTATAGCAACATTTCTCATATTACTTATAGCTCTATTCGGTAGTAGGTTGTGGTATCTTCAAGTAGCAAATGGTGCTACATACAAAAAACAAAGTGAGAACAACTCATTAAGTCGTGAGCCAATTTTTGCAGCACGTGGAAATATTTATGACCGCAACGAAGTTCCACTTGTATGGAATGAAAAGCGTACAGACGATATTCCGTGGGGAAAGCGTGTGTATACGAGTGCTGGTGGTTTTTCACACCTGCTTGGATATGTGAAGTATCCTGCAAAAGATTCAGCAGGAAATTATTGGCAAACTGAAATTATTGGAAAAGATGGTGTCGAGCGCTCGTACAACGATGATTTGAACGGTACGAATGGTTCTACTATTGTCGAGCGTGATATTGCTGGCGAAGAACAAGGTAGTGCAATTGTCGATGAACCTCAAAACGGGAAAAATCTCACACTTACTATTGATTCACGAGTGCAATCACAGTTGCACAAGCAACTCGCAGATTATATGTACTCTGCAGGATTTCGAAGTGCATCCGGAGTGATAATGAATGTACATAACGGCGAAGTTTTGGCACTTACAAATGTACCTGACTATGATTCAAATATTATGTCAGATGGTAAAGATGTAAAAACAATTTCCGGTTATTTGAACAGTTCAAAACTCCCATTACTTAATCGAGCAGTCTCCGGTTTGTTTACTCCTGGATCAACGGTGAAGCCGTATGTTGCTATGGGTGCACTTACAGAAAACGTGATTACCCCTGAGAAAAAAATTCTCTCTCAAGGTTATATTACAGTACCGAATCCATATGACCCCGCACATCCTGGAATTTTTCGAGACTACCATTCAGACAATGGTTGGGTAGATATGAGAAAAGCGCTGGCAGTGTCTTCGAACATTTATTTCTTTGAAGTGGGTGGAGGATTTCAGAGTCAGAAGGGTATTGGAATTTATAATCTTGGAAAATATTTTTCTCTATTTGGCCTTACATCAAAGACGGGGATTGATTTGAAGGGAGAAGTAACAGGTAGTATTCCAAGTCCTGAATGGAAAGCTGAAAAATTCAAGGGAGAAACATGGCGCATTGGAGATACATATAACACTGCAATCGGTCAGTACGGAGTGCAAGTTACTCCTATTGAGCTTGTTCGTGCAGTATCAGCTGTGGCGAATCGTGGCACGCTTGTTACTCCGCATGTTGTACAAACTGATGTTGAACTTCCTACAACGAAAATTGAATTGGCTGACGAAGATTTTACTGTTGTGCATGAAGGAATGAGGCTTGGTGCGCAGATTGGTACTGCAAGCGTGCTCCGCAACCAGCCATTTTCAGTTGCAACAAAATCTGGTACTGCCCAAGTAGGCCCAGGAGGAATATATGTAAATTCGTGGATGACTGGTTTTTTCCCTTATGAACGACCTGATTATGCTTTTGTGGTAGTGCTTGAGCGTGGTCCGCAAGCTGGACTTGGAACTTCTCAAGGAGTTATGCATCATTTCTTTGACTGGCTTGTTATTAACGCACCAGAATACATTAGTACACTAAAAAAATAGGATGAGCACACAAGTAAAAATAATAGAATCAACGACTCCAGAGATATTTGATGTACACGCAACACATCCAATGCAAAGTTACGCATGGGGAGAAGCAAAAAAATCCACTGGCGTCCGAGTTGTGCGTATCGGAGAATACGAAGGAGAGAAACTCGTTGCAGTGTTTCAAATGACGGTACATAAAGTTCCAAAGTTGCCATATTATATTGGATACATTCCTCGTTCAGGAGTTCCGAGTCAGAGTGTTGTCGATTTTGTACGCAATTACGCACGAAGTATTCACTGTGTTTTTGTAAAATGGGAAACATACGTTCCTGCTATTGATGCAGACAGTGCACTTTTGTCGCTCGGGATGAAAAAGTCATCTCATCCATTATTTACAAAATGGAACCAAGAGTTAGACCTACAAAAAACGGAACAAGAATTACTTTCACAGTGTCATGAAAAAACACGGTACTCAATTAGACTTGCTGGACGAAAAGGTGTGACAGTAAAAGAAATGAGTACTGATGAAGGATTTGAGATTTTTTGTAAACTGTATTTCGATACTTGTAAACGTCAAAAGTATCATGGTCACACTCGTGCCTACCATGAAATAATTTGGAATAATTTGGGCAAACAAGGCGTCGCGCGTATTTTTATTGCGTTTTACAACGGCGAACCAAAAGCAGCATACGAATTATTTTTCTTTCATGATCGAGCGTATTATACCTACGGCGGAACAAGTAACACTGATCGTAATATTCCTAGCGCTCAACTCCTTATGTGGACTACAATTCTTGAAGCCAAGAAGGCAGGTCTTACGACATATGACATGTGGGGAAGCCTTGCACCAGATTTTACCGGTAAACATCCATGGAACGGCTTTACCTATTTTAAACGTGGATTCGGCACAAATTTTGTAGAGATGTCATCAAGTTTTGATCAAGTATTTAATCCAACCATCTACATGATATACGGGTTGGCATACGCACTACGCAAACTCATTTTTAGGTCTGGTATCTTCTAGCTAGTACATGGGTCTTTTGACTTTTTGGCTTACCATAGTATACTAGGAATCTCGAAGAATCCCGCCAAGAAACACCTCGTTTCTTAGCGGGTAAATTAGTTAAGAGACACATATATGAATCCAAACAACCATTACATTAGTGCAGAAAAACGCGCAGAACTCGAAGCAGAACTGAAAGAACTCCAAACAGTAAAACGTAAGGAGATTCTCGATGCGCTTGAATTTGCAAAGTCACTTGGAGACCTTTCTGAAAACGCTGAATATCATCAAGCTCGTGAAGAGCAGGGAAAACTCGAAGAGCGAATTTCAAATATTGAATTCATATTGCAGAATTCTACTCTTGTTAAAAAGCATCACGGCGACACAGTTTCGATTGGCGCAACGGTAGTTGTGCAGAAAGAGGGAGACAAAGCAAAGCAGACATTTACGATCGTTGGAAGTGAAGAAGCAGATTTTGCATCAGGAAAAATTTCAAACAATTCTCCTCTTGGTGCGGCACTTTTTGGAAAAAAGAAAGGAGATAAGGCAACCTTCAAGACACCAAAAGGCGAAACAGTATACAAAGTGCTTTCAGTTGAATAATATTCAAAAAGCCACTACTTTACAGTAGTGGCTTTTTGTGGTACAAATTCATTGAACAAAACGCACAGTCATGAACGACCAAAATTCGTACCTTACAGTAAGCAATTTCAGTCCATTAAAGTCAGCCTATCAGCTCATAGTATCAAAGCGTTACCCAGATATTTTTAGTCAAATAAAAATAAAACTAAAATCAAGGAGTGACATAGAGGCGTATTATAGAAAAAACAAGCCACTAATTGATGAGTTGGCGAAAAAGGGGACACGTGTACATTTTCCATTTAGAGATGGTTCAGATTACGGAGTTATTCGTTACGCATACAGTCATGATAAGGTTCGACAGCTTGAGTCGGTGGCCAGTGATGAGACGATATGGGTAGCAATTAGCGGACTCGAACATCTTTTTGTGTTTGTGTAGCATTATATAAATGGCGCTTCCGAATAGGAGCGCCATTTGCTATACTCGGGGAATATATGGCATCACTAGAAGAACTACGCCAAGAGCGTTTGCGCAAAATAGAACTGTTAAAAGAGGCAGGAATGGACCCGTTTCCAGCTCGTGTGTCCCGTGATTACCCACTCAATGTTGTTCGAGACGACTTTGCTCGTTTAGAGGCGAGTAAAGAAACGCATGCAATCGCGGGGCGTGTCATGGCGCTACGCGGACAAGGAGCAATCCTTTTTGCTGTTCTTGATGACGGTACTGCCAAGTTTCAAGCAGTTTTCAAAAAAGACGAGATCAAAGAAGAGGTATTCGACCTTTTTACAAAAACGGTAGACATCGGAGATTTTATTTCAGTGAACGGTACATTTTTTACAACACAGCGAGGTGAGCCATCGCTTCTTGTATCTGATTGGAACATGGCAACAAAGTCTCTTCTTCCGCTTCCAGAAAAATGGCATGGTATTACAGACCCAGATGAGCGATTCCGAAAGCGATATTTGGATATCGTGATGAACCCAGAACTTCGAGAGCTTTTTATAAAAAAGGCGGAATTTTGGAAGGCGACACGTGCATTCATGCTCGAGCACGGTTTTCTAGAAGTTGAAACTCCAACACTTGAGGTAACTACAGGAGGTGCGGAAGCAAATCCGTTTAAGACACATCACAAAGATTTTGATATCCCAGTTTTTTTGCGTATATCTATTGGAGAGCTTTGGCAAAAGCGCCTTATGGCGGCAGGTTTTCCAAAAACATTTGAAATCGGTCGTGCGTACCGCAACGAAGGTACAAGTCCAGAACACCTACAAGAATTTACAAATATGGAATTTTACTGGGCATACGCTGACTATAAAGATGGTATGAAGCTTGTTGAGCAGATGTACAAAAAGATTGCGATGGATGTATTTGGAACAACAACATTTACAACACGTGGACATACATTCAATCTTGCTGATGAGTGGAAAATTGTTGATTATGTAGATGAAGTAAAACGTCAGACTGGTATTGATGTACTTAGTGCAAATGAAAAGGAAATGACTGCAAAGCTCGACGAGCTCGGCGTAAAATATGACGGAAAAAATCGTGAACGTCTCACAGATACCCTTTGGAAATACTGTCGAAAAAATATTTCAGGTCCAGCATTTCTTGTTCATCATCCAAAGCTTGTGTCACCACTTGCAAAAGAATCTCATGATCGTCCAGGAACTGTGGAGCGATTTAATGTGATATTGGCAGGAAGCGAAGTGGGGAATGGATTTTCAGAATTGAATGATCCACTTGATCAACGTGCACGATTCGAACTTCAGCAAAAATTGCTTGAAGATGGCGATGAAGAAGCAATGATGCCAGAATGGGAATTTGTGGACATGCTCGAACACGGTATGCCACCGACATGCGGATTTGGATTCGGAGAAAGATTTTTCGCTTTTCTTGTAGATAAGCCGATTCGCGAAACACAGTTGTTCCCACTCATGAGACCAAAGGAATAAACAATTTGAAAAAGCGCACCAATGGTGCGCTTTTTTAAAATGTGTTGATGTCTATGCGGACAGCTGTTGTAAGAAAAGATGCTTGAGTACAAGCCAGCCACAACCAGGTGGACAAGGAAATTGAATTCCTTTTTTTCTTATCTTATTTAAAAGTCGTTCGACTACATCGGGCTTATCTTTAAGCCCGTCAATGTCTTTTAAGGTGCGTTTATTTTTTTTCATATCAGTGGCTTTGTGGTTTAAAATTCAATTTTTTAAATAATACAACAAAACTCGTTTCAGTCAAAATTTAGGAGTGGAAGTTATCCACTTTTTTATTTTGCGAAGTGGGACAAAGTGGAGTAAAATTGTATGTAAGTGGGGAAAGGTGGGAGATAAAGAATTTTAGGTTTTAGCTAGGAAAAACAATGTTAATCGGAGAATACATACATGCGATTGATGAGAAAAACCGAGTTTCACTCCCGGCGAAATTTAAAAGCGAACTAGGAAAAAAGGTTGTGCTTGCACCGGGTCTTGATAATTCAATTTTCATGTTCAGTCTTTCTGAATGGGAAAAGATATCCGGCAAGCTTGCAGAAAACTCAATGCTTCAAGCTGACAATCGTAGTTTCAACCGTTTTATGTTTGGAGGTGCACAAGAAGTTGAATTGGATAGTGCTGGGCGCATTCTCATTCCGGATTTCTTGAAAGCTCGAACTAAGCTTTCAGGCCGTGTCGCCATTATCGGTGTTCAAAACCGTGCAGAAATCTGGAATGAGAGGGCGTGGGCAAAGTACAAGGCAGGAGTCGAAGCACAAGCGGATACGCTTGCCGAAAAACTTGGCGGAATTGGCGCTCTCTAAAGTATGCAAAGTAATCACGTTTCAGTTCTTTTAAACGAATCAGTTGAGGGTCTAGCGATACACGAGGGTGATGTCATAGTCGACGGAACACTAGGTGCAGGTGGACACTCTGCAGAAATCGCACGACGTTTTGGAAATGCGGTACAGATTGTTGGTTTTGATCTTGATGCACATGCGCTTGTGATTGCAAAAGAAACTATTGAGAAAGCTGGTGGCAAGCTCACAAGCATCCACGATACTTTTGCTCATATCGAACATGCATGTGTAGCTCATGGCATACCAAAAATCAATAAAGCATTGTTTGATCTTGGAGTTTCATCTATGGAGCTTGGTGCAAGCGGACGAGGATTTTCGTTCATGCATGATGAGCCCCTTCTTATGACGCTTAAGAATCCGATCACGAGTGACACGCTCACCGCAGGTCATGTTGTGAATGGTACAAGCGAGAGCGAACTTGCGGATATCATCTACCAGCTCGGTGAGGAACGATACTCACGCATGATTGCAAAAGCAATTGTCACGGCACGTCGAAAAAAACGCATAGAGACCACATTCGAATTAAAAGAAATAGTTTGGGACGCTGTACCACGAGGATACAGAAACGGAAAGATACACCCAGCAACAAAAACATTTCAAGCACTTCGTATGTATGTAAATGATGAGCTCGGAGCGATTGAGCAGGGACTACGTGGAGCGTGGAATATGCTCGAGACAAATGGAAGAATCGCAGTAATTACTTTTCATAGTTTAGAAGACAGAGTAGTAAAAAATATTTTTAAAGAATTTTCAAAATCAAACGGAACTCTCATAAACAAAAAACCAATAGTACCAACACGAGAAGAAGTACTAAAAAATCGAAGATCACGTAGTGCAAAATTACGAATAATACAAAAAAATTAATCAAAATGACAACAGCAATAATGAAATTTCAAAATATGGCACTCCCAAAAAGAGAAAACACAAAAAAGGTTGTCTTTTCTGGAGTTCTTATTTTGTCAGTTCTTGTTGGTACATATGTCTATTTTGTAGGAAAGATCGTGTTTGATGTTGTCGGACGACGTCAGGCAGAAGCTACTATACGTTCAACACAAAGTAAGGTAGGTATGCTTGAATCAAAGTACCTTGCGACACTTCAATCACTCGACATAAACTCACTCGCATCTGTAGGTCTCAGCGAGTCACATGACACACTATATGCATCTCGTGCTGTTTCTGAAACTCAGGCAAGCGCAATTCAAAATCCACTCTAAGCTGTGGTACAGTAGATGTGAGATATGCATGCCTATAGTCACAAAAGATTAATCGTAGTGCTTGGTTTTGTCGGGGGTCTCGCGCTCCTGATTATAGCCAAGCTTTTTTTTCTGCAAATAGTGCATGGAAATGCGTACTCAAAAAAAGCAGATAGACAGTACGCTCCATCAGGAACTACCGCATTCGATCGAGGTATTATTTTTGCAACAAGTAAAGATGGAAATTTGGTAGAACTTGCGAGCGTTACAACAGGGTACAAGCTTGCAGTAGTACCAAGTGAGCTCCTAGATAAAGAAGCAACATATACTGCACTAAATGAAATAATTACAATCGATCACGATACATTTATAAATCGTGCGAGTAAACTCGGCGATCCATATGAAGAAATTGCCGTAAAGATTTCTCGTGAACAGGCAGATAGAATTCGCGCGCTTAAAATAAAAGGAGTCTATATGTATGAAAATAGCTGGAGGTCATACCCCGGAGGGACGCTTGCCTCAAAGACGATCGGCTTTGTAGGATTTAAAGGGGACACACTTACTGGACGCTACGGTCTTGAGCGTGAATATAATGATGTTCTTTCTCGTACAGGAACAGGATTGTATACAAACTTTTTTGCTGAAGTTTTTTCAAATATTAAAGACACATTTGCGACAGAAAAATCAGAAGGAGATGTTGTGACATCAATCGAACCTACAGTGCAAGCATTTTTTGACAATGAGTTGCAAGCTGCAAAAAATCGCTGGTCTTCAGACAGTGTCGGAGGAATTATCATGAATCCAAAAACAGGAGAAATATATGCCATGAGCGCACTCCCTGGATTTGATCCAAATGATTTTGGGAAAGCCAAAGATGTTTCGATGTACGGGAATCCGCTTGTAGAAAATGTGTATGAATTTGGCTCTGTTGTAAAAGCGCTCACTATGGCTGCAGGACTCGATGCTGGTCTTGTAAAACCTGAGACGACCTACATGGACAAAGGCTATATTGTTGTAGACAAAGCTCGCATCAATAACTTCGATTTTAAAGGTCGTGGACTTACAACAATGCAGGGAGTACTTAACGAGTCACTTAACACAGGAGCTGTGTATGTTCAACAAAAGTTGGGACCTGAGAAAACACGTGATTATTTTTATAAGTTTGGATTTAATTCAAAAACAGGTATTGATTTGCCAGGTGAGATATCTTCGCTTGTTGCTAATCTACAAAGTCCCCGTGCTCTTGAATATGCGACAGCATCATTTGGGCAAGGTATCGCACTTACACCGGTAGTTGCGATCCGTGCCTTCTCAGCGCTCGCAAACAACGGTGTTCCAGTAACACCACATGTAGGAAAAGAGATTCGATATCCGAATGGCACTACCCACACGATTACACCTGAACCGAACTTGCCACCTGTTATAAAAAATGAGACTGCACTCGCGATATCTCGCATGCTTGCAACAGTATATGTAAAAGGCCCACTTGTAGGAAAATGGAAAAATGCTTCATGGAGTATTGCTGCAAAGACAGGTACTGCACAAATGCCTATGCCAGGAGGCGGATATTATCCTGATCGCGTCTTGCATAGTATGTTTGGATATTATCCTGCGTATGATCCAAAATTTGTTGTGCTTTTGTATTTGGTCAATCCACACGGTGCACCATATTCTTCAGAAACTATTGCAATCAACTTCACAAATATCGCGAAGTTTTTGTTGACGTATTACAATGTTCCGCCTGATCAGGACGCATCGCTCCCATCTAAAAAACAATGAAACAATGGATAAAAAACATTCTCATATGGTGCATGACGGTTGTCGCTCGCTTGGTTATAGCGCGTAAGTCTCCGAAAGTTATCGTTGTTATTGGAAGCGTTGGTAAGACTTCAACAAAAAATGCGATCTATACCATGATTGGGACTACGATGCATGTGCTTAAGAGTTCTGACACTGCAAGTAGTAACCTCTCAGCACTCTATGCACTTTTAGGTGTTGCTACTGGCAGCAACAGGACAAAAGATATGCTCCATGCTCTTATGAGTGGTCTTGATTCTCTTGTTTTTGGAGGAGATTATCCGGAATATATCGTACTTGAACTTTCTGCAAAGAAAAAAGGTACTATCAAAAAAATATCTAAATGGCTTCGTCCATACATTGTGGTCATGACTCGTTTTCCTGATATTCCTGCACACGTCGAATATTTCAAAAACGCGCAGGAGCTTATTGAAGAAAAGACTTCGATTGCCCGCTCGCTTCGAAAAGACGGCGCGCTTATTCTTAACGCTGACGATGTAAATGTGCTTGCACAAAAAGATATATTAAAATCGAAGACTTTTACCTATGGATTTACAGATGGCGCGACTATTCACGGAAG
>CAYLXO010000011.1:21620-24904 GCA_964387965.1 uncultured Candidatus Saccharibacteria bacterium
CCTATTGCATGTGAGTCTGCACTCAAAATGCTTGAACGTATTCCGTTTGGAAAGCGAAAAATTGCTGTGCTTGGGGATATGCTTGGGCTCGGAAGATTTACAGTAAGTGCGCATGAACACATAGGTAAACTCTCCTATGAATATGCCGATATCCTTGTTACGTGTGGCTTGCGTGCAAAAAAGATAGCCGACGGTGCTCGTACAACACGAATGAGTCAAAAAAAGATTTTTGAAACTGAAACAGTAGATGAAGCAAAAGAAATTGTGAAGAAAAATGCCAAAGCAGGGGATGTCATTCTTATAAAGGGTGCACACTCTATGCATTTAGGAAAAATAACTGATGCACTAAAATAATTACAGCGCTCCCACTATTGGAAGCGCTGTTTTTGTTTATAACCACCCTAAAAATTCACATTATTTTCCGGTTTCTTTGTCCGGAATAGTTGCTGCGAGAATCAATATAAAAATGATCACGCCCATAGCCAGTATGTCTGGAGTATCCTCCAGCACAGGGTCTACGTTCAACAGAATCGATAGTATATTCATACTATTTGTTTTGGTGAATTTTGAGCACGCTATTATGCGCAAAATTCACCAAAACATTTATATTATTATATCATATTGATATGGCCTTTGTCAAGCTTTATATACAATTGTGCCGAGGTTGAATAGCAACCTCGGCACGTATTAACATGCAATTCCATCAACTGGTCTTGAAAACAAGCTCAATTGGCTGTGGTCGTGACCACTTCCTTTATACAATACATTGATACCGAATTTCGGGTTTACCACTGGTACTATTTCAGCATCTTTGTAGCCATGATTGTATAACGAGTCAATAAATTGAAGACACTTTCTTGTTGTTTCGATTCGATTGTCAAGAAATCCCAAAGGATTTCCTTTCATCATTTCAAAATCGATTATGCCTTTTTCTCGGGCATTAAATGCGAACATTTTGTGATTGTTTCTCATGACAGTGAATTTATGGTTAAAGTAGAATTTGGGCTATTCTTGCATTTTACTTTAAGCATTGCAAGTGATTTGCGCTCGACTTGCATTGCATCTCTTAGGTAGTACAATTTAGACATTACTCATTACATTGCTTCGGCACTTATTTTATGAACTTTTGGAACAACCCAGAAAACAATTCTCTTAAGATGGTGATAGTGCTTATCATCGTTGCATTTGCAGGTTCGTTTATTTATTACAACATGCACGAGGGTGCACTCGAAGGTACAGGACAAGTTGCAAGAAAAGGTGCAGACATCCAAAAAAAGAATACTGATCCACGAAGCTGGAAGTGTCTTGATGGCGGAGCAGGTATAACACTTTCATCATCAAAAGTGCCAGCACCTACTATGACTGTTGTTTCTACCGCTCTCTCAAATGCAGTACGCGTTCCATGGCTCACATTCAAAATTGATAATCCTGGCGACTGTCCGGTAGACCTTTCAAAGATGTCATTTGAACTTACATCAAATGAAATCACACCATGGCCTCCAGTTCAGCATATGGCACTTATTCACCTTGCAGGTATTCCAGCAGGTGCAACGGGTGGAGCAGGAACACAGCTTGATGGAAAGAAAGAAGTTCCAGGAGGCGTCCTTCCAGACGAGGCAATAATTCCACTTCCGGCAGGTACAGTGACTTCTACTGGTGCGGGAGTAAGTAGTCATACATTTGTATTTAATTTCCCTGGTGCTTCATCAGTGCGTGTGTATCCACATTCGACAGAGTACTTTCGACTTGTAGCAAATTCACAGAATGTACCTGGAAATATGTATGGTTATGATGGAACAGTTGGCTCAGGAACAGAAGTTTGGTTTAAGCTTCAACTTACTGAATTTTTGGGAACAACTATTATGGGTGGAGGTATCGTAGATCATCTTGTATCAGCAGGAACAATTCCACCGACAATCATTACGCCAGTAATTAAGATTCATTAGTTTTAAATCAACAAAACCCTCGCTTGCCTGCGAGGGTTTTGTTTTGAGCTCAATTTGTGACATGATAGTGCATACATGAAAAAAATCGAAGCAAAGCTTGTCCGTATAAACAAACACATGGCAGATAGTGGTCTTTCTTCACGTCGCGAGGCTGATGAGTTGATCAAAAAAGGCGTTGTGCTTGTGAATGGTAAAAAGGCAGTTATGGGTATGCAGATTGACCCTATAAAAGACAAAGTTGAACTGAAAGGAAAGAAAAATTCATATGTCTACTATATGTATAACAAGCCTCGAGGAATTGTAACTACAGGTGCGCAAGGTGAAGAAGAGGAGATTGTAACTGCAGTAAAATTCCCAACACCGGTATTCCCAGTTGGTAGACTCGATAAAGATTCACACGGGCTTATTCTCATGACCAATGACCGTCGTATTACACATAGATTGCTTGATCCAAAGTTTGAACACGAGAAGGAATATCGAGTGACAATTAGCCGTGAGGTTTCTGGCTCTCTCATAAGAAAACTTGAGCATGGAATGGTGATTGATAAGGTGCGTACAAAAGGTACAAAAATTATGCGTGAGAGTGATTCCACTTTTCGAATTGTGTTGAAAGAAGGGCGTAATCGCCAGATTAGAAAAATGGTAGAGGAGGCAGGCGACAAGGTTGTCGATCTAATTCGTATTCGTATCGAACATATAAAGCTCGGCAACCTACAAGAAGGCGCATTCAAAAATGTACCAAAAGGGGAGGTGGCAGAATTGCTTAAGAAACTAAAACTTAGCTAAGATATGAATCTAAAAAAATTGCTTTTCGCAGTATTCATTATGAGTTTCTGTACATCGCTATTTTGGACGATCGGAAAATTTTTTAATACCGATTTGTCCTATTTAGATCGTCAGACATATTCAATAATGGCGGGTGTAAAATATTTGATTTCTATTGCGCTATATATCGCTTGGAGAGTTACTCCAGATTCAAAGTAATTTATGCGAAACTACAAGGCAAAAGATGTAGATGAATATATAAAAAAAGCGAGTAGAGAATCACAGGCGACTCTTAAAGACCTACGAAGTGTTATACGAAAAGCTGTCCCACATGCAGATGAAGGAATAAGTTGGGGAGTGCCATTTTATAAATATCACGGATTACTCGCTGGTTTTTCGGTGTTCAAAAAACATGCCACGTTTGGCTTGTGTTTCCAGCTCAAAAAATCTGATGTTGATGCGCTTGCAAAGAAAGGGTATGCGACAGGCAAAAAAACTATTCAAATCAAATTTGATCAAAAAGTGCCGAGTGCCATAATCGCAAGAATGCTTAAAGAACGAGCAAAAGAGAAT
>CAYLXO010000012.1:0-5649 GCA_964387965.1 uncultured Candidatus Saccharibacteria bacterium
GCATCATTTACATATGCATCTGCAAGTCGAGCGAGCTCTTTTGCAAAACGAACATCATTGTTCTTTTCTCCTTTATCAAAACGTATATTTTCAAGTAAAAGAATATCTCCCCCTTTCATCTTTGCTCGTGCTTCCATTGTCTTTGGACCAATAATTTCTGGTACAAAATTGGCTTTCATATATTTAGACAAATGCTTTGCGATAGGTGCAAATGTCTGTGTTTCATCAGTTGAGTGTGAAATAATGATTATTTTTGCTCCTTTTTGTTTTAAAAGTTTGAGTGTAGGAAGCGCTGCACGGATACGTGTATCATCAACAATCTTATTATTTTGAATCGGCACATTGAAATCTGTACGCACAAGTACATACTTACCTTTTATATTCTTTATTGATTTTACTGATTTCATTTTTATTTAATACCGTTTGCAACTTTTAATATTCCCAAAAACTTTTCTGGAGTAAGGCTTGCCCTTCCCGGAAGAAGTCCGTCCGCCTTTCCATGTGCTAAAAATCCTTCAGCATTTTTTTCATCCACAGAACCTCCGTACAAAATTCGCATATCTTTTCCAGCCTGTGCTCCAGCCATGTCTGAAACAATTTTTCTAATATAAATGCGCATTTCCTCAAAATCTTCTGGTGTCGCATCACGCCTATTTGCTGTTGATGAAAGTGCCCAAACTGGCTCGTATGCAAT
Organism: uncultured Candidatus Saccharibacteria bacterium; assembly: GCA_964387965.1. Classification (GTDB taxonomy): domain Bacteria; phylum Patescibacteriota; class Minisyncoccia; order Phycocordibacterales; family UBA9973; genus CAITQP01. The sequence goes on from CAYLXO010000012.1 coordinate 695, forward strand.
GACGATTTTTGCTATTGCATTTTTCGGTACTCCGGAAAGACATTCTTCTACTTGTGTTTTTACAACACCGAGATAAAACATCCCGCTGTCACGCTCTTTTTCGCCAACGCAAAGAATCGGTGTGATATTTTTTGAAAGAAGTAACTTTATTTTTTTGTTTATAAACTCGTTTCCTTCCCCAAGATCACGTCGTTCTGAGTGTCCGACAATCGCGTATGAAACTTTAAACTGCGCAAGCATATCTGCAGATATCTCTCCTGTAAACGCACCTTCTTTTTCAGCTGATACGTTCTGCGATGCGAGTCGAAGCAAGCTTCCTGAAATTTTTGAAAGCTCTGGTAAGTAAACAAACGGTGACGCGATTGCTGTGTCGATATTCTTAAATAGAGTTGCTCCCTTTTTTATTTTTTCGAAATTCTTTTTTGCGTCTTTCGGGTTGCTTGGATTCATTTTCCAATTCCCAACTATGAGTTTCTTCATGCCGTGCATTATAGCACGAGCATTAGTTACTTTCCTTCCATGAATCTACTGAATATGACCCCGATGGACCGCTCGAAAAACTCATATTCGCAAGACCGGAATCGTAGGTAAGTGTCGCAGAATTAGACATTGTTATCCCCTTACCAACAGCCTCTTTTACCGATGCTGAGTTACTAAATTGTATTGTTCCATACGGAGCATACAAAATAACTGTTCCTGCATGGTTTGCGATATTTACTGCCGGAGAAGCACTTGAGGTTGTAAGAAGCATCAAATAACTCCCTGTTGTGCCAGAACCTGAAAAATCAGCATTATTTGAAGTAGAAATAGTCCCGTCGATAACAATAACCCCACTTTGGGAGCCGTAAGATGTAGCAAGCTGTATTCGTGCATCATTAGAGAGCGACACATTACCTGTCACCCATAATGTTCCAGATACATAGAGAATAGCGTTATTTGAAAGTGTAAGATTACCAACAATCTTTTCTGGACCAAGTGTGGCTGTACTACTTCCACTCAATGAATAGTTCCCTGAATAAGTACCTCCAGCTACTGCATCATCCTGCCACTGCGAAATTTGAGCTTCAGATATTGGAAAACCAAGTGGTGTTGGGTCTGCCCGACTTGTATTACATGATTTATTATTACCACTCCCCGACTGACAATAGAGACTACCAGCAATTGTTGAGCTTGATACGGTATGTGCCCATGCATCACCCGTTCCTGATGCTCCAATTGTCATACCTGAAATTGTCGCATTTGTGTACCCCATGTATGTTCTAAAATATGCATCAAGTCCGGACGGGCTCGTATTATTCCAACTCGTACCTCCGTATGTTCCCGTTTTCCCGAGACCACCAGAATATGCGGACGTTGATGCTCCCCAAATGTAATAGTTTGATGAATTTGCAGTACCATCAAGCACAAGCCAATATGTTGTTCCAGAAGTGAGGCTTGCTGTTGTAGAAAGTACCACCGTATTCCATCCATACGATGTAGTTACAGTCGAAGCAAGCATAGTACCTCCTGCTATTGATGTTGTATCAGGTTTTCCTGAAGCATCTCCTGTAATGTAGATATCCAAATCACTCGGTGTGCCCACTTTTTTTATATACACTGCAATTTGGGTAATTGAGTTTGTTGAACTAGGAGTAAAACTTTGTGCTGCATCTTGTGTCGTACTTCCATTCGCAAATGTAATGGAATTTGATGGACTACCACTTCCATTTGATTGCTCAATTGTTTGTGACACTTTATTTGCAGCGACAGCTGTACCAGTAATCGCAGCACTATTTGATCCAGAAATATTTCCATTTACATATACATTCCCGATAATCTGTGCTCTATTAGACATCGTGAGCCCGCCGTTACCAATTTGCATACCATAATTAAATGATACCCCAGTACCGGTCGTAATTTTAATGTCGGTTGCTCTATCAAATGTACCTACATCTCCTGTCCCTTTTATTTCTTTTTGACCACTTCCAAGATCTGTAATCGTCGTTGTCGTTGAATTGCTTCCAAGTACAATAGTTTCACTTGTCCCGATAGTCATGCTGTTTTTCACACGATAAAACGCGTCCTCCACTCCAGACTCACCAAGAAAATAACTTTGCTTTGAAGACACTGTATCGTTGGCCGTTTTAAATTCACGTGCTGCAGGGCCCGTAAGACCGAGCACGACGAACACAGACGCAACTACAAAGAAGATAACTGATACCATCATCGCCGCTCCGCGTTCGTTTGAGTATGTATTCATGCTAGATTTCATATTAGTAACTTCCTCGAAGTGCTACCGTATCATAAAAATCAAAACTTCGACCACTCGAACCGCCGCGCGTTTCTTGTATAGTCATTTCAACTCGCACGGCACTCCCTGCCGTTGTTGTTATGTTTCTGAATGTAAGTGATGTAATTGAAACTTTACTACCCGTAAGATCACGCGTCGTTCCGTCGACAGAATCAAGTAATTTCAAAACATTTGATGAAACAGAAAATTGTACAGTCTTCGCTGTTCCACTTGCATCAGTTGTATTTAGTTTCAAAACTCCTGGACTAGATCCAAGTGTACTTGCTGCAGTATCTACGCTACTTGCTCCACGAATTTCACGAGTCATGCGTTCCATAGAAATACGCGCTGAATCAAGTACATCATGTTGAGCACGTGTTTCAGTATATGAACGAAGTAAGGCCACAAGACTCGATATAAGCAGAATAGACAGGAGTGCAAAAAGCGCAATGTAAATAAGCGTCTCAAGTAATGTAAACCCAGATTGTGTCTGTAATCGCTTCATATTATGAAAAAATATCTGAAATATAAAACTGTAACGACTTTGAAACGCTTGTCCCTCCTTCAGTCCATGTCACTGTTACTGTCACAAGCCGTGTGCCAGCATCCGCCGACCCTCCAGACGAAACAATATCTTTTGTCGCGCTATCACGATTTACAGCAGTAAGTACAACGGTACGAGAAAACTGGCCAACGACCCCATCAGACGATGTTGTTGTAAGTGACCATGTGTTTGTACTTGAATTAAATTTTGGATAATACGTTGTGCCAGCCGTAAGTCCAGATATTGATGACCATGCACCATCACGCACAAGGCGTACTGCTTCTGCTCCTTCTTCAAGCAATGTTGATGCTTGATATGTGTGCACTGCTTGATTGGACATCGTGACAGATCTTCCTCCAACCACGATAATAGCAATAAGTGATGTAGAAATAATCGCAGAACCAATAATAATTTCTACGAGTGAAAATCCTCCTGTATGTGTACGTGTTCTTTTTTTGAGAAAAACATGCGCATATATTAATTACTTGAAACGATTCCAGTTTTTGAAACAGTTATAGTTTTTTGTCCTATTGTTGTCGAACTCAGTTTAACAATAAAAGTTCCGTATTGCGATGTATCCCCTGTAAGTTGATCAAATTTTACCTCTGCACCACTTCCAGCAAGTGAAATTGATGCAAGTACAACTGGAGACTCTATTGTAAGTGTTTTGTTTGTTGAAGCTGTGCTCGAGTATGTTGTCCCTTGGAATAAAACTGCTTTACTTGTTTCAAGATGTACTCCGTACCCAACCCCATTATCTCCCGAAAGTGTTCGGTTGTGTGCTTCATTGAGAAGCGCCACGACTTCCTCGACAGTATTTGAAAGCGACTGTGTCTCTCTGAATGCAGAATATTTGGCGATAATTACTCCCGCAAGAATAATCCCGATCGCCACAACCATAAGTGTCTCAATCGCAGAAAAACCTTTTTGACTAAATGTTCGATACATGAGCGTATTATACGCTACTTAGAAGACTGTAGATAGGAGAAATAATAGAAATAGCAAAAAATCCAACTCCTCCTCCAATCACAATCATGAGTATTGGTTCAATAATAGTAGAAAGGTTTTTAGTTTTCGCATCCACTTCTTCCTCATAATATGTGGCCACATCAGCAAGCATTTTTGTCAGAGCACCTGTTTCTTCACCGACAGAAATCATTTCTCCTACCATGACTGGATATAAGTCAGTTTCACTTTTAAAAACATTCGAGAGTGACTCACCTTTCTGAACTACTTGCCCAGCACGCTCCATCACAGCTTTATAATATGAGTTCTGCAAAACGTCCCGAGTAATTTCGATTGCACGAGTCATTTCCACTCCGGCCTGAAGCAATGATGAGAGTGTGCGCGCAGTACGTGCAGTATAAATTTGTTTTGCAATATCACCGACTGCTGGGAGTTTGAGTACGAGCTTATCAGAAATACGTTCAAACTTTTTTGATTTAAAGAAAAAAACAAATGCGCCAACCACTGCAAAAATCATTCCAAGAAATAGCAATGTGTGATGCGACGCGAAATATGAGAGATTTACAATAAATTGCGTTGATGCTGGTAACTTAACTCCTTGGTCAGTAAAAACCTTTGTAAGTGTCGGAACAACGAAGATAAGCATAAGGACTGCAATCATAAACATCGCACCGATAATAACAGCGGGATACATCATCGCGCCTTTTACTTTTCGTGAAAGGTTGTAAGACTTTTCCAAACTAATACCAATTTCATTGAGCGTACCTGAAAGATTTCCTGATTCTTCCCCCGCGCGTACCATAGATACAAACAATGGTGGAAAGACTTTGGGATACTTCGCAAGACCATCAGAAAATGTACCTCCTTGATTAATAGTCGCAAGTAAACCATCAAAAATTTTTGAGAATGCTGGATTTTTGTTTTGTTTGCTTTGCACTTCAAGTGCACGATATAACGAAAGTCCCGCCGAAAGCATCCCCGCCAAATTGTGCGCAAATAGAATTTTGTCTCGGAGTTTTACTTTTGCAAAAATATTTTTTGACCATTCAGAAAATGCGCTTCCGCCAGCTTTCGTTTCTTCTAGTGATACAGGAATCTGACCTTTTGCACGAAGTTCACGCGCAGCAGAAAAACGATCGTTCGACTCTATCGTCCCTTCAGTTACAGCACCGTTTG
>CAYLXO010000012.1:5749-23259 GCA_964387965.1 uncultured Candidatus Saccharibacteria bacterium
ATCGCAAGAAAAATACCGTCTTCAAGCATTGTCATCATGCCTTCTGATTTTGCTTGCTTTTCAATTGTATCCTGTGGCGCATCTTTCAAAATCAATTCTTTGATTGCACTTGAGACATACAACACTTCGTGTATTCCAACGCGTCCTTTATATCCATCGTCTGATTCTTCGTTTTTCTTTGGTCGATAAAATGGAATAGTAGTCCATGTTGCATCCTCTGGAACAATCTTTTCTTGTTTTACGAATGTAAGCATGCGATCAAGATCAACAACTTTTTTAAGTGCAGCAAGCTCAGCTTCTGATAAAAAATATTTTTCTTTAGATGCAGTGAGGCGTCGTACTAGGCGTTGCGCGATCACGGTTCTTACTGTAGAGACAATGAGAAATGGTTCAACGCCCATATCTACCATGCGTGGAATAGCACCAGCAGCTGAGTTTGTGTGAATTGTCGAGAGCACCAAGTGACCAGTAAGTGATGCATTCACAGCAAGCGATGCAGTCTCACCATCACGAATCTCCCCCACCATAATAATATCTGGGTCTTGTCGCAAAAGCGTACGCAATCCGTTAGCAAACGTAAGTCCAATCTCAGGCTTCACCTGTGTTTGATTAATACGTGGCATCTGGTATTCAATTGGGTCTTCAACCGTAGAAATATTTACATCCGGAGTATTCAATATATCTAGCACTGTATAGAGTGTTGTAGTTTTTCCAGATCCTGTTGGTCCTGCGGCAAGAATCATTCCTGTATGTTGTTTCATTGCATCATGAATTCGATCAAGAGCTCCTCCATGGAAACCAAGACCTTCAAGTGTGTACCCATGAGAATTTTCACGAAGCAAGCGAATAACGGTTTTTTCTCCGTAGTAAATTGGGAGTGTTGATACACGGAATGACACTTTTTCTCCATCATTCTCAATCTTAAAACGCCCGTCCTGTGGAAGACGTTTTTCATCGAGTTTAAGTCCGGAGAGCACTTTAATGCGCGCAGTTATACCTGACGCAGTATCTTTCGGAAGTGTCATCGCATCATGTAACAATCCATCAATTCGATATCGAACAACGAGTGTGTCCTCGAGTGGTTCAATGTGCACATCTGATGCTCCTTGAGAAATCGCATGAGAAATAAGAGTATCGACAATTTTTACAATTGGAAGATCCTCAGCAAGCTCCTTCAAATCTTTTTCAGACTGTTCGCCTTCACCTTCCTTTTTCTCATCAACTGTTTTTATTGATGCACTTTCTTTTTGGATGATATCATCGAATTCTGCCTTAAGACTTTTTTTGTATTGCAAAAGCACCGCTTTTATTGAAGCTTCATCTGTAAGACATGGAATAATACGAAGTCGAGTTTTTTTCTTTACGAAATCGATTGTCGGAAGATCGTCTACATCAAGCATCGCAACCTCGAGCGCTCCGGGTTCTTTTTTAAATGCAACAATATTGTTTGTTCGCGCGATTGGTTCTGGAATAAGCGAGAGTGTGTCGAAATCTATTTTTTCGCTCGCAAGATTTACAAACGGGATTCCGAGCACGTATGCTTCAATACGTTTCAAATCGGTACTTTTTATTTTTCCTTGTGATACAAGAATGTCACCGAGCTTTTGTTTTTTCTCACTTGCCTCCTTCTCTGCAGATACAATATCAGTTTTTGAAACAAGACCTGATTCAATAATAAATTTCTTTAATTGGTCTGCGTTAAGTTGCATATAGTATTTCTATTGTAACAAATATCTTGCTCGTCTAAAACAAAAAACCGCCATGAGGCGGTTTTTTGTTTTTTGATTATTAACTCTATGGAACAATCATCCATCCAACCTGTGTGTTTGAATTTCCACAAGTATTTGCATTTGTTGTAAGTGGTCCAATTTTGTTTAGAAGATCATCTACTCCCATTCCACAAGATGAAGGTGAACTTGAGTGTCCTGCGCGATATACAGCTACAACTGTTTTCCATGAACCGTTTCCTCCTGTGTCAGATACAAAGATCTTGTTTGCCCCTGCGCCAGTAGCCATCTGGAATCCTCCAACAATTGCCTTTATTGGCACATAGACATTACCATTTCCATTTACTTCAAAAAGACTTGTTGATCCTCTCTGCACATTGAGTAGCTTTCCTTGACCTGCGGCAGAAGATGCTGCAATGGTAAGTCCTCGTTCTGTTCCTGCTGCATTATCTCCGTTTGCTGTTCCAGATGATGTAATCTTTAAGAGTGGGTTATTTCGATTTGATGTTCCACTTACTTCAAGATCAGCACCTGGGCTTGTTGTACCAATTCCAACTGCTCCTCCTCCTGTAATCATCATAAGAGTACTGCGAGTTGAGCTACCTGGAGCTTGGTTCATGAACGCAAATCCTCCAGTTCCTCCCCCTTTATTGTTGATGAAATCAGTTTCGCCTGTTCCCCCTGTAAGAGCATTCCATCCAATCCACGCTCCTTGTGTGCCAGCTGAACTTGGGTTAGATCCAATTGGAAAAATACTTGAGTATCCACCACTTGATGGACAGTTTGTTCCATTTTTAAGACAAACATCTATTCCATTCTGTTTAAATCCTGATGAGTATACATTAGCTGTGACATTCAAGTATCCGTTCACGTTTGTATTTCCGTATGTTTCAAGAATATATGTTGTACCTACTGTAATTGTCGCGGCCGCTGTAGCTGAAAGTCCGGTTGGAGATGTACAGGTGAGGTAGTATGAGTAACTTCCTGGATTAGTAAATGTTCCAAGTGATTTTGTTCCACTCGCTGCATGAGTAGAAGATGAAACAGAGATTGAACTTGGTGTCCAGTTGTTGCTTGGGTTTGCACTTCCAACTGCACATGTTGAAGCATTTGAAACACTCCACACAATACTACCTGATGACCCACTCGTGATTGTAGAAGCTGAAGGAGTGAAACTCATTGTTGGTGGAGTAGCTAGTGTTGCACTTGTCGATGTCGTTCCTGAGCCAGCTCCTGTACCAGTTCCTGTTGTAGTACCTGATGAACAGTAAAGACTTCCTGTGTCATTCCACTGACAAGTACCTGAACCAAGCACAACTCCTGTACTTGAGTAAATTGTACAAGGACTTCCTGGATAGTCGTATGAGTGTGCACATTCAGCAGTTGTTCCTACTGCATATGCTGGACTTGGCTTAAATGTATCTGCAAACGCATTGCGAAGTGAAGCAAAAAATCCAGTTCCTGTATTTGAAGCAAAGTGTGGCACAATCCAACCTCCTGTAGTTGAGCTTCCGCCAGTCATTGTTCCACCTGCACCACCTGTACCTCCTGTACCTGTTCCAGTTCCACCTCCTGTACCACCAAGACCGCCAACGCCAGAAGTAGTTGTGGTTGAACTTGTATCATACGAACCCGTGTAACAACCGATTCCTGAACATGGCACTACTCCGATAGTAACCTTTTTTATGAGAGCGCTTTGTCCATATACTGCAAGACCATTTGGAGTTGTGGATGACGGATTTCCAATTTCGAGTGCTCCGATTTTTCGTTGTGTTGTATTTCCAACATTAATTGGAGCATCGGTGTTGTTTGCCGGAGGAGTTCCAACTGGAGCTGTCCATGTACCGACCGCACTTGCTGAAAGCGCAAATCCAAAGAGTGCGACACTCGTAAGACCTGCTGTAATTATTTTATTAAATGTGTTTTTCATAATTGTGCTTATAATCTACTAATTTTAAAACGTGCTAATAATTTATTTTAGAATTCGATCCATGGTGGGTGCTGACTGGAACTCGATCCTGTTCCCGCCCCTGAACCTGCTGGGCCTATTGTAAATGTTCCTGGTGTACATGTAATTGAAGGCCCTGAAGTTGTTGAAGCGTTTACTGTAAATGGTCCTACGGACGCAGATGGCGAAGCGCCTGTTACTTTAATACCAACATTAGTATGAGTTGCGGTAAGCGTTGTGCTTGCTGAGCTATCAGTTCCGGCGACAAATGTTGGTGTATATCCTCCACTTGATCCTGGTGTAACTGAAATCAAAGTATTTGGTATTGAACTTGTATGATGCCAGATAACCCCGAAGTATTGAGTAACATCCATTGTTGTTGCACCAGATGGAGCAGCAAACACATATGGCGTTGGAGCAACTTCACATGTGGCTGGTGCAACATTGATAGTTACGCTTCGAGACAATGCTGTACCTCCTCCTACTGGAGAACAACTTCCAATTGTGAATACTGTTGTTCCGGTAATTGGGAGCGTGTTAAATGATGCGGTAATCGGTGTGCCTGTATTTGACGTATATATTGATGGAATGACATTTGTTGGGGTTGTTGCAGGTGTGTTTGTTGTCCAGCTTGGATATGAAACCGAAGCAGTCTTCAAACATGTATTTGGTTGAATATTCGCAGTTGTATATGTGAGACGAACGATACTTCCAGAATCAACGGTGATTGGTCCTGTTGATCCGTTCGCAAGAAGTTCAAGATATGGAGCTGTTGCTGATGTTACATTTACCGTAACAGCATCTGTCACAACAGTCGTTCCATTTGTACACTTAAGCATGTACACGTGTGAGACAGTTGAAGTTCCTGTATTCGGTGCGACATTGATTGTAACAGTCGCTCCTGTTGTTGGAGTTAGTGTAAAGCTTGACCAGTCAGTCTGAGTTGGTGTCGCTGATGCACCAAGCCCTGTGCCTGTACATGAAGTTACATTATTTGTAGTCCATGTAAGTTGAGCCGTTCCACCTGATGATGGCATTGTAAGCGGACCATCACTAATTACTCCGCTATCATTAATCTTAAGATCAACAGCCGGAGCACCAAGAGAGAGTGTCCCACGCCACATCATCCATCCAACGACATCAGAACCCCAAGAATACCCTGTAAGGTTAGGGGTTGCTGATGCAGAATAGGTGACACCGTACCCTGTGCCTGAGAATTTCACACAACCATCCCATCCACTTGTTGTAGATCCAGTAAGAAATCGCGCCCATCCTGAAACTGTATTTGCTGAACTGCCTGAAGTTGCAAGTGTTGCAACAGGTGTTCCACACTGACTTGTAACGTCTCCGGGTTCAAAGCTGAGCCAGCCAATGTTTGAGCTCCATGCATATCCAGAAAAGACTCCTGTTGTTGGATTCACAGATACTGAGTAATTCGATCCTGTTGAGCCACTAGCACAGACACTTCCACCTGTTGCTCCACCTTCTGCGCAGTTTAAACTAATCCATCCAATGTTTGAGCTCCATACCCATCCATGAAGATTCCCTGGAGTATACGTTGATTGAGCACTTGCAAACTTTATACCTCCAAGAATGAGAATTGCGAGAAATATGCTTATTTTTAGGGCTTTTTTCATACTTATTCAGCTTGTATTTGGCCTAGAACCGACTGTTGTTCTGCCTCATTTAATGATCCAGTACCTTGATTTTGCCCTGTATCTGTTTCGATACTTTTAAGAATCGCTGTATGTTCTTTTGTTGTCACTGGTACAACTGGAGGATTTTTGTCTCCCTCTATCATGTTTCTTATCATTACTTGCTCTCCTTCTGTAAGTGGTTTAGGTCCGACCATCATATTTTGCTGAAAAAACAAAACAAGGAGCGCTATAATAATAATTGACACTATGATGATGACGCGAGCTGTTTTGGTTTTAAGCCAAGCAAAGCGCGAAGAAACATTTTGCATATTAGAAGAATCCATATGTATATATAGTACCATTACTAGCGCAACTCTACGGCAACAAATAGTGTGGAAAAGTTGTGAACATTTATTTTTTGTGTTCAAACAGTGGAAAATTGACAAAATACTAGTTCGAGAGTACAATACTTCCGTTATTATTAATATGTTTTTATTGAGATGTCGACTCGCAAGAGCCGATTTTTTTATTAAAAACCAAACAATTAAATATGTTAGACCTAAAAGCACTCAAAATAGCTCTCGACGCCCTTGAATCAGAACGAAAAGTTCCTCGAGAGAAAATAATAGAAGCCATCGAGCAAGCGCTCGCAGCAGCATACAAAAAAGACTACGGAAAGCGTGGTCAGATTGTTCGCGCACATTTCGATCTTGAAACTGGCCGAACAGACTTCTACCAAGTGAAAATCGTAGCCGATGAATCTACTGTCTACTTCGTAGCAGAAGGAGAAGAGGCACCTGAACTACCAGAAAGCGATGAACGCGTGCGTTACAACCCTGAACATCATATCTTGCTCGAAGATGCACGCATCATGAAGAGCAACGCAGAAGTAGGAGATGAAATTAGTTTCCCACTCGAACCAAAAGAAGATTACGGACGCATCGCAGCTCAAACAGCAAAGCAAGTTATCATTCAACGTATCCGTGAAGCAGAACATTCTGCAATCATGAGCGAATTCGGTGGACATGAAGGCGATATTATTTCTGGAATCGTTCAAAAAATGGAACGTGGAAATGTATTTCTTGATATCGGACGTATTACTGCGATTCTTCCACGTGAAGAACAAATCCCGGGTGAGTACTACCGTCGCGGTGAACGTATCCGTGCATACCTTTATGCTGTAGAAGAAACTCCACGCGGGGTTTCACTCAAAGTCTCTCGCACTCATCCAAAATTTATTCAGGCTCTCTTTGCACAAGAAGCACCTGAAGTTGCAGGAGGAACTGTTGAAATTAAATCAATCGCGCGTGAAGCAGGATCTCGCACAAAGATCGCTGTATATTCTGCTGACGAACATGTTGATCCTGTTGGTTCATGTGTTGGCCAAAAAGGAATTCGCGTTACTACAGTTATGAGTGAGCTCGGTCAGGAAAAAATCGACATCATCGAATGGGACACTGACGCATCAAAATTTGTTTCTGCGTCACTCTCTCCAGCAAAAGTACTTTCTGTAACAATCAATGAAGCAGAACACACTGCTACAGTTGAAGTAACAGATGATCAGCTTTCTCTTGCTATCGGAAAAGGCGGACAAAACGTACGTCTTGCAGCAAAACTTACTGGATGGCGCATCGACATCAAAGGTGTTGCAGGTAGTGTCATGAGTTCGTCAGATGGAGAATCAGTAACTGAAGCAAAAGAAGAAACTACAGAAGTAGTAGCGGACACAGAAGCCTAAGCGTATACTATATATATGGCAAACATAAATCACGAACCATCAAAATACATGCTCAATCTTTTGCATGTATTACCAGCAGTTGTTGATGAATCGAAAAATATCATCAATGCAATCGTAGAGGTATCAGCAGGATCAATCAACAAATACGAACTAATCACAGAAAGTGGTCAGCTCAAGCTTGATCGTGTTGGATACTCATCACTTTCATACCCATTTAGCTATGGAGCGATTCCAATGACTTGGGATTATGATGGAGACCCGCTCGACGTAGAAATTGTCGATGTAACAGAACCACTCGTACCAGGATCTCTCGTAGAACTTCGCGTTATCGGTGTCATGAAATTTATCGACGGCGGAGAAGTAGATGACAAAATTATCGCAGTACTAAATGATGATAAACGCGCTGACCATATCACACACGTTGACCAGCTTGGCGAATACTTCAAAAAAGAAACGACATATTTCTGGGAAAATTTGAAAGCTCTCAAGAAAGCAGGAACTGGGGTTGTCGAAACATTCCACGGACCTGAAGAAGCGATGAGGGTTATCAAAGAATGTGTAGAAAAATACCAAAAAGAATACGCTCCAAAAGTGAAATAATCAAAAGCCCCTCTATGGGGCTTTTGTGTTGCACCAAATGTATATATAATGAACGTAGTATTAATATAACTATATTGAAGTACGTATGAACACTTATTCAAAAGGTGGAGCAACAACGGGTATTGTCATCATCATACTGATACTTCTTCTGGCTGGTTTTGCCTTTTACAAAATGACCGAAAAACAAATCGAAAAAAATAAGGCAACCCGTGAAGCACAGCCCCAAACAATTCAATCAAATTAATAGAAAAACACCTTTGTGATATCTACACAAAGGTGTTTTTCTATTTCACAATCCTGTGGTAGTATCACTGAACTATGAGTATAAAAACAACAGTAAAAAAATTACCAAAAAGCCAAGTTTCAATTGAAGTCTCTGTTCCAGCAGACATTTTTTCTGCATACAAAGAAAAGGCGCTTAAACATGTAGCAGAACATATTGAAGTACCAGGGTTCCGAAAAGGAAAGGCTCCAGCAAATATAATAGAAAAAGAAGTAAAACCAATGGCGCTTCTTGAAGAGATGGCAGACATGGTTATCAACGAACACCTTCCGAAAATTTTGACTGACGAAAAAGTTGATGCAATCGGTCGTCCTATGATCGCAGTTACAAAAATTGCAGAAGGAAATGATTTTGAGTTTACGGTAACACTTGCAGTTATTCCAGATATGAAACTCCCTGACTACAAAAAAATTGCCAAAGAAGAAAATGCAAAAGAAGCAGAAGTAAAAGTTACTGATGAAGAATTAGATGGTGCAATCAAGGAGTTGAAAAAAGCTCGCGCACACAATGAAATTCATCAAAGTGGCGCAGAACACAATCACGAAGAATTCGAAAAGCAAGAGTTTGATGCAACCCTCACAGACGAATACATAAAACAACTTGGTGATTTCAAAGACGTTGCAGAATTTAAAGAAAAGTTCCGTGAAAACATCAAAAACGAAAAATCTGGTCGTGAAGCGCAGAAACGTCGCGTAACGATTATCGAAAATATCATTGCGGGAACAGAAGTAGAACTTCCAGACGTACTCGTTGAAAACGAACTTGAAAATCTCATGGCTCGTCTTAAGAACGATATTGAAATGTCAGGGCTCCAGTTTGACCAGTATCTTACTCACATCAAAAAGTCTGAAGGTGATATTCGCAATGATATGCGTGTAGACGCCGAGAAGCGTGCAAAAAGTGAACTCATTTTGATAGAAATCGCAAAAGCAGAAAAAATCGAGCCAAACAAAGAAGAAGTTGATGAAGAATCAAAACGTCTTATCCAAACATACCAAGACGTTGATCCACTCCGCGTACGAGCATATGTTGTAAACATGCTCTTAAACGATGCAGTCTTCAAATTCCTCGATGCGCAAAAATAGGTGTATAATTTTCTCGTCTACTAATTACTAGCTACTATCTACTAACATACATATGTTAATCCCAACAGTTATAGAAAAGTCACAATTTGGCGAGCGTGCGTACGATATATACTCACGTCTCCTCCGTGAACGTATCGTATTTTTGGGTGGACCAATTGATGACTACATGGCAAATATTGTGATTGCTCAATTGCTCTTTCTTGAAAACGAAGATCCAAAGAAGGACATTAAGCTTTACATTAATTCTCCAGGAGGATCAGTTACAGCTGCGATGGCGATTTATGACACAATGAACCACATCAAACCAGATGTATCCACTGTATGTGTTGGAATTGCTGCAAGTGCGGCTGCGGTACTTTTATCTAGTGGAGCAAAAGGTAAGCGCTTCTGCCTTCCAAATTCTGAAGTTATGATTCACCAAGTTATGGGTGGCGCAGAAGGTCAGGCATCCGACATCGCAATCGTTGCAAAACATATTCTTCGCACAAAAGAAAACTTGAACAAGATTCTCGCAAAGAATACAGGTAAAACGACCGTTCAAATCGAAAAAGACTCAGATCGTGACTACTATATGACAAGCGATGAAGCCAAAAAATACGGCATTATCGATGACATCATCGTAAAATCAAAAAACGCTAAATAGACACACCCCAAACCAGCCCGCAAAACACAGTTTTGCGGGCTGGTTTCAAATTCAACTATCAACCTCGACAACATATAGAACTTCTGGTATTCTGAGTTTATCGAATTTTAGAAATTTAGTTTGCTGGTTTGCTTGGATTCTAAGACCCAATTGTTCCCCTTCACACACTTTAAATGACTCAAACACTCAAAAAATCTGTGCGTAAGAATCGAAACATTCGTCATATTATCTAGGCGGCCGGTTTGGTCGTTATGTCAACATTTATAATATTGCTCATCGCAGCGGGTGCCCTCGCAGCAGGTGTCGCTTGTGGATACTATCTCCGCAAGATCACTGCTCTTGGCCAGCGTCGCTCTATTGAAATCGACATCAAGCAAATGCTTGTGTCAGCAAAAGAAGAGGCTGCTCGCATCACTGATGAGGCAAAGAAAAAGGCAGAAGAAAAAGATGCCGAGATTCGCGAAACAGAGCGCGCAAAGGTAGAGGACCAGAAGCGCACTGAAGATCGTCTTATCAAAAAAGAGGAGCTCCTCGATGCTCGCCAAACAGAAATCGACAAAGAAGTCGAAATCCAAAAAGGTAAAATCGAAGAAATCAAAAAGATAAAGGAAAAAGCGGATGCATTACTTTCAGAACGAGTTACTACACTTGAAAAAGTAGCAGGTCTCACTCGAGATGACGCAAAAGCAGAACTCATCCGTGAGATCGAAAAAGAGAATGAAGAAGATCTCATGGTTCGCATGCAGAAACTTGAACAGAATGCAGAAGAACGACTTTCTGGACGTGCAAAAGAAATTCTTGCAACATCTATCCAACGTCTTGCATCAAGTACTGCTGCAGAAATCATGACAACAAACGTCACGATTCCAAACGACGAAATCAAAGGAAAGATTATCGGAAAAGAAGGCCGTAACATCCGTGCGTTCGAACGCGCTGCTGGAGTAGAACTTATTGTTGATGAAACTCCTGGAACAATCATCATTTCTGCATTTGACCCAGTCCGCCGACAAATTGCTCGTGTTGCTCTTGAAAACCTTATTCTCGATGGACGTATTCAACCTGCAAAGATCGAAGAAATGGTTGAAAAAGCTAAGGAAGATATCAACAAGATCATCAAAGAAAAAGGTGAGCAGGCGGTATACGAATGTGGAATTTTCAATTTTGACCCACGTATCATTGCAATCTTGGGACGCCTCTACTTCCGTACATCATTCGGCCAAAACGTTCTTCAACACTCAGTTGAAATGGCGCACATTGCCGGAATGATCGCAGAAGAACTTGGTGCAGATGTGCAAGTTGCGAAGCAGGGTGCATTGGTACACGACATTGGAAAGGCACTCGACCACGAAGTTCAAGGTACACACATTGATATCGGTATTCGTATCTTGCAGAAATTTGGTGCAGACCCCCGCGTCATTACTGCAATGAAATCTCACCACGACGACTGTCCTCACGAATCTATCGAAGCTGTCATCGTGCAAACTGCCGACAATATTTCGGGTGGACGCCCTGGAGCTCGTCGTGATTCTGTAGAAAATTACTTGAAGCGCTTGCAGGAACTTGAAGCACTCGTAAACGCATTCCCTTCTATAGATAAGTCATACGCACTCTCAGCTGGCCGTGAAATCCGAATCTTCGTAACACCAGAAAAAGTTTCTGATGTTGAAGCAAAAGAAATGGCTCGCGAGATAGCAAAGAAAATCGAAGCCGAACTCAAGTATCCTGGTGAAATCAAAGTCACAATGATACGAGAGACAAGAATTATCGAATACGCTAGATAAAACATTCAAAAGAAAAACCGCACATCGTGCGGTTTTTCTTTTATACAAATTCTTGTTGGTAGCAGTCTACACAATACACTATCTCTTTTCGATCTGGGGCATACGGCGTATTGATTTCCTTGTTGCACTGCATACAATTACGCTTCCAAAGTTTCATAGGATCGAAACGTGAAAACAAGTAATTCATTCTACATTTAGGACACGAATGAGGAATTGGAATCTTCATTTTTGATAACAACCCCAGTTCCATTTGCCCTATTTTGTATCCTCTTTTACAAGTTTCACATTCGATAACTTCCTGTAAGATTGTATCTTTTGTTTCTGCAATCGTGTCTGGCAAATCTTTTGCTAAGAATGTTGGGGCATAACTTTGCGGAACTTCATCATACCAATAATACCCTTCTGCAAGCGCCTGTTCTTTTGTTTTTGGAAAAAACTTTTGGGCTGTTGTTTCGTTATACCCAAAAAGACTTTGCTTGAGTGGGAAAAATTCTCCATAACTCCATGTGCGTCCTTGTGGATCGACATATGGGTTCTTCTTCATATCTTCAATAATTTTTGCTTTTAACACCTCATATTCTTCTTTCGAATATTCTTTGTTTAATATGCAATACTTCTTGCGCTTCAAATTTGCACACCCGAAATTGTTTTTACCAGCAACCGTCCAGATAGAATATTCTATGTCAGTAGATTCTGTATACGCCTCCATCGAAAACTTTACATTACTTACATTTTCGCCACTTGAGTGAGCTTCATACATGAGTTCAGCATTTGCTCCCCAACCAGAATAATCATAACTATCTTTAACGGTAGGTACAGTAATAAATTGGCAGTATCGAGAGTCTTGTGCTCCGTTGGATATAAACATGTCCTGACAATTTTTTGATTCATACACGTAATCACCAGTAACATTCACATTAAGCGAGTGACCTTTATACTCACGGTATGGAAGTGTATCCCAAAATTCATGCGCTTTTTCCTTGAATTCCTGCAATTTCTTCCAAGAATCAAAACCGAACTCTTTGAGTTTTTCAGCATATTCTTCCTTTGAATATTTCTGATTGAAAATACAATATGATTCCCCGCGCAAATTTACACAGCCAATACAATTGTTACAATTGTAACAATTTCTTGAAAACCAGACATCTACACAATCGTCACTTTCTTCTGTGAAATACGTGCGAAAATTTCTGCTGAATCCGATAGACTCATAACATAATTCAGATTCATATCCTCGCAAACAATCAGAAGAATCTTTGAAATTCAAACAATATGTTGAGTTGTTCAAATTCTCACAATAGTCTGCCCAAAATGTTAGGTAACAATTACGCAAATAGGATGCTCCGTTGCAATACTCTGAATTCACCATTGATGGAGCGACCACTTCTTGTGCAACCCATGGAGTCTTCCGCGAAAGCTCATAGACTTGTTCGAAAAAATTTCTGCTAGGGTCATAATCCATTGCATACTCAGTGCCATCCCAATCATCCGCCCACCAACAATCATTACAATAAACCGTAACTGGATTTTCTTTGTTGTACATTGAAAGAACTTTTTTCTTACATTTCGAGCAGTCGCGCCAGTACACGCTCCATACATTATGTGTAGAAAGTCTGCGAATTATACGACACTCTGCACACCATGTTGGGTGTGGAACATTTATTTTTTTGTAATAAATCTGATCTCGCTCATCAATGACGAAATCTTTCTTACAGTTTTGGCAATTCTGGTTCATGTTCCAATTATCACATGGAGGTAAAAACTCGCAAAGCTTTTCATTTAGAAACCACAACTACCGTTATGAACTCTAAAATCTGGGCAAGGTTCTAGGTAACTTGCCCGATTGTTTATTCGCTCAAAGTTGCATGCCCGTATTCAAGACGACGCATTAATCCTCGCTGATCCAATCTGAATTTTTCTCCAGACTCTTGTAAAAGCTCGAATATATATCCCCCGCTTGTTGTACTATATGATACATTTGTGATTTGAATTGGCTTGTTGAGTGGTATAGAAATGTCTCCACATTCGTTGAGACACCTTCCGGTACAACACAAAAAGCCGCTTGGACAATTCACTCGTTTGAATAATGGAATACGAAGTGGAGTAAGTTCCTTATTCAAAAATGTATCAATATATATTTGTAAATCAGACTCGGGCGCATGAACCTTAAGAATATCTATGTATTCTTGTGTGCTCATAAAATGAAGTTAGTTGTTCATACATTACAACAAAATTCACTTTTGTCAAAGTTGTGTGGTACTAGTGAAGGTCTCGGTTTTTCTTTGTGCCAAGCCAGTCCGCAAGATGAATGATGAGCAACGTGCCCACAACTACCCCAATTCCAATTAGTATTTGCATACTATTATTATTGCATAATTGCTATTTAGAGTAAAAAAAATGACCTGCTAGGCAGGTCGGGTACTTTTTTTCTTTGAAACCTGTACCGGAAGTTTCTTTCTCTTTTTGTCTTGTAGCGGGTGTCGTATTTTCATATACATAAAGAATGCCCCTAAGGCGCTAAGCACCAGTCCTATCCCTAAAATAAATTCGGAAAAGTGCAACGACTTTTTTTGTTTCCTTTTTAACTTAAGCGTTTCATCTTCTCCGATATATACAAAATTATCGTGTATCATCGACTTCACAACTGTTTTTGATTCTTCGCCTTCTATGTATCTAAATACTAGAGCTGAAATTGCAAACCCTGCTACAAAAAACAAAATACTGGCAAAAATTGCCCTGATCTTTCTATTCATCAAAAAATATATTTGAGCTATTTAAGCATGCAAACAATAAAATTCAAATAAGCATAAAAAAAGACCCTCCTTGGGTCATCTGCGAGTGACATTCCCTGCTTTACTCCACGAACTTTTGTTCATGAGTTAAATAGGGAATGAGTGATCTGTCATAACTGAATATGACCCACCGCCACTCATTCGCTAATTAGAGTCCACAAGACATTCTATGGTCTCTAAAAGTTGGGTAACTTGTTGTTACCCAAAAAATTTGTACTAACTATAATTCATTGCACTCCTTGCATTCATTTGTTTTATGGTTTATCTCTAAACCAAGTTCCAAAATAGCGCCAGGGTTTCGAAGCGGTTTGTGTGGTGTTTTGTATTCAACACCATGAGATGTGTGTTCTTCTTCATACAATTTGAATGCATATCCTGCAAACGCGTATAGTTTCTGTTTTACCAGATACGTTTTCCACGTTAGGGCAAAGTTGCCTTCAAAATTTGTAATGCCGAAAAAATTTTCACACTTCTTAGTGGTAGCGAAGTCCATACAACGCCATACTTCCACAAAATAACCCGTCTTCATTGCAATACACCATAGTTGCCATTTTCCGTTATTGGTTTGGGCGTACACCCAAGCCGCATAACTTAATTCGGTTTTGCTTTTATCAAAGTCGCTAGTTGCAACTCCGATATCGACTCCACCGCCGATTGTTCTCTTCAAGTTTGCGTATCCTAAACCAGCATACGCTTGAAGAGCAAGTTTTCTTTCGTCTTTAAAATTTTCAACGAGCTCAGTCGTCGAAACCATCAAGTGCGAAGAATCCCCTACTGCATGCGTTGTGAACCCTATGAATCCTGGCACCTGTAAGATGTTGTCTCCATAATAGTTCGCCGCGAAAGCCATTTTAGGCATCTGTGCAAATACTTGTGAGCCAATCGTTATGGCTACTACAAGAAAAAAATAGATTTTTTTCATCGATATAGATTTTTTTAAGAATTTGGGAAATTTTTTCCAGTCGTTATTTGATTATATTATAGCACGAATTTATGCCATTGCAACCCGTAATATATCCTTGTATTTAAAGGGTTTCTGGGTGCCACTACCAAAAAACCCTTGTGTCTATTGCTTTATTCGTCGCCACATCTATAATGCGCATAGTTTTAAGCAGTGCTTAAAACGTATACGTTTTATAGTGCTATTAGTAGTTACGTCGACTTAATTTTGTTTTTGTTTGTGATCACATTCAAAAACAATCAATTGCCTATTCATATGAATAAAGCAGCACTAGTTGACTGGGTTCACGGAAAAATCGGCGGTACAAAAGTACAAGCTGAGGAAGTCGTAGACGGAATGATCGGTGCAATCGTTTCTACTCTTCAAAAGGGTGGCGAAGTATCAATCGCAGGTCTCGGAATCTTTTCCGTAAAACAGCGCGCAGCACGTATGGCTCGCAATCCTAAAACAGGAGAGCAGGTCAAAGTTGCAGCGATGAAAGTACCTAAGTTTAGAGCGGCAAAAGCTCTCAAAGACGCAGTAAAATAAGAACATTCCAGAATTGGCGCGCTTCATCGTTGTTGCGCTCATTCGTTCCCGCGAAGTAGGTCAACTACATCTTGGTCACGAGCTTCGCTTACGCCTTGAATCACATACAATTCTGAAAGTTCTTGATACTCGTTTGGCCTTAACACAATTCAAGAAAGTCCCGTTGCCTATCAGCGGGGCTTTTTTGTTGCTTGTAACTCCCTCACCATGTGTTAGAGTAAAAGAAAAATTCTGAACGAAACAATATTTTTCACTTCTTTAAAATACGATGTATGGACACGACAACAACAAAAAAGAGTGCTTTTGACAGGTATGTAACAGAAAAAGTCAGGGCATATTTCAAAGAAAACAATATTTCGCAAAAAGGAGATTGGCGAATATATTCTAAAACAATCTTTTTTATCTCCCTTCTAATATTTTCTTACTATATCGCAGTTTTTGCCGATGTAGGAAAATTTTTTCACGGATTAGGCTGGTTAGGAGTTGGCATTAGCTTTTGCGGTCTTGGCATGGGTAGTATGCATGATGCAAGTCATAATGCATATTCTAAAGATAATCAAGTGAACAAATGGGTTGCCCGTATTTTAAATCTGATGGGGGCAGAAGCCCTTATGTGGTACGTAAAGCACGTTATTTTACACCATGATGAACCAAATGTAGACGGAGTAGATGATGACATCGAATCTGGAGGATTGTTACGTTTTAGTAAAGAGAAACCATTTCGCAAGTATCACAAATACCAACCTATTTATGCATGGTTTTTGTATGCAATGCTAACATTTCTTTGGATGAATGTTTTGGACTTTAGAAAGTACTTTTTGATGCGAGTTGGCAGTTATGAAATTACTGGATGGACTTTTAAAGATCACTTCCAATTTTGGATTACAAAAATCTGGCACTGGACAATGTATATTGCTTTACCAATTTATTTTACAGATTGGAAAATTGCAATCTCAGGTTACTTTATCGCCATGGCAGTTTCAGGTTTAGTTTTGTCCTGCGTATTTCAATGCGCACATGTACTCAAAGGTTTACCTATCTTGTTACAACCTTACAAAAAAGAAAGTAGATTTAGACACCAACTAGCTGATACTTCGGACTTTAAAACCTACCCTGTTTTTGAATGGTTTATAGGTGGTTTAAATTACCAAGTTGCACATCACCTATTCCCAGACATTTGTCATATTCACTACAGTAAAATAGTTCCGATAATTAAAGAAGCCATATTTGAATGGAATAGTAAAACTGGTGAGAAAATTATCTACCACGAACAACCGAGTTTTCTTAGTGCCCTAAAAAGTCATACGGCGGTACTAATTGAAGGATCAACAGCATAGCAAAATGGGAAGGCGCTTAATAAACAGCGCCTTTTCAAATACCTCTCGACTATTTTTTAAATTTCTGTATAATCGTCTCGTATGAATAAAAAGCGCAAAGTTGCACGCAAAAAGCATGCAAAGAAAGTAGCAAAGAAGAGTATTTCTCTTCGTCACCGCTAAACGACACTTTTGAGTCACAAGCGGTGTACATATGCGGGGTTAGTTTATCGGTAAAACAACAGTTTTCCAAACTGTGGTGAGGAGTTCGACTCTCCTACCCCGCACAAAGCAAAAAATAAGGATAATACCCTTATTTTACAATATGCTTTTCAAGATATCGGGGTGTAGTATATCGGTAGTATACATGTGTGGGAAGAATTCGTTTGCGTAATTGATATGTGTTTGTCTTGGTCGGGGTGTAGTATATCGGTAGTATACATGTTTTGGGAACATGAGGGCTGGGTTCGA
>CAYLXO010000013.1:0-19672 GCA_964387965.1 uncultured Candidatus Saccharibacteria bacterium
GTCGCTTCATAAAATCTTTTGCAAATGCTTTTGATGATTCAAGACGTGCTGCAGCTTTTGTCGGACCAAATACAGGAATATCTACAGCCATAAATGCATCAACGATGCCAAGCGCGAGTGGATCATCAGGTCCAACAAAGACGAAATTGATTTTGTGTTTTGTTGCAAAAGAAACAAGTTCATGTATATCACTTGCAGGAATTGGCACGTTTTCCCCCAAAAGCTCGGTGCCTGCATTTCCCGGAGCAATATATAACTTTTCGAGCAGAGGAGACTGTTTAAACCGCCATGCAATTGCATGTTCTCTTCCGCCACCCCCGATGAGTAAAACACGTAACTTTGACATATAGTGCTACTATAGCACCCACGGTGTTTTGGGAAATGTTGACTAAAACGAATTTTCATTATATTATATAAATAATTGTTTAACCAGTAAATTCACAAGAATGGACAACTTCACAAGCGCATATACAAACATATATGCATATGACAAAAAAACATGGTCATCCGCAGGAGGGATAGAAAAACAACCTGAAGATGCGAAAATCGGTTCCGATTTAGATGCTGGCTCTTGGTCAAGCGGAAACGGTATTGAAAAAGAAAAAATATTTTTCCACTAAAAAAACCACTGTATGTGCCAGATTATTAAAATCGGAGACAATACTGAAAACACATGCATTATGTGTACAATTCCGACAGATAACGAACAGTTACCTGTCAAAAAAATACCCGTCTTTGGCGATATCGAATATGCCCTTCTAAAGGGTGAACAAATTCCAGAATAAATTTTAAAAAGTCGGACTATACATCCGACTTTTTTGCTACCCATTTTTGTACTTATCTATTGCCTCTCTTTTACACTGTTCTAGAATTTCGTATTCTTCAGGTCGGATAAGTGGATCATTTCTATGAATCTCCCCTACGCGGTTATGCAAAAAATCTAAAAGTGTTTGTATTTGTACTTCATGCTCTATTGGAAGCATGCGGTCGGCAAGTGTTTCTGCAGTATCACCTTGCATGACAGGAACCCGAGAAAGTTTTACAACTTTTCCCTTATCAAATTCTGCTTCTACTCTCTGACTAGTTGCTTCGCTCCAATAATCATGTCCTGTTCTCTCGACAAAACAAATACGCGCATGGTGCACACGCTTACCGTACATTCCAGCTCCGCCAAAATCTTCACGTCCGATATCAAGAGGTCCTGGATGCTGATTGGTCATCATTCCTCGATATCGCTCAATTACATTTTCTGGCGTCTTTACCATCCAGCCGTATTGTCCAACAAATTCTACTCCCCGTTTTTCACATTCTGACACTATTGCACTTCCAAACGTGCCGGGTGATGGAAACTTTTTTGGATTTATTACAATAACATCATTTGGATTCATCCCTGCCTCAATTACTTTCTGTATACCAGGCGCATCCTCTTTGCTTGAAACAACAAGCACTGGAACAATACCTTCAAGTCTCCTGCCAGCACGACATTCTGAAATTATTCGTGATGCTGTAGTTCCCCCTCCTGAAATAAGTAATGCAATCTTCATATAAAAAATATACCATACAAGTAAACAAAAAGCCGTTCCAACATTGGAGCGACTTTTTGTCGCTGTCGGAACGGCTTAAGATTATTTATCCTCTGCGCGATTCGGCGTAAAGATATTCTATATGGGCATATTTAATACCCAAGAAAAAATTAGAATTTTCAATTTTTTCTGCCGGTCTGACATTAAAAAATTGAATTCCTTTTTTGAAATCAGGGTTGTCTAATATTTTTGAGTCCCCAACTTCTTTCCCAAGTTGAAATGCTTGAAACTCGGGAACATTTTCTTTGTAAGGGTTTTCGCTGAAAACCCCATCTGCACCTTGTTTAAATGCACTGTTAATTGTTTTTTCCATTTTAGTAGTTTTAATTGTTAGAAAATTTGAATATTCTCAAATAAAAACTCAAATTTTCTAACAATAAGAACGACCGTTTTCAAAGTACCACAAAGTTATTAACATTGTATAATAATAATAATAATTTGTCAATAGCTAGAAATAGCCCTATAAATAAGGCTTTTTTTGCACATCTTGAGTTTTAACCTCAAGATGTGCCGGGGATTACAAGTTTTTCTTGATCTCTTCTGCTACTTGTTTTAGTTCCTCAGCTGGAGATAAATCGCGATTTGCAACAGATCTATACAAAAACTGTCGTGGTTCGTATGCATACTTTACTTCATCTTCGCTTGTACGCGGAAGAAGGTGTAGATGAAAATGCGGAACAGATTGTCCTCCTACCCTGTTTTCGTTCCATGCATGGTTGAACCCTTCTGCATTAAATCCTTTTTTGAGCGATACCTTAATTTTTTCCATTGCAGAAAAAATTGCATCACGCTCTTCTTGCGTAAGTTCTTCGAATGTTGCGACACATCTTACTGGGCAAATTAACGTGTGCCCTGCGACAATAGGAATATTTGTGGGAAATGCCCAGACTAAATCATTTCGCAAGATCTCTCGCTCTCGACCACTAATGTTGTCGCAAAATGCACACTCCTTTTTCATATATTATTCTTTTGGAACGTCGTACGTAAAATCACCCTTTCGTTCATGAAGATCGATTGGATATTCACCTGTAAAACATGAGGTTGAAAATTGATCAGCCGGAAGTCCTGTAGCACGGATAAGTCCTTCGAGCGAGAGAAAATGAAGTGATGTCGCCCCTAAAAATTCACGAATTTCTTCGACTGTCTTTTGTGATGCAATCAAACTCTTTTGTTTTGGAGTATCAATTCCATAGAAGTCTGGGAACTTAACTGGTGGGCTTGAGATAATAAGATGTACCTCACTTGCACCAGCATCAAAAATTGCTTGCACAAGCTGACGACTCGTTGTACCACGCACGATGGAATCATCCATAATAACAACTTTCTTACCTTTCAATACTTCAGGAAGTGGCGCAAGTTTTAGCTTTACACCCAAATCACGAGAATGCTGTTCTGGCTGAATAAATGTGCGGTGAATGTAGCGGTTTTTTACAAGGGCCATCTCAAGCGGAATTCCTGACTCTCGTGAATATCCAATAGCAACTGGAATTGCAGTCTCAGGAACAGGTACAACAATATCTGCATCTACTGTGTATTCTTTGGCAAGTTCAACTCCAGAATTTCTACGAACATCGTACACAAGTTTTCCTGCAATCATTGAATCTGGACGTGCAAAATAAACGAATTCAAACAAGTCGAGTTTTGGGTTTGCAGGTAATACCTGTTCGCTTGTAAGACCTGAATCATTAATGATGATCATTTCTCCTGGACCAACTTCGCGCATATATTCTGCACCAATCGTCTTAAAAGCACATGACTCAGATGCGATAGCGTACCCGCCTTGGCTTACACCAGTCGAGACAGGCCCGCCATTTATTTTTCCAATACAAAGTGGTCTTATTCCGCATCCATCACGTACTGCAATAAGTTCGGTAGGAGTTGCTATAGTAAGTGCGTATGCACCAGTAAAAAGTGGTAATACCGCTTTGACAGATTCAACGAGACTTTTCCCTGCTTTCATTTCCACGCCAATAGCTTCAGTCATGAGTTCTGAATCAGAACGATGATCAAGCTCAACGCCTTTGTCTTTCAAAAAGTTGTTAAGCGCTTCTACGCTTGGAAGATTGCCGTTATGTGCAAGTGCAACTATTCCTCCAGTTGACTCTTCATTGTGTGGATCAAGTTGTACATCAACGACTTCGTCAATAACGATTGGTTGCGCATGCGAAAGCATTGAGTCTCCACTTGTTGAATAACGGTTGTGCCCAATTGCAACATGGCCTTTAAGCTTCAAAAGATGTGCCTCAGTATACGCAGCAGAAACGAGCCCCATACCACGATGTGTCGTGAGTGTCTCTCCATCCCCTACAGTGATACCTGAACTTTCTTGTCCACGATGCTGTAGCGAAAACAGGCCAAAAAACGCTAGGCGCGAAACATCTAGTCCTTTTCCATATATTCCAAATACTGCACATTTTTCACCGGATTGTTCCATATTGTTAGAGTCTATTTATAATACGAAACTGCATTTTTAAAAAGTTGAAAACTATCTCCGTATGTTGGCAATTTTTTACCTTGCTTCTTCAAATCTTCCCGTAGCACCATCCAATCAGGACGTTGGTGGAAAAACATCCCTCGTTCAGGATGTGGCATCATACCCAACACTCTTCCATCATATGCAAACACACCTGCAATGTCTGCTGTTGAGCCATTTGGATTTGCCACTAAATTCTGATATTCGCACATCGCTCCATCAGTATATTTAAAAGCAATTGCGCCTTCGTTATCTAATGCATCAAGTCCTCCATCTTCGCTTGGTATATATTTTCCTTCTCCATGTGCAATTGGTACAGAAATGATACCGATGCCTTTAGTCCATGGGCTTTTGCCTACAGGTTCAAGGTCTACCCATCTATCGATATATCGCGCACCTTCGTTGTACGTAAGTGCTCCTGGTAAAATTCCTGCACTCGTTAGAATTTGAAATCCATTACAAATACCAATCATGAGTGTGTCACGCTCCAAGAATTTTCGAAGCGCGTCACCCAAGTGCGATTTCAATTTGTTTCCGTATGCCTTTCCAGAACCGGTATCATCCCCGTATGAAAACCCTCCTGGCATTGCAAGTATCTGATATGTATCGAGCATTTTAGGATTTTCGATGACATCATTGATATGAACGATATCAGCTGTCGCACCTGCTGATTCAAATGCAAATTTTGTCTCAGTCTCACAATTGAGACCGTATCCAGAAAATACTATTACTTTTGGTTTCGCTTTTGCCATACTTAGTATCCTTTGTAAGTCTTAGTAAATGCTTTTTTCAAATCTGAAATTGTGGTTTCTACACTACTTGCTGTACCATTTTTTATAGTGACATCACCATCTGTAACAGTACCAATACACGTTGCATCTGTGCCAAGTATTTTTTCGAATGCTTTTTTATCTTTTTTTGAAACAGTGCAAAGAATTCTTCCCTGACTCTCTGAAAAGAGCGCTTCATAATCTTTGTTCCAATTACCTTTTACTTTCTTTAGATTTATATCAAAGCCAAGCATTCCTCCTATCGCCATTTTTGATAGTGTCACAGCAAGCCCCCCACGAGCAATCGCCATCGCCGATGTTGTATATTTTCTGGCTTTCTCATACTTCTTATATATTTTCAAAAATTCTTTTGCGTTTGTGGTTGGCACTCCGCTTGTTGCACTTCCTTTTAATGTTCCGTACAACGCACATCCGAGTTCATTATTCGTAGCACCTACAAGGTAGATAGAATCTCCCGGATTTTTAAAATCAAGTGAAACTGCAGAGAGAGCATTCTTCATTACAGACAATGCAGAAACAAGTAATGTAGGAGGAATTGAAATTGAAGTTGGATTTCCTTTTTCATCAAAACCACGGAAGTCGTTATGCATGCTATCCTTCCCCGATATAAACGGTGTACCGTAGATAATTGCGGTTTCGTAACATGCCCGAGCTGACTCGCGAAGATCATACATTGACTCTGGAGTGTGTGAGCGTGACCAACAGAAATTATCTAGAATTGCAATCGTATCAAGCGGCGCACCAGCAACAACCGCCTGACGCACTGCTGTATCAATCGATGCACTTGCCATTTTATATGTATCAGCATCTGAGTATGTAGGATAGAGCGCTGATGTAAGAAGCACACCTCTCTCATTACCAAGTACTGGCATAAATACTGCACTTGGTGATGGTACTCTCCCCCGACCAACGATTGGCTTAAGCACTGACCCACCTTGCACTTCGTGATCATACTGTTCACCAATAAATACACTCGATGCGATTTCGGGATGAGCGATCATAGACATCAAATCTTTTTTCATATCTGCCTTCGCAGATTGCTTGAAATCTTTTAGAGTTCGTTCTGGTTTTTTTATTTTTATTTCTTCACGTGGCCAACCGTCGTGCAAAAATTGAAGTGACATATCCAAAATTTTTGTGCCATCCCAAGAAACAACCGCGCGATTGCTTTTTGTAAATTCGCCAATAACAGTAGCTTCAACTCCCCGACGACTAAATAATTGTGAAAGCTCCTTCCATTTGTTTTTTGGAACTGCAAGTGTCATACGCTCTTGAGATTCTGAGATCCAAATTTGCCATGGAGCAAGTCCTGGATATTTTGTTGGAACTTTTTCGAGCGTAACATGACAACCACCAGCCTCGCGCGCCATCTCAAAAACAGCAGACGAAAGACCCCCTGCACCATTATCTGTAATACTGTTATACAGTCCTTTATCCCGTGCTTCTTTTATGATTGCATCAGAAAACTTTTTTTGTGTAATTGGGTCTCCAATCTGAACAGCTGTAGCAGGGCTCCCTTCATCGAGCGCCACACTTGAAAATGTTGCTCCATGAATTCCATCAAGCCCTACCTTGTTGCCAACCATAACAATATAATCTCCCGGACGTGCAGACTTTTCCCATGATTTTCGTCCTGCTGATTTTTTTGGCAAAAGCCCTACTGTACCTGCAAAGACTAGTGGCTTACCGCGAAATCTATCTTCAGCGAGCAGAAAACCGTGCATTGTTGGAATACCGGAGCAATTTCCTCCTGCGTTAACTCCTTTTACCACTCCGTCCAAAATTCTTCGAGGAGAAAGCATTTCCTCTTTCATATTCTTATCTCGAAAAAGTGTTCGTGTGTCATCAGGGTTTCCAACACAAAAACCGTATATATTTGCAACTGGTTTTGCACCAATCCCTGTACCAATGGCATCACGATTTACACCTACTATTCCAGTAATCGCACCTCCGAATGGATCAAGTGCTGACGGACTATTATGTGTTTCTACCTTATGTGATACAAGCCAATTCTCATCAAATTCGATAATTCCAGAATTGTCAGAAAATACTGACACGCAAAAATCTTTCTTTCCCTTTTTCTTTCGGATTTCGTTTGTAGCACGCTTGATGTAATCCTTGTACAATCCATTTTCTACACCATCCATTCGTGAGGCAAAAATGCGATGCTTACAGTGTTCGCTCCATGTTTGAGCAAGTGATTCAAGCTCAATATCTGTTGGCAATCGCTGTTCAACATTTTGAAAATAATCACGGATCGTTTGCATGTCCGTAAGCGTAAGCGCGAGCGGTCCTCGTCGTGTGGCATCTTTATTTTTTATGCCAAGTGTTCCGATAGATGTAAGCTCCTCATCACTTACAGCAAGCGAAATTGTATCTGCAACTTTTTTCCCGTGAAGGACAACTGTCGGTACAACGCGTGAAAATCCAGCATTTTTTTGGTAGTCATTCCATGTATACACAACACATCGCTCAATGAGTGGGTTGAACAAAGATTTTGAAATATGTTTTATGTGCTGTTCATTGAGTGACCCGTACAGTGCGTACACACGCGAAGAAGCAACATGAGCATTCCCGAGAGTAGCACCAAGTGCGTCTTCGATACTTTCCTTTGCTGTCGCTCCAACATTATCTGTTACACCAGGGAGATAACCAATTTCTATTGCGTATGCAAATTTTTTTTCGAACGGCATTCCATTTACATAAGAAGTTTCAAGCGTTGTATTTGTAAGTACCCCTTTTGAAACCTGTGCTTGCTTTTGATTAAGCTTTGCATCGGTTGTATATGCATCTGAAATACAAACATGTGTTACAACTTCACTGTCGAGCAGTGAATTAAACTCTCGCGCCTTACTAAGTGCGCGAGTATCAGGCACTTTTAAAATAACATCAATACGTGTATTAGACATTGCGATTGATTGCTTCGTTACGATCTGGACCAGTAGAAATTATTGAAATTGGAACCCCAACCGCCTTTTCTATGAATGATAGGTAATCGAGTACCCCTTGTGGTAATTCTTTTTCGTTCTGTGCGCCGCGTAGTGATGCCTTCCATCCAGTAAATTCTGTATATATAGGTACGATTTTGTCTCCTTCAGTCTCAAAAGGCATTGTGTTTTTTGATACTCCGTCTAGCTCATAGTGAGTAGCCACTTTAATAGACTCACAATGAGACAAAATATCGAGCTTTGTTATTGCAATTTCTGTCACCCCAGAAAGAAGAACGGCGTGCTTAAGCGCAACAAGATCAAGCCATCCACACCCGCGTGGACGTCCTGTTGTAGCTCCGTACTCTCCTCCCCAGTCACGAAGTTTCCCTTCCATTTCAGGTTCACATCGTGTTGGAAATGGCCCGCCACCAACGCGCGTTGCATATGCTTTTGTAATTCCGATAACTCTTCCAATTTTTTGTGGTGCAACGCCAAGACCAGTACAAACACCGGCTGCGAGCGTTGTACTTGATGTTACAAATGGATATGCAAATCCATGATCGATATCAAGCATTGAACCTTGCGCTCCCTCTCCAAGTATTTTTTTACCCAACCCAAGTTGCTCATGTATAAAATTTGAACATTCAACAAAACCAAATGTTTTTAGGTATTCAATTGCATCAAAAAAATCGCGCTCGTTCTGTGCAAACAATTCTTCGTCTACAACAAAGTCGTACGCGGTAAGTAACTTTCGGTGATGCAGAGTAAGCGCCGTGTATTTCTCTTTGAATGTCGCATCAAAAATATAGCCTGCGCGAATTCCCATGCGACCAATCTTATCCATATATGTCGGACCGATTCCGCGAAGTGTCGTGCCAATTTTTCCAAGCCCTTTGCTTTCTTCAGCTGCCTTATCAAGTAATTTGTGTGTTGGAAGAACAAGACTCGCCTCTTTTGCAATGACAAGTCGCTTTTTTGCTCCTGCAGAAAATTTAATAACTGTTTCCATTTCCGCGCGGAATGAAACAGGATCGAGCACTACATTTGCTCCAATAAGATTCATCGGTGCACACAAAATACCAGATGGTACTGTGTGTAAAATAATTGTCTCGTTTCCAGCTTTTACTGTATGACCTGCATTAGCACCTCCTTGAAAACGTGCGACAAGGTCGTACGTGCTCGCAATCGCATCTACTATCTTACCCTTACCTTCGTCACCCCACTGGAGACCAAGTACAACATCAATCTTTCCTTCGTTTTGATTGCTAGACATTGTGAGAATTACTTTTGACTATAATTTGGCGCTTCTTTAGTAATAGTGATGTCGTGTGGATGACTTTCTTTTTGTCCGGCGTTTGTAATCTGTACAAACTCTGCCTTACGCATTTCAACAATTGTCTTTGAACCAAGGTATCCCATACCAGCACGAAGTCCTCCGACAAACTGTGTGACAACATCAGAAAGTGGTCCTTTGTATGCAACACGACCAACAATTCCTTCTGGAACAAGTTTTTTTACATCATCTTCAGCATCTTGGAAATATCTATCTTTTGAACCTGCCTGCATTGCCTCAAGAGAACCCATTCCGCGATATGACTTAAAGCGTCTTCCATCAAGAAGAATGGTTTCTCCAGGGGCTTCTTCCGTACCAGCAAAAAGTGATCCGATCATACATGTATCTGCTCCAGCAACGAGTGCTTTTACGACGTCTCCAGAATAACGAATCCCTCCGTCTGCAATGAGCGGAACTTTCGCTTTGTTGCAAGCTTCTGCAGCATCAATAATTGCTGAGAGCTGTGGAACACCAATACCTGCAATAATACGTGTTGTACAAATTGATCCTGGTCCTACTCCAACCTTTACTGCATCTGCTCCTGCATCAATAAGCGCCTGTGCGCCTTCTCGTGTGGCAACATTTCCCGCAGCAACTTCAAGTTTCGGCCACTTTTTCTTAACAGCTTTAACCATGTCAATCACTCCTTTTGAGTGTCCGTGCGCAGTATCAACACACACAATATCTACTCCGGCTTTTACAAGTGCTTCGATACGTACCATCATATGCTCACCTACTCCGACAGCAGCTCCAACGAGAAGGCGTCCATATTTGTCTTTTGATGCGTTTGGATGAAAACGGCTTCGCACAATATCTTTATATGTAATAAGTCCAGCAAGTGCACCTTTACTATCAACAACAGGAAGTTTTTCAATTTTGTGTGCTAGGAGAAGTTCTTCTGCTTTTTCGATCGTAATCCCCGCTTTAGCCGTGATAACATCACGAGTCATAACATCTCGAACGCTTGTAGTTTTGTCGTGAACTGAACGCACATCACGGTGTGTCAAAATTCCAACGAGTTTTCCAGCGCTCACGATAGGAATACCTTTGATTCCATTATCACGCATTACCTTCATTGCCTCGCCCACAGTTCCTGTATCTGGAAGTGTTACTGGATTTGCGATCAATGTATTTTCAGCACGCTTTACAAGATGTACTTGTCGAGCCTGTTCCTCAACAGTGAGGTTTTTATGAATAAATCCAATTCCGCCCAAGCGAGCAATTGAAATTGCCATGGCACTCTCTGTAACAGTGTCCATAGCTGCCGTTATAAATGGAATAGAGAGCGTAATATTCCGAGACAATTTTGTCCCGGTATTTGCATCTCGTGGGAGTACGGCACTCGCGCGCGGCTTGGCTAGAACATCGTCAAACGTTAAAGCATAAGCAAGCGGTGTACCTTTTTTCATTTAGGCACTATAGCACAAAAACAGAGGGAATCAAAATGGCTGTTTTTTACGTTTTGGTGTATTCTACTGCCATGGATATACACCCAATTCTTGTTCATTTCCCTGTCGCCCTTTTTACTTTCTTTGCGATATTGGAAATCATTACCATAAAAAAACTTAAAGAGTCAGTTAGTTTTTTCTACGCAAAGGCGCTCATCCTCCTTGCAGGTATTTTGGGAGCATTTATGGCGCTTTCAACTGGTGAAGGAGCTGAGCACCGTATTCCGTGGGATGCCACTACACGAAACGTTATAGAAACACATGCTTTCTTTGCCACACTTACAACGTGGGTATTTGTGATAATCGGATTTTCATACCTTATTCTTGTTATTGAACGATCAACCCTTCGTAACCATACTATTGTTATAAAGTATGAAAACATCTACAAAAAACTCCTTGCTATTGCTACATGGCTTCAAAAATATCTTGTAAAAATCCTTGCAGTTATTGGACTTGTTTCAATCACAATCACCGGAGGACTGGGTGGTTCGATTGTCTACGGAAAGGATGTTGACCCTATTGTTTCATTTATATATCGCTTAATTATCGGCCAGTAAAGTCATGCGCCTACACCGCTTTATCGGAGATTTTGATTTATCTAGAGACATTGTTGATGTCTCAGATTCAGAGCTTGCAAATCAAATTCGTAATGTTCTTCGTTTAAAACCACTTGATGTAGTTATCCTTTCTGATGGCAACGGTACAGAGGCTCGCGCTACTATTCTTGAATGTAATAAAAAATTTATTGAACTTTCTATCGATGAGGTGTCCAATCCTGCTCGGGAGCCTAACAAATCTGTAACTCTATACACTGCCCTATTAAAGCGTGAAAATTTCGAACTTATTGCTCAAAAAGCTACAGAACTCGGTATTGCAAAAATAGTACCAATCATAACGACCCGCACTGTTAAAACAGGTTTCAATCATGAGCGTGTTGAAAAAATAATCAAAGAAGCGAGTGAACAATCTGGTCGCACAACTGTACCTGAACTAGGAGAACCAATACAATTCCTTGATGTAATGAAGGAAATAAATCCAAAAGAATCAGTTTTGTTTGACCTGTCGGGCAACAAACTTGAAAGCATGGAAGCAAAAAAGCTTAGAAGCTTGTTCATTGGTCCTGAAGGAGGTTTTACTGATGAAGAAGTAGCTCTTGCGAAGAAAAGTGGAGTACCAATTGCATCGCTCGGTGAACTCACCCTTCGAGGAGAGACTGCCGCTATTGTCGCAACATATACAATCATTCACTCATAACAAAACACCCCCGCATGCGGGGGTGTTTTGTTATGAGTTATCTTTTGCGTCAGCTTGAGCAAGTGTTTGATTGATATCGATATTATCTATCTGATCCATCACCCACTTAACCTTTGTAACATATCGGGCATCAGCAGCATGTGCTGGACCGTTATATGTACGAAGCTTCTGTTCAAGTGTTTTACCTTCGTAAAAACTAGCTGTCCCAGGATTTTCAGCATTAAGTGTTGAGCCAACCTCTTCAATCGCTTCTTTAACGGAATCAAACTTAATCTCACATGACCCGTATCCAAATGGATTGTTAAATCGTTTAGCACATCCACCCTTTCCTCCAGTAGTTTCAATCATCGCCATTGCGGCAAGAGTTGAAATTGGGAGTTTTTTTCGAAAAGCTGTTTCAGCGAGTTCGTAACTGTAATCCTTCATTGGAAGATCATACTTAGAAAAGTATTTTTCGATCTTCTGTGCTCCAGTGTCGATCAATTGTTTGTTAGCAATCTCTTCGGCACTAGGCTGCCTATTTTGTCCTGAAAGTATGTCTGCTACAGATGGGATCCCTGTGATTCCTCCTGCTACGGAAGAAACTGCAAGGTGGGTTGTTAAAATAGGAATGACAACACCGGCCTGTAGGAATTTGTTGAATTTTTTATGCATAGTTTGACGGTTTAGCTCCGTCTGAACTTCAGATGACCATCGGGTCTTCTACGGAAATCTTCACTAGAATAGGCTAGTAAAGAAAAAACCCGTATAGTATTAAGCTTTCGCTTCTTACCATATCAGGTTGCTCATATTGTATCACACCCGAATAAAAAAGTCAATAGTTATACCATGATTTTTTAGGGTGTCAAAACGAAAAAACCCTTGTAAAATAAGGGTTTTTTCGGGCACATTCTTTGACGATTTGGCAAGGTTTATGGCCTATTTGGGAAGCCTTCTTCTATATATTTTCCAAAGAATAGACATCGATGACCAATTCTTCGTACGGGTGGACCGCTTTTATTGCCTTAACTACCTTTGGGAGCAAACTTCTACTAGTAGTGAACTCAATTCGCTCCTCTTCTACCGCATGAATTGTCCCAATTGTACCCATTCGTGGGTGAGAACCGGGCTCTGGACGGAATCTTCCGATACCTGCGGTTGAAAAACTCGTAAAACTATAGTTTCCGATTGCTCCACCTCCCGCTTCCCCGATTGCTTCTCTAACCTGATTTGCATGAGCATCTGGTACAAAAACAACAACTTTTACGTATGTACTAGGCACCGAACTCGAAGGAGCTGGTGTCTGGTGCATTATTTGCTCTCGCCTCTTTACTGGAGCAATCTTGTCTAAATGTGCAAAAATATCAACATGTGAAACAACCTTCAGTATCTTCGTCTTGTAGTGAACAAAGATGGCATAGAGTCCAATCAAAAAGCCCAATATAAATAATATGACAATGACAGCAGGCATAGGAATTAGGCTTGAGTGCCGTGACACTTCTTATATTTCTTTCCTGAACCACATGGACATGGATCGTTACGTCCTACCTTCTCTGTCTTTACTGTAGGCGCAAGTGGAGAATTCGGTTCCTTTTTTCCCGTTAGTTCTTCAGGCTCATCATGAGATGCGACAAATACTTTCTCACTTTTTACTTCTTCTGTTTCTACATTCTTTGTTGCACCTTTTGAAATTGTCCCAATGAGTTCGATTACTTGATTGCGAAACGCATATTCCATGTCTTTAAAAAGACGGAGTCCTTCTTTCTGGTATTCAACAAGTGGTTCACGACCTCCATATGCGCGAAGATTTACTGATGAACGAAGATATTCCATTGTCTCAAGGTGTTCAGTCCACAACAAATCAGTGACATGAAGTACTATACGACGAAAAGTTTCGATAAATGCTTCGTTACCGATTGCGCTTCGTTTTTCATCCACAAGACGTGCTGCGTGTTCATCGGTTGCGATAAATTCCCCGAGATACTGCTCGATATCTCCTTTGTTTGAAAGAAGCATTGTACGTCTGCGACCATATACCGTATTTCGTTGACGAGACAACACATCATCATATTCAAGAGTGTACTTACGAGCATCAAAGTGAAAACCTTCGATTTTCTTTTGAGCATTTTCGAGTGAGCGAGTGATCAAACTGTTCTTGATTGGTTCATCTTCTGGAATTCCAAAGCGACCCATCATGTTTTTGATTCGATCCGAACCGAACACACGCATAAGATCATCTTCGAGTGATACAAAGAATTGTGTCTCTCCCGGATCTCCCTGACGGCCGGCACGTCCGCGCAACTGGTTGTCTATACGACGAGCTTCGTGACGCTCTGTACCTACGACACACAAACCACCAAGTTCCTGTACAGATTTTTTGTCTTCCTCTGTGCCACCTACTCCTCCTAAAATGATATCGATTCCTCTTCCGGCCATGTTTGTAGCAACAGTAACTGACCCGCGCTTACCAGCACTTGCAATAAGCTCACCTTCCTTCTCGTGATTTTTTGCATTTAGAACAACATGTGGCACACCTGCCTCACGCAAATATGCAGAAAGAAGTTCATTGCGTTCAATAGAAATAGTACCAATAAGTACTGGTTGGCCTTTTTCATTGCGCTTCTTTACTTCACGCGCGATTGCCTGCCACTTACCCTTTTCTGTTTGAAAAATAAGATCATCATGATCAACACGCTTAATCGTACGATGAGTAGGAATCGTTATAACATCAAGATTGTATACTTTTCGAAATTCCTCCTCGCTCGTCTTGCCTGTTCCAGTCATTCCCGCCAATTTTTTGTAGAAACGGAAATAGTTTTGGAATGTAATTGACGCTGCCGTACGAGTCTCTTTCTGAATCTTTACACTTTCTTTTGCCTCGATTGCTTGGTGTAGCCCTTCATTCCAGCGTCGCCCTGGTTGCATACGTCCAGTAAATTGATCGACGATAACAACTTCACCGTCGCGTACAACATAGTCACGATCACGTATATATAGCGCTCGTGCGCGAACTGCAGTTTCTAGATGATGAACATATTTAATTCCTTTTTCGGTATAAATATTCTCAAGACCAAGCTCTGCTTCTGCCTTTCCAATTCCTGAATCAGTAAGCGAAATAGCGCGTTGTTTTTCATCAACCGTATAATCGTCACCAGCAACAAGCTTTGCTGAAATCTCAGCAAATGTTTTGTAAAAGCCTTCTGACTCTTGCGCTTCAGAAGAAATAATAAGCGGTGTACGCGCTTCATCAATCAAAATCGAATCTATTTCATCAACAATCGCAAAGTTGTGTTCTCGCTGTGTAAGGTCTTGTGCACGTACGACAAGATTGTCACGCAAATAATCAAAACCGTACTCATTGTTTGTTCCATATGTGATATCAGCTTGGTATGCTTCTTTTCGCGTTGATGGTTTTAGAAATTCATATACAACCTTGTACATTTCAGCACCACTTTGCGCCATTTCTTTTTCGGTATGCTTTGGGTCATATACATATGAAACATTCTGGGAATTGATAACACCAACAGAAAGCCCCAAAAAGTGGTACACCTGCGCCATCCATACAGCGTCACGTCGTGCAAGATAATCGTTTACTGTAACAACATGCACTCCATTACCAGTAAGCGCATTTAAGTATGCCGGAAGTGTCGCGACGAGTGTCTTACCTTCTCCAGTACGCATTTCAGCAATTGAGCCTTTATGAAGAGCAAGTCCTCCAATAATCTGAACATCATAGTGGCGCTGGCCAAGAGTACGAAACGAAGCTTCCCGAACAAGAGCAAAAGCCTCAGGAAGAATATCATCGAGTGTTTCCCCTTTTGTGAGGCGTTCTTTAAATGAGGCGGTTTTGACTGGAAAGTCTGAATCAGCAAGGCTTTTTATGCTTGCTTCATATGAGGCCACTTTTGCCACAATATCCTGTGCTGGCTTCAAAAACTTACTAGTTGCATCTCCGAAAATTGCTTTAAACATATATATCTATTGGAGCCTCAATATAGCACAGAGAGCACGGAACATGAAGCGTGTAACATAAAAATGCAAACCTATACTATTCATCCAAATAAAACTAAATCAGATGCAATTCAAGGCGCAAGCGGGACTCGCGACTAAAACGTACTTGAGGTACGTTGCGGGAATGAGTTTCGTGAAGCAACGCAGAAGTGCGCTGATTTAGTTTTATTTGAAACGAAAAACGCCCGGTCTTGCGACCGAGCGATTCTTCGTAAGTGGGAAAAGAAAACTACTTCTTCTTTTTCTTAGCACCAGCCTTCTTCTTTGTTCCCTTTTTCTTTGTAGCCTTTTTCTTTGCTACTTTCTTTTTTGCTGCCATAAATTTTTTTAGAAATTATTTTTAAGAGGTAATTAATTCCGACCACACAAAAATATTTTCGAAAAATTATTCTTGTTACTAAATTAATTACGACTACAATAATTATCCTACATGCAAAACGTACTCGCAATACTTTTTTCACAAAACTGTGGATAACTTTGAAATAAAAAAATTTGAAAAAATTATTTTCAAAAAAACATTTTTTGTTTTCTTGAAATAAAATCAAAATATTTTATTTCATTGAAAATAAAAATTTGTTTTTCTTAAAAAAGAAAAAAACATTTACACGACGTGTAAATGTTTTTTACGTGCTCCCGCATTTTGCGGTGAGCGGGTCCAGAACTCCAACACAAATGACTATGTGAGCGGAGCCGTCCACCGCACAAGGCGGGAGACGCATAATTAAGTATACAGTATTCAGTATTTGGTATCTAGTATGAAAAATAAACATGCACAATTATTTCTAAATATTTGTTTAGTTATTTTTTATTTATAAAGCACGGAGAGCCATTACTTCTATTGAAGAACACAAAAGGCCCTCCGATGCGGGCCTTCTTGTGTAGTCATTTGTTTGTAATAATTTATTGGAGATTACTACTCACACAAAAAGTATAGCACGCGTATATAAAAATAAAAGAAGCCTCAGTATAACTGAGGCTTCTTTCTACAGAACACTTTGTTGTGTTACTGCTTTGTGATTTTTTGTATTCCACTTTTCGTGGAAACAATATACATCCCACTGGGTAAGTGCCCGAGTGAAATTGTAGTTGCTTCCCCACTTAGTGAAACCTGCATAATATTTTTTCCAAACATATCGAGCAGGTCGATATGTTCGCCGTTCCATTCTGTGCAAGATATTGTAATCTGATCAGTTGTTGGATTGGGATATATGTTGAAAGAAACTTGCTCCGCGGTGTTCTTGATACCGCTTGGATTGTTGGTGATGTGAATTGCTACCGTAGTAGTGTCACAACCAGACATATTACATGCAACGAATTGCAGTGTAGTGTCATGAATAATGGGGGTCGCAAAAGTAAAAGTAAAACTTCCACTGCTTTGCGCAATTCCATTTACATACCAACTTGTTCCATTGGTGGAACTACAAACATAGGATGGCATGTCGCCATACAATATATTTGTCGGGCCGGTCACACTTGTTGTTGGCAATGGCGCCACATATGTTGGAACGACTACATGAATCATGTAGTATCCCCCGTCGTGGAAATTGCCAACTGTGTCATGTCCGAAGATATGGATGAAATAATCATCTGTTGATGTTGGTGTAAAATAATCATCCAGTGTCCCCAATCCGTATATGTGACTATATGAATGGAAGTCGATAACATTTGACGTAACATGCTTACAGAAATCCACAGTGAAGTCACTGTAGTGAAACGAACTCATGTTCGCATACAACTCATGCGCCACGACCATATTGATAGTTGAATCATAGAACGCTCCGATAGTCTCCAGATTATAAACTGGAGGCGGTGCACTTGTTGTAAAACTATCAGTAATAGATACGGGTATGAAATACCCGTTCGCTTTGTAACCATACGTATAATGCACTCCACCATACAGCGAAGTGAGATTAAACGTATGATTCTGAACTCCAGTAGATACTGCATAACCGGTATACACCAAACTATCAGTCCACCAAGGCGTACCAGATATTTTCCAGTACAGTGTTCCTTTGGGTAACGGGTACCCGTAGAAATTGGTGCCGACAGTAATACTAGCAGTACTACTGGTGTGTGTTTCTGTCACTCCGGAAATCGAAGCAATAGTTGGCACATGCGCCGTCCATTCATCCAGGAAAACTGTATCGTCCCCCACAGAATTGTGGGCAATGAATACTGGCCAGTACTCTGTGTTAGAAGTAAGTGGTCCACCAGGAATAGTGTCGTGAATAATTGTATTAGCGTAACCCGAATCGCTTCTGGAAAGCCATGGCAATGTTCCACAACCTGTACAGCTCCAAAGTGCTG
This sequence comes from uncultured Candidatus Saccharibacteria bacterium, assembly GCA_964387965.1. Taxonomy (GTDB): domain Bacteria; phylum Patescibacteriota; class Minisyncoccia; order Phycocordibacterales; family UBA9973; genus CAITQP01. The sequence continues at coordinate 18,110 of CAYLXO010000013.1, forward strand.
CTGAAGTGTACACAGTTCCGTGAGTTGATACTTGGCCGTTACCGGGATCAAGCGTCAAAACAAAATAGAAAGTGTTCGTGTCAGCGACAGTAGCCACTGATAGATGTGGTGCGCGACGGACAACAACTGCATTCGATGTGTCGTACATGCCAGGCACGCTGTCATGATAGCTCTGTATCTTTACCCAAGTATGGGCAGAGTCCAGAACTGTAATGCTGTTGGTATGTGTACCAACAGATCCACTGTACCAGCCTGTCGGAAATACCGATGTGAAGCTGGGGCTGTTGCTTAATAAATACCTGTAATGATGTGGCACTGTATCAGTAGAATATACTGTCATAGTGGCACCATAGCCAGATGTCTTTACGCCTTTTACTAGGCTGTCGATTTGAGCAAACGCTCCAATAGTCGCCATTGCGACAATAATTGCTGTAAGTACGATGATCTTTTTCATCTTTCTCTCTTTTTTTTGTTAACGTGTTTTTTTGAAAAATTTTACTTCTCACAAACCAGCCATTCGGCCACGATTGCGTGAAGGCACTTCTTCGTACGAACCTGTTCTATATGAGCTGTAGCCCACAAAAGTAACAGATGTATACATGTATATATGCAGGTTGTTATACCCAGATTATTTTCAGAATTTGCTAGTATAATATCACAGATTTGACAAAAAGTCAATGTACGGTTACAAGCTTATTTCCCAATAGAAAAACGCCCGTTTAGGGCGTTTTTCTCATAGTCGTATGCTCTGGCCTATAAGCCGAATTCTGTACCCTTTCGGGCGACAGTCATTTATCTGGGATAGCTGTTACCAGCTACCTCTAGCGATTCAAACCAAAGCAAGCTTTGGAGTACGATCTTGCATTCACGTAAGGATTTGGCCGTTTCACCCTTATGTTTCCATAAGATTATTCCCAAAGGAATCCATTGTCTTTCGACGCCGGCGTCACTGCTCGCACCTCTTGGATTACTCCAGACGGGCGTTACCCGCTACGCTCTCCACCTAAATAAGTGGATGAATGTTCGGACTTTCCTCACCCATAGGGCGCGACTATCCAACCAGAGCGTGAGTACTATACAATGAAAATGCAAAATGTGCAAAATATACACAGAATTTCCTAGGTAAATACTGGGTATATCAAGTACAATAATACTGTTATTTTATAATGGTTTTAAAGTACTTGACATTATTATTTATTAATGGTAAAATTGAGTTATGAATAAGAATATAACAAAGGTAGTTTTGAGTGGGCTCTTCTCTTTTGCCCTCTCTCTTTCTCTTGGCGCAACAAGTGTGCTTGCTAGTGCGCCTATAGTGATGACAATGAATGTCACACAAACTTCGACTACTGCTACATTTACAGGATATTTTAACGGTAATGGTAGCTCGAGTACTGACACAGAATTTTTCTGGGGTACAAGTCAGTACAATCTTCAAACTCAACATCAAACTGGCTTTAAGACTCAAAACTCAACCTTCGGAAATTTCGTAGAAAGTGTATCTGGTCTTTCACCGAACACTCAATATTATGTACAAGCTGTTGCAAAAAATACTGCAACTGG
>CAYLXO010000013.1:19772-22082 GCA_964387965.1 uncultured Candidatus Saccharibacteria bacterium
GGTGTATCACACTCAAGCTCACCTCTTACTATTACTGTAAATGTAAGTACACCAGATTGTGTAATAAATTCATTTACGAATTATGGTTCAACAAGTTACCCTGGCGCAGTCGGAACACTTTCATGGGGCACAACTGGATGTGACCATGGTTACATCGACAATGGAGTTGGAACTATTTCTCCAATCTCAAACGGAACAGTGAACGTTTATCCTTCTTCTACTACAACCTACACTCTCTACGCATACTCTTCAACAGGAGTATCACGCACACTAAATACAACTGTATATGTAAATACGAGTGGCGGTGGATACAGCGGTGGATATTCGAACTCGTGTGTTATCCAAGCGTTTAATGCTGCTTCAACAACTGTAAATCCTGGAGATCCGACATCACTTACATGGTCATCATACGGATGTAATTACGTGACAATTTCAAATATCTTCAACGGAGCATATCTAAAAACATCTGGATCAGTTACAACTGGACCGATTTACTACACAACAACATACAATATCTATGGATACGGTCAGGATGGAAACAGTGTTGGACCATCAGTGACAATCTACGTCTCTGGAAACAATCAACCGTACTACCCTGTCTATTCAAACCCTACTCCGACAACTACTTATGTGCCAACATCAACAAACGGAAATGTATACACATCTGTAGCAACAAACATTGGATCAAAGTCAGCACGCTTGAATGGTCTTATCACAAGCCAGTATCCAGTAAGCTCATACTTTGAATATGGTACAAACCCAGGAAACTTGAACTTCATTACTGAAACACAAACAGTCTCAGGTAATACTATGAATTTCTACTCGACAGTATATGTAAATCCTCTTACGACATATTACTTCCGTGCAGTCGCAAATATTAATGGAAACATTGTGAAAGGAACCATAGTTTCGTTCGACACAGCATCAGTAAACTCAGCATCAAGTGTAACGTATGCAACCGCAACTCAATCAAGCGGAACTGGAAGTGGGCAAAGTGGTATCAACCTTGCGATTGAAAACAAATCAGACTCTGTTGCAATCGGAGACACTGTTGAATACACAATCAAATACGAAAACAATTCTGGAAAAGAACTCCGCAATGTAACGCTTTCAATCCTCTTCCCTCAAGGATACACACTTAAACAATCAAGTCAGGGACGCCTTCTTACTCCAAACAATATGGAAGTAGATCTTGGAAATCTCGCATCTAGTGCAAAAGGATCTGTCTATGTTGAAACAGGAATCGGACAAGCAACACCTATAAACCAAACATTGCTTACAACTGCAACACTTAACTACTCACTCCCAAATGGAACTCGCGATAGTACTGTTGCCTACATCTTGAATCATGCAAATGGCATGAGCGCACTCGGAGGATTTGCTCTCGGTTCTGGATTCTTCCCTACTACAATATTCGGATGGTTACTCACAATTATCGTCATCTTCGCAATCATTCTTGCAGCTCGCCGAGTATCACGCGGTAGCGGAGGTCACGGACACGGAGGACATCATTAATTTGCCAACCCAAATGACATGTGCGCACGAAAAAATCCCTCAAATGAGGGATTTTTTCTATTTTAAAACGACACTGACATTCCGGATTCTAAGCCCAATTTCTTTACAGTCCCAGAATGTACTTCAAGTGCATATAGAATTGGTATCGCTGAAGAAAATGTTTGCGGGTACGAATCGGGACTGACATTTTCGTTGAAACCGACAATATGTTTTGTAGAATCAATCCAGATAATATCGAGTGGATAATTCATATCTTTCATCCAAAACGATTGGACCTCCGGAGTTTCAAATACAAAAAGCATACCCTCCTGTTCTCCAAGACTTTCTGTAAATGAAAGTCCTTGTTCACGTAAGATTTCAGTGTCAGCAATAGCAACATCAAATGACTGACTGCCTAAAGAAAGTGAGTGAGAAAATATCGGTAATGCTATATCATTTTTCTCAACAGGTTTGCGAACAAAAAATGGAATGCTGAGTACAAGCAATAATACGAGAACAGAAACAACTGTCTTTAGCCAATTTGGTATCTTCATGCAAAGAGTATGACACAAAACAAAAACCACCGAAAGGTGGTTTTTGTTTTGTGGAGATGTAGTACGCTATATTTTGTTCCGTTTACTCTTCCTGTCTTTCCAGGCTTGTCATCGAATTGTAAGTGTTTCGAAAACTCTTTTGCGCTCAATTGAGGCGCAAAAAACCGACTCCATAATCACGTCTACCTAATAAATTAGGAGAGACGGACAGAATTCAATTTGAAGTAATCCACGAGCAGCTTCCGCTACCCGTGCCTTGTTA
>CAYLXO010000014.1:0-3214 GCA_964387965.1 uncultured Candidatus Saccharibacteria bacterium
GCTAAGGCTAAGGAAGCTGAAATTGCTGCTGCACAAGCTGCAAAGGCTGCTCCAGCAGATAAGAAGTAATTATGAAAGCATTTCTCAAAAATTACAGACAGGCTCCTCGTAAAGTTCGCCTCGTAGGAGACCTCATAAAAGGAAAGAAAGTTGAAGTAGCAGCTCTCGAACTCAAACACCTCGCAAAGCGTGCAGCTCTTCCTATGGAAAAGCTTCTTGCTTCTGCAGTTGCGAATGCAAAGGTAGTTGGTGCGGATGTAGAAAACCTCATCGTTAAGAATGTTGAAGTAAATCAGGGTATCGTTATGAAGCGTATGATGCCACGAGCTTTTGGACGTGGAGCGCCAATCATGAAGAAGACAAGTCAGGTTATGATTACTCTTGAAGAGAAAGGAGCAAAAAAGGCAGTAAAGACAGAGAAGAAAGAAGAAAAGAAGGCAGAAAAGGCTCCAAAGAAGGAAGCAAAAACTACTAAGAAAGTCGCAAAAACTAAGAAAGCAAAAGCATAATTTATGAGTAAAGTTGTACATCCATACGCACACCGACTTGTAATCCTCCGAGATTGGAAATCTCGCTGGTTTGCAACGTCAAAGAAATACAAAGATTACTTGAAAGGTGATGTTCTTGTTCGCGACTATCTACAGAAGAAGATGCGTGGTTTGTATGTTTCATCAATCGAGATGGAACGTTCTCCAAAATCTACACGTTTCATCATCCGCACTTCACGTCCTGGAATGGTTATTGGACGCTCTGGTGAAGGTTCAATCAAACTCAAAAACGATATCATCAAGTTCATGAAGGGAAAGAATATTCCAGTTCCAGAAGACATGAAGCTTGATATTGTTGAAGTTGCAAACCCAGATGCTGATGCACACATCGTTGCATACTCAGTAGCAGAAGCACTTGAAAAACGTCTCCCATTCCGCCGTGTTATGAAGCAGGCAGTGGAGCGTGTTATGGCAACTCGAGGAGTAGAAGGAGTACGTATCGTTTTGGGTGGCCGTCTTGGCGGAGCAGAAATCGCTCGTATGGAAGAACAGAAGCGTGGATCAATCCCACTTCAGACATTCCGTGCTGACGTGGATTTTGCTCGCGAAAAGGCACACATGACATATGGAGATATCGGAATCAAGGTCTGGATTTACCGCGGTGAGGTTTTCAATGAAAAGAAAGCTGAACAGCCGAAGAAATAATAATCTAATTTTTTACTATTATGCTTTTCCCAAAGAAAGTTAAACACCGAAAATGGCACACAGGACGTAAAGATATGTCCGTAGCAACGCCCGACACTCGTGGTACGACTCTTTCCTATGGTTCATTCGGACTTAAGGCAATGAGTGGTGGACGCCTTCGATCAAACCAGATCGAGTCTGCACGTAAAGCGATGGCTCGCCAGATGACAAAAACAGCTAAGGCATGGATTCGTATCTTCCCAGATCGACCATACACAGCAAAGCCACCAGAAGTTGGAATGGGTAAGGGTAAAGGAGATCCACAAGGATTCTGTTTCGAAATCCGCCCAGGACGTCTTATCTTCGAACTTGATGGTCTAGATGAGGCAGTAGCAAGAGAAGCGCTACGCAAGGCAGGTACAAAGCTTCCAATAAAGACTAAGGTCGTATCACGTGCATAAAAAATATATGAAATCACTCGCAACAAAAATTAAAAAGACAGAGAAGAAAGCTGTACAGAAGACAGTGCTCGCTGGAGTTGTCACAAAGGCAGCTATGCAGAAGACTGTTGTGGTGAAAGTCACACGCTACGTGAAGCACCCAAAGTATCAGAAGTATCTCCACGTTTCAAAAAAGTACAAAGTACACGATGAGAACGGTGTAGCAAAGGTAGGCGATAAGGTAGATATTGTCGAGACTCGCCCAATTTCAAAAGACAAGCATTTCACACTTGTAACTAAGTAATTAAGATTAAGAAGTTTATATGATTCAACCACAATCAATCGTAAAAATTGCAGATAACGCCGGAGGAAAAATCGGACGCGTTTTCAAAGTTCTCGGTTCTTCAAAGCGTCGTTACGCTGAAATTGGTGACCTTGTGGTTATCTCAGTTCAGATCGCAGAACCTCGCAAAGGTGTTAAGAAAAAGGGAGTTCACCGTGCAGTTGTTGTTCGCCAGCGCGAACCAATGCGCCGAAAGGACGGTTCTTACATTTCATTTGACGACAACGCAGTAGTACTCGTTGGAACAGGAAAGCAGAAATTCGAACCAGTTGCAGGACGTATCTTCGGACCAATCCCACGCGAAATCGGTGAACGCGGATATCAGAAAATCGTATCACTTGCACCAGAAGTTATTTAATCTAAATTTATATTTGTTATGAACATCAAGAAAGGAGACACAGTAATAGTTTTGAAAGGAAAGGATGCTGGAAAGAAAGCAAAGGTTGTTTCTATGCTCAAAACTGGCAAAGTTCTTCTTGAAGGATTGAACTCAAAAAAGCGACACAAGCGCGCTCCACGTGGAGGAAAGGGACAGATGCTTGAGCTCTCACACCCAATCGCACGTGCAAACGTTGCACTCCTTGATCCAAAGAAAGGTACACCAACTCGCTTGGGCTCAAAGATGGTAAACGGAAAGAAGGTTCGCATTGCAAAGAAAAGCGGTCAAGAAGTTTAATAAAATAATACGGTACTAGGTGAGACTAGTCTCGACCTAAATCCTAAATATATATGGCAAACATAACAATAAAAGAAAAAGCACAGAAAGCATACGATGTCTTGAAGCCAAAGTTTGGTTACAAGAACGTAATGGCATCACCACGACTCCTTAAGGTTGTTGTATCTTCAGGAACAGGAGGCGCAATGAAGCGCGACCAGAAGCGTAACGACCTCGTTATCGACCGTCTTACAAAGATTACTGGTCAAAAGCCTTCACTTAAAGGTGCAAAGCAATCAATCGCTACATTTAAGATTCGTCAGGGTGATCCAGTCGGTGTGATGGTAACATTGCGCGGACCACGTATGTACGGATTCTTGGAAAAGTTTTTGAATATTTCAGTTCCACGTACAAAGGACTTCCGTGGATTTAACAAGACTGCAGTTGATAACATCGGTAACCTTACACTCGGTATCAAGGAACACACAATTTTCCCTGAGACTGCTGATGAAGATATCAAAGACGTATTCGGACTTTCAGTTACGATTGTCTCATCTGCAAAAACAAAAGCAGAAGGACTCGCATTCTACGAATATCTCGGTAT
>CAYLXO010000014.1:3314-5517 GCA_964387965.1 uncultured Candidatus Saccharibacteria bacterium
TGCGGAATGCTTGGAAGCGGAAAGTCTACGTCTGCAAAACGTGTCGCAAGCGCACTTGGGTACCCTCACTATTCAGCAGGGGATTTCATGCGTGCAATGGCAAGCGAGCGAGGAGTTAGTATCGTTGAATTAAACATTCTTGCAGAAACTGATTCGCTTGTAGATAAAGAAATTGATGCAAAACAAAAAGAGTTCATGGATACGCATGACAATTTCGTTATTGATTCACGAATAGGATGGTTTCTTGCCCCTGATTCATTTAAAGTATTTTTAAATCTTGATATTGATACTGCGGCAAAACGTGTATTTGCAGATATTGAAGCAAAGAAATCTGAACGTAAAGAAGAAATATCAGAAACACTTGAACAAGTGAAAAAACGAATCATCGAACGCATGACGAGTGAGAAGGAGCGATACAATAAGTACTATGGAATTGAAAACTATCAGGATCTAAAACATTTTGATCTTGTTGTTGATACGAGTATCAATGATATTCCAAAAGTGGAAGCGCTTATACTTGAAGGTTACAAAAAGTGGCTGAGCGAGAAATAAAATCCTCATACTTTATTGAAAAGAAACTCGGCGAGACTCCGCTCGAGGCGCTTACCCGTTTGCGTAACGACGAGCAGATTCCTGAAAGTGTACCAATGACCTATGCAGGGCGTCTTGATCCTGCAGCAGAGGGTATGTTGCTTATACTTACTGGTGAAGAATGTAAGAAAAAAGATGAATACAATAAGCGCGGAAAAACATACAAGGCTGAAATTCTATTTGGAATAAATACAGATACATATGATTTATTAGGGATGCCAAGTTATACGAGTATTCACGGAAAAAGTTTTAGTGAAATATATCCCAAAGTAAGAGAATATCTGGAATCACACAGGGGTAAACAAATGCAAAAGTATCCGCCGTATTCATCAAAAAATTTGGATACAGGTGTTTTGACACCTGCGCACGAAGTTGAACTATTTGAATACACAATTACAAGAATGGGAGAGAGATCAAAACAAGAGATTGTAGACAGGGCAGTAAAACTAACAGAAATAGTGAATGGAGATTTCAGACAAGAGCAAATAAAAAATGCTTGGCAAAATATTTCCGATTTTAGAATTTTGCCGAGTGTTGAAATTGAATTGAAAGTTTCTAGCGGTTTTTATATACGACAACTTGCAGAAGATTTAGGTTCATATATTGGAGTAGGAGGGTGTTTGTATTCTCTTGTAAGAACTGAAATTGAGCAATAGAAAAGCCACAACCTGCGTGGCCTTCTATTTTGAAGGTGTTGGCTGTGGCTAGTGAGTTGTCGGATGAGTTATAGGAAATATTCGACTGAAAAAATCTTTACGATGTTCATCAGATTTAATCCCCTTTTTTAATTCATCAACAAGTGCGTTGTATTTTTGACAAGTGCCTGGCCAGATTGAATCAAAGAAATCACTTTCCTTTCCAGTATATTCTTCTAGTGTTTTCAGATCAGCATTTTTTATGTACTCATTTATCAACTCAATTGTCGGAAGGTAATTGAATTGTAAAAGCTGATTGGAAGCGTCCTGAAGAAGAGGAAGCGGACCGTCTAAATTTAAATCATATACATCCATATATAAGTTTTTTAGTAGTATAGCACATTTAGGAAATAAAGTCAAGATATACCCTTGCAAAATATGGCTTTATTTGACCCGGTAGTAGATCTTGCCCAAGTGGCTCCGCCACGCTCTTAAAGAGCATGGGCAAGGCTTACTACCGGGTTGACACTCTGAAAAATTCTGATAGTATGACTACCGAACTCGTTTATGAGTCTTTCTTGGTCCGCTTTTCTCCTTTTAGTCCCTAAATAACCTTGTTTTACAAGGTGAACGGGCATAAAAGAATTAAAGCGTGATACCTCGAAGGAGCACGAGCTAGTTTCTTATTATTGCGGCAAGCGAGGAGCGAATGAACATGTACCCATGCTCATTACGTCCGAGTCGAAGACGCAATAAAAGGGTTTACCTTTTATTAGTTTACTTAGTAAGTATGGCAAAAACATCTACAAAGTATCGTGCAACCCGCACCCCGAAGTTTTCAACTCGGGCAAAGAATCGTTGTTTTAAATGTGGTCGAGGAAAGGGATTTATGCGTGATTTCGGCCTATGCCGTATCTGCTTCCGTGAGCTTGCTAATGAAGGCATGCTCCCAGGAGTTCGCAAGTCTTCTTGGTAAT
>CAYLXO010000014.1:5617-10661 GCA_964387965.1 uncultured Candidatus Saccharibacteria bacterium
CTATGGACCCAGTATCAAACATGTTAGTAGCAATCAAGAACGGTAACCGCGCTCTTAAAGAGTCAGTTATTGTTCCTGAATCAAAACTCTGTCTTTCAATTGCAAAAAAGCTTAAGGAAGCAGGTTTTGTAGGAGAGATCGCGAAGAAAGCTCGACGCGGTCGACCGGTGCTTGAAATTTCACTTATTTCAAACAACCGTACCCCAAAGGTGAACGAAATTGTTCGTATCTCAAAGCCATCACGCCGTATGTACTACGGAGTGCAGGATATTAAGCCTGTAAAAAATGGACGCGGTGCAACAGTATTTTCTACACCGAAGGGAATTTTGACAGACAAAGAGGCCCGCAAAGAACACGTCGGCGGTGAAGCCCTCTTCCAAATTTGGTAAAAATATATGTCACGAATAGCAAAACAACCAATTGAAATCCCAGCTGGAACACAAGTCACACTTGCTGACGGTGTTATTACAGTAAAGGGTGCAAAAGGCACACTTTCTCGCGCACTCCGCGGTGAAGTATCTGCACAGATTGATGGCAATACTATAGTGCTTACTCCAAAGAACGAAGAGATTTTCAGTCGTGCACTTTGGGGAACGTATGCATCACACATTAAGAATATGATCAAAGGTGTAAACACTCCATACCAAAAGAAACTTATTTTGGAAGGAGTTGGATACAAGAGTGAAGTAAAGGGCAAGGACCTCGTTCTTGCACTTGGATTTTCACACGGTGTTACAGTAGCAATCCCAGAAGGGCTTACTGTTACAGCAGAAAAGAACCTCATCACTTTCACAGGAATCGATAAAGAGTTGGTCGGTCAATTTGCAGCTAAAATCCGCGCGATGAAGAAGCCAGAGCCATACAAAGGTAAAGGTTTCCGCTACGATGATGAAGTCATCCGTCGCAAGCAGGGTAAGAAGGCAGCATAGCCACTAAGTAGTAGAACAACGTTATGAAAACAAAGAACATTAAAACAGAAAAGCGACTTCGTCTTAAGAAGAAGATTCGCATGCGAATTTCGGGAGACGCAACACGTCCTCGTCTTTCAGTCTTCCGTTCAAATCGTTTCATCTATGCTCAAGCAATTGACGACAATAAGGGAGTAACTATTGCTGCTGTTTCAGATGCAACACAGAAAGGAACAAAAGTTTCTGGAGCAGAATATGTCGGAAAAACAATCGGCAAAATGCTCACAGATAAAGGAATTAAAAAAGTAGTATTTGACCGAGGAGGTTTCAAATACGCTGGTCGCGTAAAAATTCTTGCTGACGCAGCTCGCGCAGAAGGACTAACATTCTAATAGTATGGAAACAAACAACACACCAAACAAAGAACAAGCTGGTGCACAACGTGGCCGTGGTATGGGCCGTGGCCCTCGCGGTGCAGGTGGAAACCGTGGAGGTGGACGCCGACCAAACTTCGAGCGTGCAAAGCCAGAATTTGACCAGAAGATTATCGCTATCCGCCGTGTAACTCGCGTGGTTTCAGGTGGACGCCGTATGTCATTCTCAGTAGCAATGGTGATCGGAGACCGCAAAGGTATGATCGGACTTGGAACTGGAAAGGCTATCGATACATCACTTGCTATCGGTAAGGCACTTAAGTCTGCAAAGAAAAACATGCTCAAACTTAAGCTTACAAAGACAGATTCTCTTCCATACGATATCGAAACAAAGTTGGGAAGCGCACGACTCATGCTCATGCCTAACCGCGGAAAGGGAATGATCGCAGGATCAGCAATCCGTGACATTCTTTTGCTCGCAGGAGTAAAAGATGTAACTTCAAAGATTCGTTCAGGATCAAAGAATAAATTGAACATCGCTCGTGCAACAATGAAAGCATTCGAGCAGATTGGTACAAAAGTTATGCGCCACAAAGTAGATGAGAAGGTCGCTCTCTCTCGCGTAGAGTCTGCAGGCGAAAAAACATCAAAGGAGTAGTTTATGCAAATTCATCAACTCAAACGAAATACAAAGCAGAAAAAGCACACACAGCTTGGACGTGGAGGACGTCACGGAAAGACATCAGGACGTGGAGGTAAGGGTCTTACAGCACGTGCCGGTCACAAGCGTCGTCCAGCACTCCGTGAAGCAATTAAGAAAATTCCAAAGCTTCGTGGATACAAGTTCAAGTCAATTCAGAGTGCATTTTATCCAGTAAACCTTGATGTTCTTGAAAAGACATTTAAGGCAGGTGATGTTGTAAATCTCACATCTCTTGTAAAGGCTGGTGCAGTGCGCTTGAAGGGTGACAAGAATCCTCGCATCAAGATTTTGGGACGCGGAAGCCTCACAAAGTCTCTCACTGTTGAGGGTTGTACAACATCAGCTACAGCAAAATCAGCAATTGAAAAAGCTGGTGGAAAAGTAGCTTAATGAAGTGTGAGTTTTTAGATTGTAAAATCTAAAAACGTTAACCTCTAACCAAACTCATATGAACTCATTTTTTAGAAAATTCAGTGTCGCTTGGAAGGATCGAGGACTTCGTGCGCGAATTTTGGTAATCATCGGATTGCTCGTAGTCTTTCGCTTGCTTTCAGCTATTCCTGTTCCAGGAATCGACACAGTACGTCTTGCGTCATTCTTGAGTAACAACCAGTTCTTCGGCATCTTGAATATCTTTTCAGGAGGTGGACTTTCAAATCTTTCGATCATTATGCTTGGAGTTGGTCCATACATTACTGCAAGTATCATCATGCAACTTCTTACTATCATGGTTCCTCGCCTAAAGGCGCTTAATCAAGAAGAAGGAGAGGCAGGACGCAAAAAGTTCAATCAGTACTCACGCATCATCACTATCCCGCTTGCAGTGCTTCAAGGATTTGGTCTCCTCATGCTTCTTAAGAAGCAGGCAATTCTTGGAACACTTACTCCGCTTTCACTCGGAACAGCGCTTGTAGTGGTTGTTGCAGGTTCGTTCCTTCTTACATGGATCGGCGAACTCATGACTGAATACGGCATCTCAAACGGAACATCAATCATTATCTTTGCTGGTATCGTTTCTTCTATGCCACGACATATTAGTCAGGCACTCTTTGCCTACGATGTGTCACAGCTTCCATACTTCATCATTTTTGCACTTATGGGACTTCTTCTCATTGCAGGCGTGGTGATAATCTCAGAAGCTGAACGTCCAATTCCAGTCACGTACGCGCGTCAGGCGCATGGAAACGTGCAGACAGGTACAGTATCTACATACGTACCACTTCGCGTGAACCAAGCTGGAGTTATCCCGATCATCTTCGCGCTCTCAATCCTTTTGTTGCCACAGCTTCTTGGTAATGTGCTCGCACTTTCATCAAAAAGCATTCTTGTAACAATCGGACAAGCACTTACAACATTTACTCAAACAACATGGGCATACGGAATCGTATACTTCGTACTTGTATTTGTATTCACATACTTCTACACGGCAGTTACATTCGATCCACATGCTATGAGTGAAAACTTGCAAAAGAGTGGTGCGTTTATTCCAGGAATTCGTCCAGGAATTTCAACTGAGCAGTACATTGCAAAAGTTGTATCACGCATTACGCTCGTTGGAGCACTCTTTCTCGGAATCATCGCTGTTCTTCCACTTGTGGTAAAGGCAGTGACAGGTATTACTGCTATCGCGCTTGGCGGTACAGCAATGCTGATCGTAGTTTCAGTTATTCTTGATCTCATCAAGAAAATTGATGCTCAGGTTTCGATGCATGAGTACTAAAACTAGTTTATAAGCGTAAGCGTAAAGCTACGTTAAAGTACAAAGCGCGGTCGCCTTTCGGCGACCGCGCTTTTGTGTTAGGATGCTCGATATGAACGAACCTAAAACATATGTATTTTTTGGAATCGTCGGGGCTGGAAAAGGCACCCAGATTGAGCTTCTAAAGAAGAAATTGGGAGAAATGAGCGATAAAAAGGTGGTATACGCATACCCTGGAAATGAATACCGCGCACTTACAGCGGGGGACAACTACACAGGCTCACTCGTAAAAGGGCGCCTTACTCGCGGAGAACTTCAGCCAGACTTTCTTACTATTCATGTATTTACAAAGATTTTGGTGAATGACCTTACATCAGATGCGCATCTTATTGCAGACGGTTACCCACGTACACTTGGACAAGAAGAAGCATTTTTCCACGCTATGGAATTTTACGGACGCAAAAACGTTGAGATCGTATACATCGAAGTTTCAAAAGACGAAGTTATAAAGCGCATGAAGCTCCGCAATAGATCTGACGATACTGATGATGGAATCAACCGCAGATTTTGGGAATACGAGAACAATGTTATTCCCGCAATGCAAGCAATGAAGAAGCGCGGATTTACACTTCACACCATTAATGGAGAACAGGCCGTAGAAAAAGTACATGAAGATATTACAAAAGCTCTTGGGTTTTAAAAAACAAAATTCTCCATGGACCATCATTTCACTTGGTGGTTCTTTGGTGTACCCAGATGGCCGTGACACGGAGTATGTTCAAGCATTTACATCACTTATCAAAACAAAAGTAACACACGGTAATATTGCAGTCATTACAGGCGGTGGTAAACTTGCGCGTCTGTATCAAGATGATCTTCGTGTAAAGAAAGGAGCAGATCTCACAAGTGATGAGAGTGATACAGTTGGAATTGATGCAACACGAGAAAATGCACGATTCGTTCTATCTATGTTCGGAGATGTAGCAGAGCACGATATTTTTCTTGACCCACGCACACCAGTTTTGACTGGCAAGCCAGTGCTTGTCGGAGGAGGATGGAAGCCTGGTCATTCAAGCGACGGTGCTTCTGTTGAACTTGCTCGTACGCTTGGAGCAAAGAAGCTTATTAATCTTTCAAACATTGATTACGTCTATACAGCTGACCCTCGTGTATATACAGATGCAACTCCAATAAAGCGAATGACATGGAAGGAATTGCGCGATATGCTTCCAAAAGATTGGACACCAGGAATGCATGCTCCATTCGACCCTGTTGCTGCAAAAATGGCAGAAGAACTTGGACTTGAAGTATCAGTCATGAACGGAAAGAATTTGGAAAATCTCGGTGCATACCTTGATGG
>CAYLXO010000014.1:10761-18286 GCA_964387965.1 uncultured Candidatus Saccharibacteria bacterium
AAGCGCCTCGCGACTGTTTTGGCTGAGACTGCAAAACAGGTCCGTCCGGGGATTACAGCACTTGAGCTTGATGCCTTTGCTCAGAAAAAAATTGCCGAATTAGGTGATACTCCGGCATTTTTGGGTTATAAACCAGCAGGACATCGAAAGCCATATCCTGCAGCTCTTTGTGTATCAGTAAACTCAGAGGTTGTACACGGAGTACCAAAAGCCTCAACCGTTCTAAAAGAAGGCGATGTTGTATCACTTGATCTTGGTATTAAGCACGAAGGTCTTTTTACTGACCATGCAGTCACGGTTCCTGTCGGTGTTGTGTCAAAAGAAAAACAAAAACTTATAAACGATACACGTGAAGCTATGTATGCGGGCATAGAAGCGATAAAGCCGGGTGCTCGTGTGGGAGATGTTGGTTATGCAATAGAGACTTCAATAAAAAATTCTGGAAAGTATGGGATTATCCGCGTGCTTGCAGGACACGGAGTGGGGCGTGCAATTCACGAGGATCCATATGTGCCAAACTTTGGGAAACAAGGCAGAGGAGATAAGCTCGTTCCTGGTATGGTGATTGCAATCGAGCCAATGCTTACACTTGGCACTGAAAATGTTACTGAGACAAGCGATGGATATACACTCAAAACAACCGATGGCTCATGTGCTGCGCATTTTGAGCATACAGTTTTGATTACAGAAACAGGGTACGAGATACTGACAGAAATCTAAATTAGAATATCTTTCGTCGGTCTTTTATCATGTCAGCCACCGCTAGGGTGGTTTTTGTTTGTTCAATGAGATTGTCGGCGCGATACGAACTTGCGAGTTTGAAGAGGAATTCAAGCGCTGATACATCAGGGACACTTTCAAGTGCTTCGCTTGCTTTTTGAATGTTATTTTTTTCGATATGGACTCTAGCCAAATGGCCAAGGTGTTGATGTACGACACTTTTCATACTCTCATTGTCGTATTTGACTGACATAAAGTCAAATCGACTATATAATACGTATACAGTGCAAAAGAAATCCAAACCAATTTTCAAAACAGCAAAAGAAGAAATAGATTTTTTGCGTAGGTGGGTCACTCTAGAAGTACAAAAAGCCGATCCTGAGGCAGATGCAGTCGCACTTGATGATATTGCGCACGAAGCGCTTCTTGCATACCGAACTCTTCGAGAAGGTCATATACAAAAAGGATTAATGCGTATTTCTGAACAAGAGATACATAGGCAAGCACGCTCTATCGATACTGTGATGCATGACGAAGCTATGGAAGAGTTGCTCGGTTTTTTGCTTACGTATGGTGTAAGGAACACGCTTACGCTGTTATCGTTTATTCAAAATCCTCGATTGCGTAACGATTTTTACTTTTTCCTTATACGATACCTCGGTCCCGCTCGGCGAGCACTCACTATCCGTGAATCATCTACATATTTCACTTCACTTGATATAAAAATATACGAAATTCGTATCCCAGATTTACTTTCTCAAATAAAATCCGGCGAGTTTTCCCGCCGTATGGAAAAGGTTATTGCGAGCCTTATCTCACTCGGATTTGAAGGTGCGCAAGGCACAACACGAGAGTTTTCTATCGAAATAGTAGGTGATGGAAGGGATAAGTCCATGCATCTATATATGTCTTTACCAGAGAGACTTGTGTCGGTATTTGATACGGAAATACATCATATTTTTCCCGAAGCAACCCTGATTGATTTGGAGGCTGACCCTATTGCCAGTCTTGTGTCTGGTGATACCGTAGTAGTAAATGAAGCAGTCTTTAGTGGTGGTCATGGAGAGAGGGAGTCTCAACAATCGTGTATGGACGGGTTTATGCGAGCACTGGAGAGTCTCTCATCAAAAGAATCAATCGGCATACAAATTGTGTGTCATGGAACACAAGCAGGCCACATGGATCTTATGTCACATACCAAAATTGATTCTGTTTTGCTTAGTGTGCAAGTACGTTTTATTGCAAACGGAGCAACTCAAAATACTTCTCGAATGCTCACGGATATACTTCTTGCACCAATTGGAACTCTCTATTTTTCTGGACGAGGGGTTTTGCAGTTTCCACCACTTTCATTTTTAGAAGTTCGTACACTTATCGATTCTATTACGCATCGAACACGTTCTCGTGCACGGAGTGTTGCGCTTTCGATACGTGAAGTTGCTGACCTGTTTCGTTTGTAAAAACAGTCTTTATTTGCTAGTATCGTTGCATTACAAACTTTGTATCAAATATAGACATGGCAACACACGAACGCTCACTTATCATCATTAAACCAGACGCAATTCAGCGCCGTCTTTTCGGAGAAATTGTAAAACGTCTCGAAAATAAAGGTCTTAAGATCATCGGTACAAAGATGATGCACCTCCACGATGCACTTATTGAGGAACACTACGCTCATATTAAAGACAAGCCATTTTTCCCTGGTATTCGTGACTTTATGAAGGCTACACCAGTAGTAGTTCTTGCGGTTGAAGGTATCAATGCTGTTTCAGCTGTACGTCTTTTGGTAGGGCCAACAAAGGCATGGGAAGCAAATGCTGGAACAATACGTGGAGATTTCTCACTTTCAACACAATCAAACCTCGTCCACGCATCAGATAGTGTTGAGGCAGGCGAACTTGAAATAAATCGCTTCTTCAAAAGCGAAGAATTGTTTATGTACGACCGCGTAGATACAGATTTCGTGTACGCTGAACACAAAAAGTAAAACTCGCAAAGAAAAGCATAACAAAAACAACAAAAAACTCGCGGATGCGAGTTTTTTGTCAATATTGCCCGAAAAAATATATGTGACATTTCGATTTCCACACTTGCGTTAGGATTTATGAACGATATAATCGGGTTAGGATTATTTGTAATGTTACCTAGAACACCTTGTGAAAGGGAATCTCCGTTCGAATCTGCTTTGGCACCTTCGACAAGATACCCACTTAGCCTCTGGCTACGGTAACAAGAAGCAAATAGTCCTAAAAAGAAGCTCTGCATAGTAATGCAGGGATTTTTTTTGCCCAAATGGTACAATTTGGTAGCAATACATATATGGAAACGAAAATACTCTGGAAAAAAATGGCTTGGTGTGTAGTATCGCTCGCAATAATCAATGGATTTGCGGTGTACTTGAACTGGTATTCTCTTGTGTGGTGGTTTGATATGCCAATGCATTTTTTAGGAGGTCTCACCGTTTTTTATTTTGGAGCAATTGTTTGGAATTTTGCGCTTAGATATGTTTCATTTGGGCGCTATATGTACGAAAGCATTATTACAGCTCTGCTTATTGGCGTATTGTGGGAGGCTCTTGAGTACTATTTATATATTCAGTACGGATCGCCAGAATTTAAACTCGTCGATTCATTCTCTGACATCTTTTTTGATTTAGGCGGAGCACTATTCGGGGCGTTCATGCTTAGTTCTCGCTTAAATAGCAGAAAATAATTTTTCAAATTAGACATAAGTAGGTATACTTGTTATATCTATGGCAAAAAATACGTATCGACTTACATTTTGTTCTGGTGCGACAACTGTGACCGGAGCAGATTTTTTGCTTGAAGGTCCACTTGATGCAAATGGACGACCACTTCTAAAAATTTTAGTAGATTGCGGGCTTGTGCAAGGGGAGAAGCTTGCTACTGAAGCAAACTGGGATCCATTCCCATATGATGCAAAAGATATAGATTATCTTTTTATTACACATGCACATATTGATCATATCGGCCGTATACCAAAACTTATTCACGAGGGTTTCAAAGGGAAGATTATAGCTACCCCACCAACATGTGCACTTGCTCGGCCAATGCTTGCAGATACTGGTGCAATTTTGTCACACAACAAAGAGCTTCATCTCGATGAAATATATTCGGCAGACATAATAAAAGCAGCATCGTCGGGTTGGATTTCTGTTCCATACGAATCTCCATACGAGCTTGTTCCAGGCGTTACTGTGACCATGCATGACGCGGGTCATATTCTTGGTTCAGCATTCATCGAGTTTAAGATTGGGAAAAAGAGTATCGTGTTTTCGGGTGATCTTGGAAATTCTCCGTCTCCAATTCTTCCAGATACAACACCACTAAAAAATGCCAACTATCTCCTTGTAGAGAGTGTGTACGGAGATCGTGAACATGAGTCACGCAACGAGCGTCAAGATTTGCTTAAAGACATATTGCTCGATAATTACAATACTAAGGGCACACTCATAATACCTACATTTTCTCTTGAGCGTACACAAGAAATATTGTTTGAAATTAACGATCTGCTTATGCGAAAACAAATACCTGTAATGCCAATTTATCTTGATTCTCCGCTTGCTATTGCTGTTACAGATATTTATCGTACATACTCATCATATTTAAATGCACACATTCAAGAAGGATTGAGCAAAAACGATGACCCATTTGTGTTTCCAGGACTTATCGAAACTCCCGAGTCTGAGGATTCAAAAGGAATTCTCCGTAAGCCTGATCCGAAGGTGATTATCGCCGGTTCAGGTATGTCATCAGGTGGTCGTGTAATTCATCATGAGCACAATTATCTTGGAAATCCGAATAATACATTGCTTCTTGTGGGATATCAGGCAGTTGGAACAATCGGCCGTCAGCTTGATGATGGCGTAAAGCGTATCAGTATAGACAAAATGACAGTCACGGTTAACGCACAGATAAAGAAGATTACTGGTTATTCTGGACACAAGGGAAGTGATGGATTAGTAGACTTTGTTGCAGGCTCACGAGATACACTCGAACGGGTATTTACAGTGATGGGTGAGCCAAAATCGACATTGTACCTTGCTCAACGTATTCGAAACGAACTTGGATTAAAAGCAGAAGCACCAGAAGCTGGTTCGAGTGTAGAGCTCGATTTTTAACACCTCATAGTAGCGATACAATACTTGTATGAAAAATAGCGTACACATGATCGGAGTGTTTGATGCAACTGATGAAGCAATGAAGTTTGCTCATACCACTACTATGCCTTCATTTAATGCACTCGGTCGGTTGCTTGGACAGCCTGATTTGTGTTTTGTCGGACGTGTAAGTTGGGGCGCAATCAATTCATTTTTCACCGCTCTATCACTTTCGGAGGCGCAGGTAATTGGCGTTTCGCCTGCAACAAATATGTATGAGCATGAGCATGCATTTCGGTTGCCACAAGTAGCATACCCACTTGTATATCTAGGGAAGGGTGCACTTGGCGCAGATGTAAGCATTGTTACTTCTGCACACACTATTCTCATTCTCGGATCAGACACAGAAGCGCTTGAAGGTATTCTTGGGTGCTGTGAGTCATATATGGCCCCCATTATTATCTATTCTCATGAGAGTGGGGAATCTATAAAACGTATTGTTTCCGAAAAATATCCGTCAATGTTAGGACGAATAACTGTAGCTTCAAGCGATACACAAGCAAGACAGGCACTACAAGCAAGCGTACGAAAGACATACAATCGAATATAAAAAAATCCCCCGACGGGGGATTTTTTGTGAAGTATTTAGGCGAGAGTCTTTACGATTCGTCCAAATGTTTCTGGTTTGTTTTCTGCAATGTACGCAAGAACCTTTCGGTCGAGAGCATAGCCCTTTTTCTTCATTGCGCCCATTGTTTTTGAGAATGAAGTTCCGTGTTCTTTTGCGCTTGCTGCGATCTTTGTTTGCCAGAGTCCGCGGTTTGTTCGCTTCTTCTGCTTACGGTGTACGAAAGCGTACTTGTTTGCGTGGCGGATTGCTTCTTTAGCTGCTGCTTCTTTTGTGCTTCGTCCGAATCGGTATCCTTTGGCTGCCTTAAGCACATTTCGGCGGCGCTTCATTTTTATAACTCCTCGTTTTACGCGTGTCATGTTGGGTAGATAATTCTAATTATTAGTTGAATGGAAGAAACTGGCTCTTCTCTTTGTTTGTCATTTTGAAATCCTGACCGACCTTACCAGAAAGCTGTTTTGAGCGTGACTGCTTCGCATTGAAGTGGTTGAATCCCGGTGTACGAGCTTTCATTTTTCCGTTCTTTGTGAGTTTCAAACGCTTTGTATATGATTTGTTTGTTTTCATAATTATTTTGCTTTTTCGATAACGAGAGCGAGACCCTTAGGACCTTTCTTTGGCTCTTCAGCTATTTTAAATGGTTCTGTTATAAATCGAAGTACTCGGTCGAGTCGCTCTTTTAAGAACTGCTCATTTTGAAACTTCGCACGACCTGAAAGATATAATTCAACTTTTATCCTATGCCCTTCAGCAAGCCATTTAGATGCTTGCTTTGCTTTGAGTTCCAAATCGTGTTCGCCCGTTGCGACTTTTATTTGAATCGCTTTTGTTTCAGTGCGCTTTGCACCTGCCTTCATCTTCTTCTCTTTCTTTGATTCAAGATAGAGATATTTGCCATACTCCATTATCTTTGCGATAGGAGGATTTGCATTTGGTGCGACCTCGATGAGGTCAAGACCACGAGATTTAGCAAGCGTAAGTGCCTCTTTCAAGGGGAGAACGCCAAGGTTCTGTCCTTCCTCGTCAAGAACACGAAGTTCGGCTGCTCGGATATATTGATTAGTTCTTACTTTGTCTTTCAAGGGTTTTCAGCGGGTGGCCAATAGGCCGTGCTGTATGGGGCTTATACTATCGTATTTTTAAGAGATAGTCAATGGTAAAAAATACATAAAAATAAACAAAACCTCATAATTGTTTATGAGGTTTTGAGTTTAATTTCTTCTTGTCCTAGACAATCCCTTGAGAAGAGCAAAGGTATTTTTTATTCAGGAATTGCTTCCAGGAGGTAAATAGAGTTTTTGGTCCTTATCAATACTGAATTGAAGGACCTCACAATATGTAACACCTTTGTTGTTGTTAGCCCGTTTGCCCCGTTTACGGGTTTGAGGACTAAATTTTGGTTGAGATCTAGGTCTTCAGCTAGCTCTCCAACAAATTTGTCACCTAATTGTAAATCGTCATTGTTTACACCAGATATCTTTGTGGCGCAGAATATACCGCCTTTTTTAGTAGCCAGTTTCCTGGTAATTACTCCAATATTCATAAATCCTTGTTTTAGAGGTTACTTAAGGCCCCAAAAAGGGAATTAAGTAACCTCTAAAAAGGAGAAGTATCAAATAACTTATCATTTATATTATATCATATAATACAGCTATTTGTCAAGAGTATAAAACCTTTAATTTAAAAGGCATTTTTGACTATTTGCACTATTTCTGAAATGCGAACAGTATCCTTCGCTTCGCCAATGATTCGTAGAACCGGCTCAGTATTGGATGGACGGACATGTATCCATGAGTTATCAGGGAAATCAAAGCGTATTCCATCCAGAGTGTTTATTTCTGCCCCCACAAATTCATTTTTGAGTTTTTCGTAGAAAGACGGTAAATCACCAGTAAATGTAATTTTTTCTTTTTTCATTACATACTTTGGAAGTAGGGCTATGATTTCTGAAAGTGGCTTGTTTTCTTTTGCCATAAGTTCAAGTATGAGGGCAATGCCCACAAAGCTGTCTCGTGCCATGTTGGCCTCTGGCCAAATTACTCCACCGCCACCTT
>CAYLXO010000015.1:0-13463 GCA_964387965.1 uncultured Candidatus Saccharibacteria bacterium
GAAGTAGTTCAGTCACTTCCGGCACAAAACTCGTCGCTATGCTCCTTATTTGCTGCCGGACCTGGACTCGAACCAAGATAACATCTTCCAGAGAGATGTGTCCTACCATTAGACGATCCGGCAATATATATGAACACAAAAACAATACAGTAAAATCAAGGTTTTTTCAAGCTAAATCAATTTTTAATGTAAAATAAACCTATGCTTAAAAAAATCGTACTTGCAGGAGGGTGCTTTTGGGGGCTCGAGGAATTAATCCGTAGTCAAAAGGGTGTTGTAAAAACAACTGTTGGATATACAGGTGGTACTGTGGTAAATCCCACGTATGAAAATCATGCTGGCCACGCTGAAGCTGTTGAGATTGTATACGATGCAGAAATTACTTCATACAAAAATTTGTTAGATTTTTTCTTCCAAATACACAACCCGACGACACTAAACCAGCAGGGGAATGACAGAGGTACTTCATATCGATCGGCGATTTTCTATGGAAACGAAGAAGAGAAAAAAGAGGCAGAACATTTTATAGATATTGTAAATAAGTCAGGGCGCTGGAAAGATCCAGTCGTTACGACACTTGAACCGCTCAATACTTTTTACGAAGCAGAGGAATATCATCAAGACTACTTGCAAAAGAATCCGGGCGGATACACGTGTCACGCTATCTATTTTGATAGTTATTTGAGTAGTTAAACACGATAATCACATCTTTTTATTTTGTGAATAATCAGTTACAATACAGACTCAATAATGCCACTTTCACTCAGTACATTGCTCGTTACACTTATCTTTTTGATCGGAATATTTTTTAGTCTGATTTTGTTTGTATTTTGGCTTGCAAACAGTCGGAAAGATTCTTTTGCGTTATATTGGGGCCTTGGATTTTTGCTTTGGAACTGGTCTCAAATTCCTACCATGCTCTCACTTTCAGGTGAGTCAGTTGTACGGACGGATTTTAATCTATTTTTTGCGATAACTATTCCACTGTCGTTTCTAGCTCGTATTTTTATCCATTTTGGATTGCGGTCAGTGCTTGGATACAAAAATACTAGGAAGGTAGTTTTACAATTTCTTGCGTGGTTTGTAGCATTCATACTGTACTATATTTACTTTTTCGTAGTGTCAGGGCACGCTTCAAGCGAGGCAGTATTTTATGAAATGGTATTATTCTTTATCCCGATGAGTCTTTTAAGTATGTATTGGATTATTCGAGAGTATAGAAAGAATACTGCATATGATGATGTCAAAAAGACTGCATTTATATTTTTCATATTATTTACTATTGCAGTGATCGCAAATTATGTGTATTTCATTTTTGCTTCATATATCTATCCCATAGAGCTCTTTCATGTGCTGGTGAGAGCCTCATATCCGTACTTGGCCGCACGACTGGCGAGTATGGTGTTGCTGTTTATCAATTTCATTTTGTTCTTCCGATTGGCACGATTTAAGGAAAATAGTGAAAAAATGCAGGTTCAGTAAAAAATTCTACAAACCTGCTATAATCCGTGCATGCTTATCACAATACTTAAAATTGGTTTTAAAGGTAAAAGTTTCTATAACAACCCAAAGAATTTTACAGAAGGTGCGGTGAAAGAATTGGGTCTTTCAGTGCTTGTTGGTCCAGTGGTATTTGCAATTTTGTTTTTTGCCCTCCTGTTCGTATTAAGCTTTACGAGTCTTCTTGGCGGACCATTTTTGCTCGCGAAGATTTTCTTTTGGTTTATTGTTGTCTGTTACGCTATTTTGGCTGTGCCACTTTTTGCATTTTATAAGATAGTGAAAAGTATTGGAAAGCAGGCAGGTACAGTAACCGAGCGTGTATTTGTGGCGTCTGACGTAAAAGAATAATTATTAATATAAATAACAAACAATACATATATGAATCCAGTTGTACATTTTGAAATGGGATATAACGATCGCGAGCGTGCAAAAAAATTTTATGAATCAGCATTTGGCTGGAAAATGCAACAGCTTGGTGAAGAGATGGGTAATTATGTTGTTGCGCAAACTACCGAAACTGATGAAAAAGGCATGATCAAGACTCCGGGCGCGATTAACGGAGGATTTTACCAGAAGATTGAAAACCCACTTTCGCACGCACCGTCATTTGTTATTGCTGTGGAAGATATTGCAAAGGCTATGGAACGAGTGGTTGCAAATGGTGGAGAAATTCTTGGCACAATGAAACCAAATGGTGAGCGGAGCATGGAACCAGAAACAATTCCTGGAGTTGGAAAATGGATTTCATTTAAAGACACTGAAGGAAATCGAGTTAGTATTCTTCAGCCGTTACGCTAGTCTATGGTAATAATTGACGTTCGCACAAAACAAGAACTTGAATCAGGGATGATTCCTGGAGCACTTCATCACGATATTATAGATATGATGAAAGGTGTTTTTCCTGATGTGAATAAAGACGAAGAAATAGTTTTGTATTGCGAGTCAGGCAATCGTGCCATGATGGCCAAAAATCTTATGGAAGGAGTAGGGTTTACTCGTGTTTCGAATGGTGGGAGCATTGATGAATGTGTCCGTATGTATATGTAAATATGAGAAAAGTTACAGTTCACAACAAAATGCAAAAGGGGTACACGTACGAATGTACCGAGCCTGTAGGCAAAAATTTTGATCCTGAATTTAAACCACAGCTTACACCAAAGGAAATGCTCGCACTCGGCGTGTTTGGTGGTAAATACATGAATGACTGTATGGATGAGTATCCGGAGGATTGGTTTACTCACGCAAAACTTTCAAAGGAAAAACATGATCCGAAACTCAATTATTTCAAAGTAAATGCGTCGCAATCGCTCACGGAGTGGATTCGTAAAGGATGGATTTATAAAGATGATCCGCGCGGATGGTTTGAGTGGTATTGCCGGTACTATATGGGGCGACGTATACCTAAAGAAGATGCGCGACAAATTAGGCGTTGGAAAGCAATCAAGCGACATATCATGCAAGTTGCACATAATTGTAGAGTAGGAGATGAGCAGTGTCGCCCCAGACAACGGCAAGCTATTTTACACTGGGCGTACGATAGTCGAAAAATCTAATATGCTAGAATAGTGCTATGAAAAAAACTGATGTAGCAAAGAAGGCACTGCAACTTCATAAAAAACTTAAGGGGAAGATACGTATATCATCTGCTTCTAGAATAAAAAATAAAGCTGATCTTTCGCTCTTGTACACTCCAGGTGTAGGAGCAGTTTCTTCATATGTAGCGCAGAATCCGAGTGAAGCCCGCGAGTATACTATCTCAGGACGTGTTGTTGCTGTTATATCTGATGGGTCAGCAGTTTTGGGACTTGGTAATATTGGACCACTTGGCGCACTTCCAGTCATGGAAGGAAAGGCAGCAATTTTTAAAGAATTTGCTGGTGTAGATGCATTTCCAATCGTGCTTTGCACACAAGATCCAGATGAAATTGTACAGACAATAAAAAATATTGCGCCAGGACTTGCGGGAATAAATCTCGAAGATTTTGCGGCACCGCATTGTTTTTATATTGAAGAGAGATTAAAAAATGAATTATCTATTCCAGTGATTCATGATGATCAGCACGGAACAGCGATTGTCGTTCTTGCAGGACTTATCAATGCTGCAAAAGTAGTAGGGAAGAAGCTCGAATCGCTCAGCGTTGTTATTTCAGGAGCAGGTGCCGCAGGAACAGCCATTGCAAAATTATTACTACTTGCCGGTATTTCACAAGTGATAGTTACAGATAGTAAAGGTATTATTTCAAAAAATCGAACAGATTTGAACAACGAAAAAGCTGAACTAGCTCGTATTACCAATCCAAAAAATATTTCAGGAGATTTTGCTCATGCGATACAAGGTTCTGATGTAGTTGTAGGAGTGTCTGGTGCAGGAGCAATACATGAAGAACATGTACGCAGTATGGCGCCGAACGCCATTGTATTTGCACTCGCAAATCCGATTCCGGAAATCATGCCAGATAGTGCGAAGAAAGCAGGGGCGAAAGTGGTCGCGACCGGTAGATCAGATTTTCCAAATCAGATAAATAATGCACTTGTATTTCCAGGAATGTTTCGTGGTGCAATTGATAAGAAGGTCACAAAAATTACAGATGAGACGAAACTTCAAGCAGCAAAAAACCTTGCAGGACTTATCAAAAAGCCAACTGCCGATAAAATAATTCCAAACATTTTTGATAAAAAAGTTGTTCCAGCTATCGCACGCGCTGTTTCATAAGTTGCGCACCATTATTAATTGTAAAACGTAGTATACTAATGAATATGCAAAAGTATGCACCGTATGCGCCCGCAATACTTCGTATTGGATTGAGCGCGGTTATTATTTGGTTTAGTATTTCTCAGTTTTTAGGAGCAGAAGAATGGACTGCGTATGTTCCCGATAGCGCAGTTTCGATGCTTCATGTAAGTGCACTCACGCTCGTATATATCAACGCCACATTCGAGATTATTTTCGGTATCATGATGCTTCTTGGCATATATACTAGACTTTCTGCTTTTCTTCTCGCACTCCACTTATTTGATATTATGTATGTTGTTGGGTACGGTCAGATCGGAGTTCGCGATTTTGGTCTTGCTGTCGCAACACTTTCAATCTGGATGAATGGGCCAGATATATTGTGTCTTGATTATAAAAAAGTAACTGTGCCTGCATCATAATTATGGAACCAAATACAGGATCAAAGAAAATCGTGAGTGTTGTTATTGGAGCAATAGTTGTCGCTGGAGTTGCTGCTGCAAGTTTTCTTGGAGCAAAAAAAGTTCCAGTCCAAGAGCAACCAACTAAAGAAGGGGAGAACAATGGGCTAGAAGAGAATGGAGGATATATAAATCCGAGCGTGACTGGTGGAACATCTGCTTCACTCGAAAAACTAAATCCGACTTCTTTGGATGATGAGGAAATGGATGACGATGACGCACCAGTAAGTGCAACTCCTGCGCCAACAATGCCAGCAGGCACAGCATTTAAAGATGGATCATATACCGCAACGGGGACATACATGTCGCCAGGAGGTAGCGACAGTCTTTCTGTAACACTCTCAATCAAAAACGGTGTTGTTACAGATTCATCAGTTACAGTAAATCCAGGAGATAGCACATCAGCACGATTTATGACTATCTTTGCTGATAACTATAAGCCGTATGTTGTTGGACAAAATCTTTCAACGCTTTCACTTACAAAAGTTTCTCGTTCATCGCTTACACCGATTGGATTTAATGATGCTGTATCCAAAATCCGCGTTCAAGCCAAAATGTAATGAGTTAAAAATAGCGCATTTCTTTGTTGCTGCGCTCGTTTGCTCCCTCAACGTATAATTAATACGTTTTGGTCGCAAGCCTTGCTCGCGCCTCGAACCGCATCTATTTTTAAATCATTAAATACCTGTGTGGCAATAATTATGATTCAATACAAATTTGATGCAATCGGAACATCGTGGCAGATAGACATCGGCCACGATGTTTCGCTAAAAACCGAAAACGAATTGCGTGATGCGATACGTGCACGAATCGATGAGTTTGATCGTGTATATTCACGGTTTCGAAGTGATTCGCTCGTAATGCATGCAGCAGAAAATCCAGGAATATACGAATTACCGAGTGACGCTAAAGCAATGCTTATGTTGTATCACGCGCTCTATAAACGTACTGGCGGAATGTTTACTCCTCTCGTCGGAGATATATTGGATTCCGCAGGATACGATTCTACATATTCACTTTCAGAAAAGGGTGATGTTAAACCTGCTGTACTCTGGGAAGATGCAATAGAGTATTCATTTCCAAACATACAGATAAAACAAAAAGGTATTCTTGATTTTGGTGCTGCTGGAAAAGGGTATCTTGTAGATATTGTTGCTGACCTCATTCGAAGTTATGGATTCACAGATTTTATTGTCGATGCTGGTGGTGACATATGCCATAGTGGTAAAGAAAAAATACGAGTGGGACTTGAGCATCCTTACAACCCGAATGAAGCAATTGGGGTTGCTCTGATTGGCAACGCTAGTATCTGTGGCTCTGCGACAAATAGGCGAGTCTGGGGAACATGGAACCATGTTATAAATCCGAAAACTGCAAAATCAGCCGAAGACATAGTAGCAGTCTGGACTATAGCTGGGAGCACGTTGCTCGCCGACGCGCTTTCGACATGCCTTTTCTTTGTCTCACCTGAGACACTTTCTGATGTCTATGATTTTGAGTATGTACTAGTAAAAAAAGATATGAGTGTTATTTATTCCAAAGGATTTTCCGGAGAGCTATTTGTAAGAGCGTAAGTATTTTGCTATATATATGTCATGAATACAGGTTATACAGTATTACTATTTTATACGTTTAAAGATGTCGCCGACCCACAGGCGCTCATGGAACGTGAGCGTGCTATTTGTACAGAACTCGGACTTACAGGGCGTGTTTTGATTGGAGAGGAAGGAGTCAATGGGACACTAGAAGGAACAAACGAAGCTACGGAACAATACAAGGAACATTTGAAAAATGATCCATATTTTTCAGACATGCCAGTT
The DNA here is from genome assembly GCA_964387965.1 of uncultured Candidatus Saccharibacteria bacterium. GTDB lineage: Bacteria > Patescibacteriota > Minisyncoccia > Phycocordibacterales > UBA9973 > CAITQP01. Next base: position 6,516 of record CAYLXO010000015.1, read on the forward strand.
AAGGAAAGTGAGGGTACAGGTAAGTCGTTTCCAAAACTTAAAATAAAAATACGAAAAGAGATTGTTACGCTTGGCGCTGGACGATTTGATGTGCGTAACGAAACTGCAACCGAACTTCCGGCTGAAGATTTGGAAAAATGGTACCAAAACAACGAGGATTTCGTTGTTCTCGATCTTCGTAATTCATACGAAATTGATTCTGGAAAATTCGAGCGCACTATTGATCCGGGGCTTCGTAATTTTCGTGATCTTCCAGAAAAACTAAAAGAACTAGGGAGTTTGAAAGACAAAAAAGTTGTGACTGTTTGTACAGGAGGAATTCGTTGTGAAAAAGCGACATGTCTTTTGAAACGCGAAGGGTTTACTGATGTGTATCAGTTGAAAGATGGAATTCACACATATATGCAAAAGTTCCCCGGAAGTCGTTTTAAAGGGACACTCTTTGTTTTCGACGATCGTATGACCACAGATGTGGTACCAATAGAAAAGAAAGAAGTTATTGGTAACTGCGTATTTTGTAATATCCCGACTGAAACATATTGTTCAGACGACAGTACAAAACCATCAACAAAAGTCCTTTGTTGTGATACTTGTTTTGCCACATCAAACGGTAATTTGCGTCGAGGCTCATTTTCTCCACTCGATTTGTCTGCTGTCGCCTAGTCTCACGTTCTGTGGTATAGTCACAAAACTATGACACGAACAGTTGAAGAACAAGCACGAGCAGCAAAAGATGCCTCACATGCGCTTCGTAAAGCAACAAGCTCGCAAAAAGAGTTGTTTTTAAAGACGCTCGCCGAAAAACTTGAAAGTGAACTTGTGCAAATTCTTGCAGAGAATAAAAAGGACGTAGACAATAATCCTGATATTACACCTGCAATGAAACGACGACTCACTCTTACTGAGGCAGGCATGCAAGGAATTATTGCTGGGGTGCGTGAGCTTATTGCGTTTCCTGATCCTGTTGGAGTGCTCGTAAAAGAAACTGTAAAAAAAGACGGGCTCAAAATTCAAAAAGTTCGTGCACCGATCGGAGTTATTGCATGTATCTTTGAGTCACGTCCGAACGTTATTATTGATGTTGCAATTCTTTGTATAAAAAGTGGCAACGCCGTTATCGTTCGTGGGGGAAAAGAAGCACTTCATTCAAACAATATTCTTCTTGCATGTATCGAACACGCACTTGAAACCGCAGGACTTCCAAAAGATTCGGTACAGCAACTAGAAGATAGACGTCATGAGGCAATTTATGAACTTGTCGCACTTGATAAGTATATTGATCTTGCTATTCCACGTGGTCGCGAAGAGCTTATTGATGCTGTTTCAAAACATGCCCGTGTGCCAGTCATGAAGCATTCACGGGGACTCTGTCACTGTTATATAGATAGTGATGCAGATATCAAAAAGGCGATTGCGATTGCAGTTAATGCAAAAACTTCAAATCCTGCTACTTGTAATTCAATAGAAACAATTCTCGTACATAAAAATATTTTGGATTCTGTGATGCCAGGACTTCTCGAAGCACTTTTTGAAAAGGGAGTTGAAGTGAGAGGCGATGAGCGTGTATGCGCATTTTCTCCAAAATGTATTCCTGCAACGAGCGAAGATTGGGCAGAGGAATATTTGAATCTTGTAGTTTCAATAAAAGTCGTCGATTCGTATGATGAAGCTATTGCTCATATTGGGAAATATAGTTCAGCACTGACAGATTCAATAGTTACAGAAAACAAAAATACTCAAGATATGTTTATGCAAGATGTTGATAGCGCATCGGTTTTAATAAATGCATCAAATCGTCTCACTGATGGCGGTGTGTTTGAAGTCGGAGGAGAGATTGGTATTAGCACTTGTCGAATTCATATGCGAGGTCCAATGGGGCTTGAAGATCTTACAGTTACTAAATATGTAGTAATTGGTGACGGACATATACGATAAATGGAAAAAGAGCTCTACATAATAAAAATTGGTACAAATGCACTCGTAAATAATGACGGGAGTATTATTGATGGAACTTTGCAAGAAGTTTTACAATCCGCAAAAGAAGTTATCGCGAGCGGAAAAAATGTGATTATTGTTACGTCAGGCGCGGCTCGTGTTGGGCGTCTTGCACTTAATGAATTAAAAGCACCCAAAAAAGTTGCTACTTGTGTAGGGCAACCAATACTTTTTTCTGCATGGCAGAAGCAAGCAAACGAGATTGGAATGACACTTGCAGAGTTTTTGATTTCTCGCTCTTCTATTATTCGCAAGGAATTATTTTTCCCAATTCGCGAAACTTTTAGTCTGCTTTTTGATAGAGGTATTGTCCCTGTAGTAAATGAAAATGATGTGATGGTTTCCGGTACAGGGTATAGTTTTGGAGAAGGTGGAAATGATTCTCTTGCACAGGTCCTTGCTGTATCGCTTAAAGCAACAAAGCTTATTATTGTATCCGACATCGAAGGACTTTGTGATAGCGACCCACGAGAAAATCCAAACGCAAAACTAATAGGAGAAGTAAGCGATATTACAGATAAATTTATCGATCTGTGTTCAAAAAAGTCTTCCGGAAATGGAACAGGTGGAATGCTCTCAAAGCTTAAGGCTATCCGTATATGTAATGCGGTTGGAATAGAGTGTTATATCGTAAGCGGACTTAAAGGCGGAAATGTTCTTAAGGTTATTCGTGGTGAACAAGCTGGTACACATTTTCTTGCGCGTGAATCTGGAAAAAATGTTACCGAACGTGAGCGTTGGATTTTGGCTGCAAAAAGTTCTACTGGAAGTATTGCAATCGATAAAGGGGCTGTGGAAGCGCTTGCTACAGGTGCGAGTCTACTCGCAGTCGGAGTAAAAAAAGTGTATGGATCATTCAACGAAGGGGAAGTGATCGAGATTGTGGATATGAAAAATAACGGAGTTGCTTTTGGAATAGTTGATATTTCTAACATCGAAATCGAAGAAATGCTCCGCACAAAAGATACTCATCAAAAAATGCTCGTACACTCAAACAACATGTTCCTACTCAATTAAGTTTGTGGTACACTGATATTCCTTCGGGGTAGGGTGAGTCGAAAGACGATTCCCAATCGGTGGTATAGCCCACGAGCCAAGTAATTGGCATGAACTGGTGTAATTCCAGTGTCGACCGTACAGTCGGGATGAAAGAAGGAAAACATTCGGATTATATATCCGCGTGTATTTCGACCCCGAGGAGCTTCCTAGGGGTATTTTTGTATCTACTTTAGGACTTTAAGACTTTCGACTTTCAACTTACATATGTTTACCGGAATAATAGAAAAAACAGGAAAAATAATAGAACGTACAGAAATCACGCTTTCTATTTCTGTGCCCAAATCAATGCGCGCTCGTCTGAAATTGGGCGGGAGTGTTTCTGTAAATGGGGCATGCCTTACAGTAAAGAAAAAAATCACCGATGGGTTTATTGCGGATGTTATGCCTGAGACTTGGAAATGTACATCTTTATGTGGACTGCATGAAGGTTGTCTCGTAAATCTAGAATTTCCTCTTCGATTAGAGGATGGACTTGATGGGCATATAGTACAGGGCCACGTAGATGGACTAGCAAAACTTACAAAAATAAAAGATGAAAAAGACAGCAAAGTCCTAACATTTCAAGCCTCAAAAGAAATTACAGATTATCTTGTAAAAAAAGGATCGATAACTTTAAATGGAATTTCACTCACGCTAACGAATGTTTCCGGAAAAAACTTTTCCGTGAGTGTGATACCTCACACATGGAATGTGACTATGTTGCATAGATTGGGAATAGGTGATGAGGTTAATGTAGAAATAGACATACTCGCTAAATACGCAAAGAAGTTTTATGGAAAAAAATAATTATAAAATTGCAATCATAACTAGCAATTACCACAAAGAGATTTGTGACTCACTTCTTTCTGCATGTATTTCTACGCTTACAAAAAGTGGGGTAAAAGAGGTAAATATAAAATCAGTTCGTGTTCCTGGCGCACTTGAAATTCCAAGTGTTGCAAAGAAACTCGCAAAACAGAGAAAGTATGATGCAATTATTGTTTTTGGTGTTGTTTTAAAAGGTGACACATACCACTTTGAACAGGTTGCAGATGAATGTGCACGAGGTGTGATGCAGGTTTCGTACGATTTCGATGTTCCAGTTATTTTTCAAGTTCTTTCTGTATACAAGCTGAAAGATGCTGAGGTTCGTGCAACAGGAAAAAACAATCGCGGAATAGAAGCGGGCGAAACAGCAGTAGAAATCATAAGAACTCTTAAAAACATATGAGTCTAAAAATAAACACAATCGAAGAAGGAATCGCGGAGCTCAAAGCAGGTAGAATGCTTATTGTTGTCGATAGTCCTGATCGAGAGAATCAAGGAGATCTCATTTTTCCAGCAGAATTGGCTACAACTGAAATGGTTAATTTTTTACTCAACCACTCCCGTGGGATGATTTGTACTGCTCTTACAAGTGCTGAAGCAAAACGACTTTCGCTTCCGCTACAAGTTCCGCCGATTCATGCTACTGAGAAAACTAAAGTTCAGTTTACTGTTACCGTAGATTCGAAAGATGTTACCGCCTTTGGGATTTCTTCAGAGGATAGAGCAAAAACAATTCGTACGCTTTCTGACCCAAAGAGTGTGCCGACAGATCTTGTTCGTCCAGGACACGTATTTCCACTACTTGCGCGTGATGGTGGTGTTGTTGAAAGACAAGGTCACACAGAAGCGACAGTCGATCTTTGTCGACTTGCTGGATTTTCTCCCGTTGGTGTTTTGTGTGAGATTTTACTTCCAAACGGTGAACCAGCACGTCTTCCTGAACTTATTGAATTTGGAAATACGCACGGACTTAAAATCGTATCTGTTGAAGATCTAAAAACGTACGTTGAAAAAAATCCACTCCCTAAAATAGTGACAACAACTGTTGTTAAAGAGGCCCAAGCAAAACTTCCTACTGATTATGGTGTGTTCACAATGTATGCATATACATCGACTATCGACGGCAAAGAGCATCTTGCACTTGTTATGGGCGATATTAAGAAGGGAATGCTTACACGAATTCATTCTGAATGTGTGACAGGGGACGCGCTCGGTTCTCGTACCTGCGACTGTGGCCCACAATTAAAAAAAGCGATGCAGACTATCGGGGAACATGGTTCGGGTATAATTTTGTATCTCAATCAAGAAGGGCGTGGCATTGGTCTTGTAAATAAAGTTAAGGCGTATGCACTACAGCAAGAAAAAGGATTGGATACAGTAGAGGCAAATGTAGCACTTGGCTTTGCAGTAGATGAACGTAATTTCAAAATCGCTGCTGATATACTCACTGATCTTAGTGTTTCATCTATTCGACTGATGACCAATAACCCAGAAAAAATGCAGGTGTTAAAATATGCTGGTATTGTGATAGACGAGCATGTCCCACTACAAATAACCCCACATGAAACAAACGCGGGCTACCTGAAAGTAAAAAAAGAAAAACTCGGGCATATTTTAGATTTTTAGCGTTTAGATGTAGTATGGATTTATGGCGCACAAGCCAAGTACATTTTGGCGAATAGCCTCATATTTTAAAGATAACAAAAAGACGGTACTCTTTTTGCTTATTCTTATTGTTATTTCTCAAGGAGCGAGTATCATTGTTCCATTTATTTCAAAAAATCTTATCGATGCTCTTACTGGATATATAAAGCAGGGGGGAGGAGCTATGCCATGGAACACACTACTTTGGTGTGCTATTGGTATCCTTGTTGCCTCACTTATATCAAGCATTCTTGAATCAATTTACTATTACCGAATGTTTCTGCTCGTCACAAAGGTAGAAGATAAGGTTCGACGCATGGCATTTGAGCGTTACTTGCAACTTCATTCATTATTCCATCATAGTGCATCAAGCGGACAGATTATTGGCCGTATCGAGCGTGGAGGTGTTTCGTTCTTTACAACCACGAACGATATTATCGGTCAAAATATTATTCCACCGCTCATTATTTTCATCTGTTCATTTACAGCACTTTTGTATCAGAATGTTTGGATTGGTATTGCAGTGCTTATACCGTTTCCGATTTACCTACTTGCAACACGCAGTATTGCAAACAAGATTTATTACATTGAACAGCAATCAAATGATGCATTCGAGGGTATTTCGAAAGAAATGTATGATGTTGCCGGCAATGTGCTTACCGTGAAGAAATTTTCACAGGAAGAAGTCGAGAGTGCAAATCATGAACATCTCATAAAAAATGCTCGTGAAATTCAATATGGAGCAGAGCGACTTTGGGGAAAGGTTGAAAGTATTCAAAACGCGATTGCGATTACAGGGCGTATTGCCGTGCTTGCGTTATCCGCATGGTTTGTATTAAACGGTACTGCTACTATCGGAGAATTTGTGTTGTTCGTAACACTCCAAAATATGGCATATCAACCACTCAAAACACTTTCATCACTCTTTACTCGTATTCGTCGCAATTTCACACGTATCGAGCGTATGTTTGCTGTATTGGACGAAGAAGTCCACGTGCTTGATAAGCCGAATGCAGTTTCATTGCCAGCATTAAAAGAGAAAATTGAATTTAAGAATGTTTCCTTTTCGTATCGTGGCAATGACCAATATGCACTCAAAAATATTAATGTTGTTATTCCAGCTGGAACTCGCGTGGCACTTGTCGGACGTTCAGGTGGTGGAAAAACAACATTTATCAATATGATTTTGCGCTCCTATGATCCGCAAGAAGGAGGGATTTATTTTGATGATGTTGATATCCGAGATGTTACACAAGAGAGTTTGCGTAATCAGATCGCTGTTGTGCCACAAGAAGTAGATCTCTTTTCACGTACCGTAACTGAAAATATTGCATATGGACGAGAATCATATACCGAAAAAGAAGTAGAAAATGCAGCAAAGACAGCGCTCGCACATGATTTTATTCTAAAACTTGATAACGGATACAATACGACTGTCGGTGA
>CAYLXO010000015.1:13563-15124 GCA_964387965.1 uncultured Candidatus Saccharibacteria bacterium
CACCACGAATTATTAAAGAAAAGCCCAACATATATAAAACTACACGAACAACAATTTAAAGAAGATTAAGATGAAAAAAAATCACAAAACAAACAAATTTAATTCCGAATATGGGGGGCACGGATGGGAGGAAGCACAGAAAAAGGGAATTACTCCTGCAAACATCAAATATCTACCCGTTGCATACGAGCAATTTGTAGAAAAACTTAATATAACAAATGACACTGCGCTTGTTGTCCTTGGCGAGGTACAGGACCCACAAAATGTAGGAGCAATTATTCGTACATGTGCAGGGTTTGGCATCGCTGGAGTACTTATTCCAGATCGAAGAACAGCACAAGTAAACGCTACTGTTGTAAAAGTGTCTGCCGGAATGGCGTTTCAAGTTCCTCTTGTTTCGATTAGTAATGTCAATGAAACCCTTCGTGATTTGAAAAAACGAGGATTTTGGACGTATGGACTTGATGGTGGCGCAAAGCAGTCTATCCATGATGAAAAATTTGAAGCACCAAGTGTATTTATTCTTGGAAATGAAGGAGCTGGAATTCGCCAGAAAACACTTGAGAATTGCGATATCCCACTTGTGATACCTATGAATCCAAAATGCGAGTCACTTAATGTGGCAGCAAGTGCAGCTGTTGCGCTGTACGCATGGAGTACAAAGCATCCTCGTGCGCTTGAATAATTGCTAAATAAGCTAATTTAGTCTACATTTGTCTTATGACCCAGGTATTTTTATCGCTCGCAACATTCTTCTCAACTTTATTTGGGGGATTGTTTTCGATAAAAAATAAAGACAGACTGCATCTTGTGATGGGATTTACTGCCGGGGTTCTTCTTGGGGTTATTGCTTTTGATATCTTTCCAGAGATTATTGAGATGATTGGTTCTACGGGAATCGACTCAATGTATGTAATGCTTGCACTTGTAGGTGGCTTCCTTGTATTTCATATACTTGAAAAATCAATTGCGCTCCATCATTCACACGAAGAAGAGTATGCAGACCATCGTCACCCTCATGTAGGAGTTGCATCAGCGCTCGCACTCGCAGGGCACAGTTTCATGGATGGAGTTGGTATTGGACTTGCGTTTAAGGTGTCACCGGAAATTGGCTTTGTTGTTGCAGTTGCGGTAATCGCGCACGATTTTACTGATGGAATGAATACTGTCGCACTTATGCTTTCAAATAATAATACGGTCAAAAAAGCACGATGGTTTCTGCTTATTGATGCACTCGCACCAGTATTGGGTGCTCTTTCAACGATGTTTTTCACAGTATCTGAGAATTTCTTGGTGATTTATCTTGGTTTCTTTGCTGGTTTTCTCTTATATATCGGAGCATCTGACATCTTGCCTGAAGCTCACTCAAAGCATAGTTCATGGAAGACCATTGCTCTTACAATTTTGGGAGCTGCAGTGATGTTTTTTGTAACAAGAGCATTATAGGTTTGACATATCCTAGGCGTCTTGGTATCCTTAGAACCTAGGAATGAATACATACAATTCTACATTTCCTAGATTGAACCCCACACCGATTTGCGGTGCAGGGGCTATTTTTTTG
>CAYLXO010000016.1:0-12169 GCA_964387965.1 uncultured Candidatus Saccharibacteria bacterium
CGCTTATCAAATTGCGCAGAAAGATTACGAGCAAGAACTTCGTCCATAAAACTTGATTTCCCTGCTCCTGATACTCCTGTAATACAGACAAGTCGATTAAGCGGAATATCAATATTTACGTTATCTATATTGTGAATTTTTGCTCCTACGATCTGTAATTTGCCTTTGTCATTTTCACGTCGTTTTTCTGGCAATGGAATTTTTTCTTCTTCGCGCAAATATGCAAGCGTGCGAGACTTTGATGGATTGCCTTTTGCAGTAAGTAATTTATCTAGCCAATCAGCTACAATAATATTTCCACCATGTACTCCAGCACCGGGTCCAATATCGACAATGTAGTCGGACGCATAAATAGTATCTTCATCGTGTTCAACAACAACAATAGTATTTCCAAGATCGCGAAGATCTTCGAGTGTTTTTATGAGTCTGTCATTGTCACGTTGGTGAAGTCCAATAGTTGGCTCATCGAGCACATACATAGCACCAACAAGTCGTGAACCGAGCTGAGACGCAAGACGAATACGCTGACTCTCCCCACCTGAGAGAGTATTTGCACGTCTATCAAGACCAAGATAATCCAGACCGACATTAAGCATGAATTGAAGTCGGTCAGAAATTTCTTTCAAAATTGCTGTTCCAATTTCGCGCTCTTTTGCAGAGAGTTTTACGGTTGCCATAAAACCTGCTGCTTCTCGTACTGTCATTCTTGTAAATTCAACAACATTCTTCCCGCCATTTTTCCCACCCAAAAATACATTGAGTGCCTCTTCGCGAAGTCGAGCGCCTTTACATGTATCACAGACTTCATCTCCAAAGAAATGTTTTGTACCGAGTCCATTACATGTCTGACACGCACCGTACGGAGAGTTGAAAGAAAATAGTCGTGGCTCAATTTCTGGAAATACGTATCCATCTTCCGGACACACAAGCTTTGCAGAAAGAAGTGAATCTTCTTCCGGTGTTACGATACGGATAAGTCCATCGGCTTCTAGAATTGCGCGCTCGATAGATTCGGCTAAACGCATTTCCATATCTGCAGGTCTATCGTTGAATTCATGTACAGCAAAACTATCAATGAGAATATCTATTTCATGTTTTGCATTTTTTGATAAATCTATGCGATCACGCAAATTGTGAAGCTTTCCATCTATACGTACTTTTTCATAACCTTTCGAAAGCATATCGTAAAGAAGTTGGTAGTACTCACCTTTTCGTCCGCGAACAAGTGGCGCATAAATTTCTATCGGCGCCTCATTCCAAGAAACCCCCATGACTTTCTTTTCTTTTGCTTTTCCGTTTTTTAAAACTTCTTTTACTTTCTTCAAAACGAAATCTGCAATTTCTTGATTTGAAAGTTTCTTGACTTCGAGCCCTGATATTGGAGAAAACGGACGGCCAATACGTGCATAAAGCACACGAAGATAGTCGTAAATTTCTGTAATAGTTGCAACTGTTGAACGCGGGTTGTTTGAGCGAGACTTTTGATCAATCGAAATTGCGGGTGAAAGTCCTGTGATTTCATCCACATCTGGCTTTGGCATTTGTTGCAAAAACTGTCGCGCGTATGAAGAAAGTGACTCAACATACCGGCGTTGTCCTTCGGCAAAAACGGTATCAAATGCAAGCGAACTCTTTCCAGAACCTGACATGCCTGTAATAGCCACCATCTTATCGCGTGGCATTTCAACATCCACGTTCTTAAGATTGTGTGTTCGTGCTCCTTTTACTTTTATCCAATTTTGATGATTGTGTTCTTTCATATATATCTTGCGACAGAAACGTCCCCCGCAAGTATTCCTTGGGGGTATCTATACGTAATTACTATATCATAACAAGCCTATTTGACGAAACCAATTTCTAATGTAGAGTATATATACATTCTTTTAAATATCGTTTTATGAAAGTATCAACTTACAAATTGCTACATTTATTTGCCTGGTTAGTTATTTTGGCACTTCTTTTTATGGTCATCCCATCGAATCCACCATTAAGTTTGACGGCTGGAAACTAAAATGAATGCTTATGACGTACGCAATTATTGCATCGTTCGCGATGGCCGTTTTATTTTTTTGGATGCGCGTTCAAAATATTCGCGCAAAAACCTACAGCCGAAATTCTCGGCTAGAAAATAAACGGAACGCAAAAATCACCGGCATAGCAAGTTTGTTATGCCTAATCATTGGAATCGTACTTCTGTACGTAAAACTATCTCAAAAACCACCTCCTAAAAATCAAGTGGGGTGGTTATTTTTTTACATCAGTCTTTGCTTGTAGTGCTTTTATCTCATCGCGTAATATTGCAGCCGTCTCAAAGTCCAATTCTTTTACGGCGAGTGCCATTTCCTTTTCTTTCATCTTGATAAGTTTTGAAAATCCCTTTCCCCCTTTAAGTGAAAGTGCCGCCATATCATATGCAAGTGAAGTTGAAAGTGCTTTTTCATGTTCACTTTCAAGTTCTTGTGCAATATCTTTAATTGCTTTTTTGATTGTCTTTGGAGTGATACCATGCTTTTTGTTGTACGCCATCTGTACTGCACGACGACGGTTAGTCTCATTTACAGCTCGTTCGAGTGAGCCTGTCATCACATCTGCATACAAAATGACACGTCCATCCACGTTACGAGCCGCACGCCCGATAGTTTGAATAAGCGATGTCTCACTACGCAAAAATCCCTCCTTGTCTGCATCAAGAATTCCAATAAGCGAAACTTCTGGCAAATCGAGTCCTTCACGAAGAAGGTTTACCCCAACAAGCACATCAAATTCTCCTTTTCGAAACTGCGTCAAAATTCGAATACGATCAATCGTTTTTATTTCGCTATGCAAATATTCAGCTTTTATTTTTTTGCCCGCCTCGGCTCCGCCTTGGCGAGACGGGTCTTTCAAGTAAGCTGCCAAATCTTCAGCCATTTTCTTTGTAAGCGTTGTCGCAAGAACACGATCTCCTTTTTTTACCGTAGTAATTGCCTCGCTGATAAAATCCTGAATTTGTCCACCATACTTACCCCCGCCTCGCGTCGACGAGTCTCCGCGAGTCGAGGCGGGCTTTTCTGTTATTGGTCGAATTGAGATTTCTGGATCTATAAGCCCAGTCGGGCGGATAATCTGCTCAACAATTTGCTCGCTCATCTCTTTTTCACGGTCTGCAGGTGTTGCTGAAACATAAATTGTCTCAGCTGTACGCTCTTCGAATTCTGGGTATTTAAGTGGACGGTTGTCGCAAGCACTTGGCAGGCGGAAACCAAATTCAACAAGATTTTTTTTACGCGCTTGATCCCCTGCAAACATTCCTTGAACTTGTGGAAGTGTTACATGTGATTCATCAATGATTGTAAGAAAATCTGGTTTGCCATCTTTTGTTTTTGGGAAATATGAAAGAAGCGTTTCTGGTGCTTCTCCTGCAGATTTCCCAGAGAGATGCCGTGAGTAATTTTCGATACCATTGCAGTACCCCACCTCCTTTATCATCGCAAGATCGTAATTTGTTCTACGCTTGAGTCGCTCTGCCTCAAGTAGTTTGCCTTCTTTTTCAAATTTCTTTAGCTGTTGCATGAGTTCAGCTTTAATTGATTTGATTGCTCGCTCTTGTTGCGCATCATTTGTAATGAAATGTTTTGCTGGAAAAATGAATATTGTTTTCTCTTCTCCGATTACATGAGACGACACAGGATCTACTTTTAATATTTTTTCTACACCTGTCGTACCGAAATGAATCTGATATGTGACAGTCTCTGAGACCGGCATTATTTCTACCTTGTTTCCAACACTACGGAATGTTCCAGGTTCAAGATCTGCATTTGTACGACTAAAAAATATTTCTACAAGTTTACGCATGAGTGTAGTTCGGTCGATTTCATCACCTACTGCAATTTTCATATTTACTTTTTCGTACTCTTCAGGACTACCCAAACCGTAAATACAAGATACTGATGCAACAATAATCACATCGCGGCGTGAAAGGAGCGCCTGTGTTGTCGCGTGTCGAAGTCGCTCAATTTCTTTGTTTATCTGCGCATCTTTTTCAATGTACGTGTCAGAAACTGGTAAATATGCTTCTGGCTGATAATAGTCATAATACGATACGAAATAATGCACCGCATGAGATGGGAAAAATTCGCGAAATTCTTGTGCAAGTTGCGCTGCGAGAGTTTTGTTGTGTGCAATGACGAGAGTTGGCTTCCCATATGATTCAATCACATTTGCCATTGTAAATGTCTTTCCAGTGCCGGTAGCACCAAGAAGGGTCTGCTTACGCATCCCTTTTTTAAGCCCAGCCATTAGGCCTTTGATTGCTTCTGGCTGGTCTCCAGCTGGCTTGTATTCACTTACTAATTTAAATGTTCCCATACATTGCGTCTCGAATTTCTTCAAGCTTTTGTATGGTAGCAGAGTCTAGGATTTTTTGAAACCGAGACACACTCTGTCCATTTTTTATTACCATCTCTTTAAACATGTGTAACGGTCGGACATCAAACCATTTCCCTTGTTTGTATACATATGCTTCATAGAGCGGTCGATAAATAACCATAACTCCATGTGGATCATCATGCATTTCACTATGCATACCAAGATTCACTACTTCATACGCATAGGAATTGATTGGGCCATTCTCGTCATGTTTGTAGTGATAGTAAAATCCTTTCTCAATCGTCATAAAATTATTGTTTATAGGTAGCCAAGAATGAATTTTTGAATTCAATAAATGTGCCATCCACGATGGCTTGTCGCATCATATCTACAAGGTGTGTGACGAAATAGACATTATGGATAGAAGCGAGTACTCCACCGAGCATTTCTTTTGCATGAAAAAGATGCGAGACATACGCACGTGTGTAATTTTTACAGGTATAACACTGGCAGTCGCTCTCAATCGGAGAAAAATCTTTTCGATACTGCGCGTTATCAATGTGCATTTTTCCATTTTTTGTGTACATAGTACCGTTGCGTCCATTGCGCGTTGGTGCAACACAGTCAAATAGATCAACCCCATTTTCTACCCCTTCAAATAAATCTTCGGGTTCTCCTATCCCAAGCAAATGTCGCGGCTTTCCTTCAGGAAGTTCTTCATTACACCATCGTACAGCGCTATGTAAATCATCTTTATCAAAAGAACCGCCAATACCATATCCGTCAAAATCCATTTCCGCAAAAAATTGCGCCGATTTTCGACGAAGTTCTTCATCGCGCCCACCCTGAATCACACCAAAAAGAGCTTGAAAATTTGCATTGTCTTTTCCTTGATGAAAATCGAGACAACGCTTTGCCCAATTGTGAGTACGTACAAGCGCTTCTTCTTGATATCGTCTATCTTCTGTTGGTGAGGTACATTCGTCAAAAGCAAAAATAATATCGGCACCGAGGTTGTGTTGAATCTCAATCGATTTTTCCGGAGTAATATAGTGAAGACTTCCATCAATATGCGACCGAAATGATACGCCGTCATTTCCGATAGTTGCTAGTCGTGGTACGCCATCATTTGCGCTCGAACGCTCGCTTATCTGATGCGTAACATCTGCAGGATGTAATATTTTTGAGATTCCTTTTCCATATGCGACGCCTAAAGAAAATACTTGAAATCCGCCAGAGTCTGTCATAAGTGGTCCACTCCAATTCATAAATGAGTGTAGTCCGCCTGCCTCTTTGACGAGCTCATCACCTGGCTGAAGATATAAATGATATGTGTTGGCGAGCATAACCTGCGCGCCTAATTCTTTCACCGTATCAGGCATCAATCCTTTTATAGTTGCTTTCGTACCCACAGGAACAAAAGCAGGTGTATTGATAACCCCGTGTGGAGTAGTTAAAACACCAGCACGTCCAAGTGCTCCCTCAATTTTATGTGAAATTGTAAAATTAATTGCACCCATTACTGTTCTACTTCAACAAACGAAAGTTCGTTCACATTAACTGGAGATGCGAGCAACAATTTCTGAAATGGCTCACGTGCATCAGAAATAATTTTTTGAAATGTAGCAACAACCTTCGGATTGATAGTTTTTGTCCGCGCAACAACATTTGCACCGACAGAAAAATCATGTGGTGTTGTAACCGTAAAATTTCCTCCTCCTCGACCGATAAGTATTGCATCAAGATGAATAGCCTTCCCTTCTTCTGATACCGCATCAAGACGAACATCAGTATTTTGTCCACTCGATGAATACATTCGCACAAGAGCAGAATTTGGATATACAGTTTCGACTGTACCGATCGGTGTTTCGCCATTTGCATAAACTGTTTTCCCTACTTGAATACTTGCCTTCTCTCCTCCATCGATAATGAGCGTGTCATATAACGAGACTCCAGGTTTTGCAATAATACTTGCAAGTACAAAATGCATTTTGTCAGCACGATTGAGCGTATTCTTCAATTCGTTATTTTCAGCAAGCAACGCAGAATAATCTGAAAGCTTTGCCTGCATTTCTTCGATACGTGAGGCAAGTGTCTCATTTTCTCGAATTAATGATTTTTTTGTGACTACAACATTCCCCACCGGTTCAAGGAGCGAACCTGTTGCATCTATAGATTTCACTGAGCCAATTCCAATCATATGCCCAAGATTTCGAACGAGCTCGCGAGTTTTTGGAATGCTAAAAATTACTACAAGTAGTAGAAAAAGTATGGAAAATCCAATACGTTTATTTTTATGTGGTGATGGTACGAATTGACGGCTCATTATTTAATTACGAATTAGAAATTAAAATCAAATACAATTACAGAATAACAGATTACATAAAATTCTAAAATCAGATGAGTTCAAGGCACGAGCACAGACTTGTGACTAAACTGTACTAATAGTACAGCGCGAGAACAGTTTGTGTGAAGTAACACAGAAATTCGCTGATTTTAGAATTTTTAGCGTGGTATGTCGCCGGCAACAGACACCAATTGTTCTCTATAGTCTTCCAAGTTATCCAACACTACTCCTGCCCCTCGAGCAACAGCGGTCAATGGGTCTTCAGCCACATACACTGGAATTTTGAGTACACCTTCAAGCAACACATCAAGGCCGGTAAGAAGCGCGCCTCCACCCGAAAGAACAATTCCCCGATGCATCACATCAGAAAGAATTTCTGGAGGAGTTGTTTCAAGTACTTCTTTGATTCCATCAATAAGCGCGTTGATAGCTTGTGCAATCGCATCACGAATATCTGAATCTGTAATGATAACTTCACGTGGAAGACCCGTCACAAGATCGCGACCGCGCACCTGTGCTTCCATAAACTCTCCTTCACGTACAGAACCAATCGCAATTTTTACATTCTCTGCAGTCTTTTCTCCAATCAAAAGTTTAAACTCGTCACGAAGATACGTCATAATATCAGAATTCAATCTGTCTCCAGCAATTTTTGAATTTTTGCTACGAACAATTCCACCGAGCGCAAGAATTGCAATATCAGTCGTGCCTCCACCGATATCTACAATCATTGAGCCAACTGCATCCTTTATCGGCATATGAATTCCAATAGCTGCCGCCATTGGCTCCTCAATAATATATACCTCACGTGCGCCAGCAGATTTTGCAGCATCATAAACTGCACGGATTTCTACGTTTGTAATTCCACTCGGAACACCAACAACAACACGTGGCCGAAAAAATTTCTTCGAAATTTTTTCGGCTTTATTTATAAGATACGAAAGCATTTCTTCAGTCACCTCAAAATCTGAGATCACCCCTTCAACGACAGGTCGTACTGCGCGAATATGTCCAGGTGTACGCCCAAGCATTTGTTTTGCTTCTGTTCCAACAGCAACAATTTTCCCTGTCTTTTGGTTTACAGCTACAACAGACGGCTCATTGATAACAATGCCGTGACCTTTCAAATAGACAAGTGTATTAGCAGTACCAAGATCGATACCGATATCATTTGAAAATGTGTTGTAGAGTTTGTCGAACATAGAGTTTCAGGAATAAGTACAAGAATTAAGATGTAAGAGATTGTATGAGTTCGTCGACAGTGATTATTTGACCTTTTTCTTCAGTACGTTTTTTTACTTCAACACCACCGTCTTTCAAACTTCGTGCAGAAACAACGACACGTATCGGCATTCCCATAAGATCAGCATCAGCAAACTTTTCTCCTGCTGAAAATCCAATACGATCATCAAATAGTACTTCGACGCCTGCATCAGTAAGCTTCTTGTATACATCGTGCGCAGATGTAACCACTTCTTCTTGATCGCCGAGCAAAAGAAGGTGTACGCGAAACGGAGCCACAGTTTCTGGCCAAATAATTCCTTTTTCGTCTGAGAGAATTTCTACAATTGTGCCCATAAGACGTCCGAGTCCTATACCGTAGCTTCCCATAACAACTGCGACGTCTTCCCCAGTTTCATTTTTGTATGTGAGATCAAACGGTGTAGAAAATTTTGTTCCGAGAGAAAAAATATTTCCCACTTCGATTGCACGCTTTTCTACAAGCTCATCTTTCTTAAGTCCAAGTGTTAAAAGTACATCATCTGTGTACACTTCTTGGTTTACAGCAATGTTCTTTGATTCATCTACATAAATTGTATCTTCGCCCGCTCCCGTTAGCGCCTGAAATTCATGTGAGAATTGTGAAAATGTTCCACCTGAAGCAAATGTCATGTATGTAAGATGTCCAATACCAACGCGCTTGAATATATTTTTGTACGCTTGTTTTGCTTTCTCATAAAATTCTTGATGCTGTGCATCATCACGAGAAAAAGAATAAAGCGCTTTCCAGTAAAATTCTCGTCCACGCAAAATTCCAGACTTCGAACGAATTTCATTTCGAAAAATATTTTTGAAATCGTATGGATATGCAGGCAAATCTTTATATGAATGGATGTACTGCTTCATGATATTTGAATGTGCCTCTTCATTTGTAAATGAGAGTCCGAGCTCTGTTCCATTCTTGAGTGTTGTCTTAAACCAATTGTCTACAACATCATCACTCCATCGATTTGATTTTTCCCACACTTCTTTTGTTTGAAATACTGACGTGCGAGTTTCAACACCTCCAATAGCATTCATCTCTTCACGGATGATTTCCTCAATCTTTTTGATAACACGAAGCCCTAGTGGCAAAAATGAATATACACCTGCCATTTCCTTATGAATAAAACCAGCCTTGATGAGAAGTTCGGCATTTTTTGCCTGCTCATCAGCTGGTGCCTCTTTTCGGGTTTTTGTGAACAATTGAGATTGTTTCATATATGAGGATACTACAGGAAACATATAGGTTTTACAAATACGAAAGCCAGTCATTTATGACTGGCTTTAATATCGTTTGTGAACACGTTTACGTAAGGGATGTGTTCTTCCTACCTCTTCCATTCAAAATTGGAAATTTTTAAAAAGATCGTCAATACCCTTAAAAATATTGTCGATATCTATATTTGAAAAATTAACATCAAAATTAAACGGCTGTCTTTCGTACGTTCCAGGTCTTTTCTCTTGAAGAATTTTCTGAAAATACGACATCGCAAAATTAAAATGAAAATCATCCAAATACCCACAGTCCTTCCTGCCGTGCAACATTATCTGACCAAATCCCATAACTATTACCAATAAATCGGTAGCTATTTCACTTTCTCGCAAAGAATGGTACCTACTATATAAACATACATGGGCCATTTCATGAGTGGAAACATATCCGAATTTGTAATAGTTAGACCTTAAGCTCTTTCTGATACTAAGTTCCAACTTCAAATTTTCAAATGAAGTTGAACCATACATTGGCATGATGGAAGGGATACCAATAAATCCAGCAGCAGTTTTGATCGGAAATTTATCATCTTCATATGTTCGTATGCCGATAGTGCATGGTAAATTCATTTTGAGTTTGATTTCTCTAATGACTTCGCCATACAAATTAGCATTGAACAATATTGATAATGCTTTTTCTGATACTGGTGCTTGGGGTAGAAAGCTTTTGGTTAGAATATCAAGGTAATTTTTTACGAGTGGAATAGATAACTTTTCATCGTGTTGCATGTTGTAATTTTTTTATATTTTAACATTTTTGACATATTTGTCAATATACCCAAAAACCCATTTTTCTGTTATATTGCAAGGGCTTTCCGTGGGGAGCTCGGTACAGACCTCTTCCCTGTTTAGGCCATATATGGCTAGGCTGAAATGCCAAAAAACGGATCGCTTCCTGCTCGAAACAGGAATTATTAATTAACTGGGTACTGCTTTGGCATATTGCCAAGCAACCTAGAAGCTAATTCTGTATGTCAGAAAACACACATGCATCAGCTCTTGCAAAAGAGCTCTTTACAGTAGGCGCGCACTTCGGATATTCCCGAACTCGCCGTCACCCATCAGTTGCAAAGCACCTCTTTGCAACAAAGAACAAGGTCGACATTATTGATATCGAGAAATCTGAAAAGATGCTCGAAACAGCGTCTGAGTTCATGAAGTCTCTTGGAGAAAAAGGAAAGACTGTTATCTTTGTTGGGACAAAACCAGAAGCAAAAGACGCAACACGTACAGTTGCAGAATCTCTTGGTCTTCCATTCGTAACAAGTCGCTGGGTTGGAGGAATCCTCACAAACTTCCCAGAGATCAAAAAGCGTTTGAACCGTCTTGAAGAACTCCGTAACGCAAAAGCTACTGGAGATCTCGCAAAGAAATACACAAAGAAAGAACAGCTCCTCATCGCACGTGAAGTAGCGAAAATGGAAGACCTCTTTTCTGGAATCGTTTCATTAAAAGGCCTCCCAGATGCACTTCTTGTAGTAGACCCGAAGAAAGAAATGAATGCAGTTCTTGAAGCAAAGAAACTTGGAGTTCCAGTAGTTGCACTTGCAAGTACAGACTGTGATATCAATGCTGTTGAATACCCTATTCTTGCAAACGACGCATCACGCGCATCAATCGAATTTGTAGTAAAACACCTCGCAAACGCATATAAGCAATAAGTTAGTTTGTTAGAACATTAATAAAAGTAACATTCTAAAAAATAAATTATGGCAATCACAACAGAACAAGTTAAAGAGCTCCGCGATAAAACTGGTATTTCTGTCATGCAGTGTAAAAAGGCACTTGAAGAAGCAGGTGGCGACATGGAAAAAGCACTTCTTATCCTCAAGAAAAAGTCTACTGAAATTGCCGCTAAGAAAGCAGACCGCGCACTTGGCGCAGGTACAATTGTAAGTGCAATAAACGCAAACAAAGGTGTCATTCTTGCTCTCGGATGCGAAACTGACTTCGTAGCAAAGAATGCAGACTTCGTAGCAGTTGCACAGACACTTGCAAATATGACCCTTGAAAAAGGTGTAGATGCTGCAAAAGAGGCTTCAGCAGACCTTACCGCTAGTGCAGTGCAGAAGCTCGGTGAACACGTCATGCTTGGTGAAGTTTCTCTTGTTGAGGCTCCAGTGCTTGGCGCATATGTTCATGACGGACGCGTTGCAGCACTTGTTGGCCTTACAGGAGGTACAGTTGAACTCGCAAAAGACATTGCTATGCACACAAGTGCAATGAATCCTGAATACATCACTCGTGATGAAATCCCAGAAGATGCAAAGAATGCAACTCGTGCAATGTTTGAAGAAGAAGTAAAAAATTCTGGAAAGCCTGCTGATATTCAAGAAAAAATGCTCGCAGGAAAACTCGATACATTCTTCAAAGAACGTACTCTTCTCGATCAGCCATTTATTAAGAATCCTGATGTAACAATCGGCGCACTTCTTAAGTCTGGTAACGCAACTATCGTAAAAGTTGCCCGTCTTGCGGTATAATTAAACTATGACTTTCGCAATTATTATTCTATTTCTTTCTCTTGCTTTAGCGTTCGGCATGATTGGCCGAAAGCTTTGGCAGTTGAAAACAGGACGCGTTGCATATGATGTTACGTATGAGTCAGAAAACTGGACCGAAATTTCTGTAGAAGAAATGCGGAACGAACTCGCAGAACTCACAAAGTATGCAATTCATCATGGAATACTTTTTGCTCTCAAAATGTGGATAGTTCTATCAAACAAGATTCGCTTGTTTGATAGAAAAATCCGCGAAAAGCTCACTCACCTTCTCCATAAGAATGGACACTTACCATCAGGAAACCCTGCCTCACCATTTTTGCGAAGAATTAGTGAACATAAGCAGTCAGTTATGAGCGAAAGCACCCGTGTAAACGAAGGGAAACCTGCAGTTGAAAATAATCCAGAAATGAAGTAATATAGCCAGGTACGACCTAGA
>CAYLXO010000017.1:0-12085 GCA_964387965.1 uncultured Candidatus Saccharibacteria bacterium
ATTTTAGGATAAGTGTAATCGATTGGTCGTAGGTTCGATCCCTACCCGGGGAGCATGAAAGCATTAGCCCTAAACGCATGTCGTTTGGGGCTTTTGCTTTCCTTCCCGGTTAGGGATCGAAAGAAAATTCGGGACCCAATTCAGCTGAATTGGGTGAATTTTCAAGGCTGAGAAATTTTCCAAGCGACGGCGCGGAAAATGTTCTTAGCCGATCCGTGTACTCACTCCCTACCCAGGGAGCATCATAGAAAAAACGGAGGTAAACGGCTCTGTTTTTTCTAGTAATCCTTAACAGTGTATAATCTGAGATATGACCACAGCCGAAAGTATATTCATAGTAGCAACTATCTCAGCTTTACTTGTTGGGGCTATTCTCGTAAAGAAAATTGACTGGGCGGGCTTAGGTTTTAAACCCAAATCAATCTTCGCTGGTTGGCTGCAAGTGCTATTATTCAACGGTATTCTTTTTCTCTTAGTCCAATTAACCATCGCAACCAACCTGGTACACTTTCCCGATTGGATAACAGATAAAGATCCGCTATTGCCTTTGCTGATAATAGGATTTCTTCAAGAGGTAGTGTTTAGAGGGTTACTCATACATTGGCTTAAGCGATGGGGCGAAAAAAGAGCACTTTGGGGAAGCACGGCGATCTTCGTGCTATTTCATGTAGTCGCTCCCTATACCTGGTCTGGTGTGGGTATTCTTTTTGCTAGCCTAACTTTAATTGCGGGATACTTCTGGGGCCGGCACTTTTTAAAACACAGAAATATATACCTTCTCGGACTTTCTCATTTCTTGTTAAATCTGAGTTTTAATTATGTTATTTTCAGTACTATCGTTCTAAAATAGCCATTCGAAAATCGTCCCAGGTTCGGAGTAAGATAGGACAAACATCTCGAAAAACGGGATTTGAGTCTGATACATCCAAATGCTGGATGGTATTTTATTTCTCATGGAGTATACTCTCGCTATGTATAGAAGAGACAAGATGTTTATGGTTGTTATAATAGGTACCTCAGGGGTGGGCAAGACCACTCTTGCTGAGTTTTTGAAAAATCAATTAGCTAACACAGCTCATGTGGCTTACGATAATATTAAGAGCTTTGTTTCTCAATTCAAAGAAGTGTATTCACACAAACAAACAAGTGTTAATGTTACTTACGCTATGACCAAAGAATATTTTAAAAATAATATTTCTGTTGTTGTAGATAAAAATATGACCAATGAAGAAGTGGATAAATATAAAGAAATTGCAGAAAAGTATTGTGTAGATTTTTTCTTATATAGGGTGGAAATTCATGAAGATATTCGGAAGGAAAGAATTACGAAAAGGGCTTACAAGGAGAATAAGCCGATACCATCGCAAGAAACCCTAGATAAGTTCTCAGAAACGTATAACAAGAATATACATCAAAGTAATACTACCTTTGATTCGGGGGTATTGAGTATTGAACAAATGGCAAATTTTATCCTAAAAGATTTAGGGGTTTTAAAAGACTAACTACAACATTTCCCACTCATTCGCGCAGAGGTTTTGACTCAATAAAATAAATATGAAAAGTTAGCGGGTCTATTGAGTATTCTTCTCCTAAAGACCTTATTTCCAAGCTCAAAACTGCCTTCCACTTTCAAGAATAGCCTTTCGAACATCGTCCCAAGTTCGGAGCAGACTAGGACAGAGGGACTCGAAAGAGTTCTTTTGTCTTTCACGAGCAATCATATTTCCATATCTTTAAACTATACTAGTGATTAATGAATCATACAACACCTCCCCTAGCACAAAAATTGCCCTCCATGTATACTAAAGACCTTATCAGCAAAAAATATATTTATGCCAACTAAACTAAAACAAGGAGTGAGCCCAAAGCGTATGCCAAAAGGCCCGCACAAAACTGCTAAGCGTCTAGAAGCAAAGAAAAAGATGCTCGCTGCAAAAAAGTCTCGCTAGTAACATACAAAACCCGCACTCGCGGGTTTTGTACATTTTAAGTAATATTTTTTGCATACAGAATTTGCTATACTAAACCCATGCAAAAAATAGCCACACGAGTTTTTATATATGCGTCTATCGCATTTGGAATTATTGGAATCGCAATTGTGCTCACAGCTGGTGGACCTGACACACCGGATACAGACCTCACGCACATTCTCGTCAGACTCTTATTTACAACAGTCTTTGTAATTCTCCCATCGTTTGCCATAAGTCTTGCTGGAAAATACCTCAAAGAACGATAATAAACTGCATAAAATACTGACTCTCAAAAACCCCATTCCGCCTTATATTACAAGGCGGAATGGGGTTTGACAATTACCCATATTATATGGTATAATATGGGTAATTCACTCTTTGATAAACGTGTGTTTAGGTGGCTTGTAGAGAGGCTCTATTCCCCCTCTGTGGCACTTCTACTAACCATCTAAACACACCAATAATGAACAAAATCATCACACTTTTCGTCCTTGTGGTGCTCACGCACACAACAGCACTGTCCCAAGAAAAAGAAAATTGCAAGGGACACAATTGTAAACTAACCAAAATCGCAAAGGGAAACCTTTGCGGTGCAAACGTCAAAAACTGTAGCGGATTTATAGCAAAGGTAATTGACTCCTTATACGGAATCAAAACCTTTGTGGGTAAAACCGCAAACCAGCAGTACGAACTCCTCGTAAAAGGAAAGTTCACTGTAGTAACTGGCGAGAAGGCAGCATTCTACGCAACTGAACGCCACAAATGCGTCCTGTACGCATACAAAAACAAGTCCGGTCATGGACACATTGGTATCGTATGGCCAGGCAAAGACACTGTTATTAACGGTGTACATTACCCGCTAGCGATATCTGGCGGAATGAATAAATATGGGCGCTCTGACGGCGCCAAAAATGTTGCGCAGCAATTCAAAAAATCGGAATGGCGCAATATAAAATATTTTGTTCTGTAGTAAAAATTCTCACAAAGAGAAAAGTCCCGCAACTATGTTGTGGGACTTTTTCATTTTAGACGTATGTACAACGACCTTGAAGCTAGTATAATTAGAATATTATAAGTTCGTAGATTTTTTATATGACATATCGTACACACGAAAAAGGTTTTACGCTCATTGAACTCTTGGTCGTTATTGCAATTATTGGAATCCTCGCAACTATCGTTCTCACATCACTTGGAGGCGCGCAAACAAAGGCAAAAGATTCTAAGACTATGGGCCAGCTTGCTGGTCTTCGAGCGCAAGCACGATTGTGGGAGCCATCAGGTACACTTTCAACAACAATTACCGTTCCTGATGTTGCTACAGTTGTCACTCAAGATACAAACCCACTTACTGCTGACGTAAACCTTTTTGCTGATACTATCGACAGTCACAGTCTTACAAACCTTTTGGGAGGTCTTTCACAAGGCACAACATTCTACTTTGATTGGGACGAGACTACTCCTTCAACAGGTGGAAAATGGGTAGTCGCAGCAACGCTCTCAACTGGAGCAAACTGTGTTGATTATTCAGGAGGAAATGTTACATTCACTGGCACACCCCCTGCATCAACATCAGACTTCCAAACAGCATTCCCAAACATCACATCGTTTGATTGTAACTAGTTCTAAAACAAAAACCGCACCGAGCGAAAGCTCGGTGCGGTTTTTTTGTACGAACTTATTGATAGATATTTATATGTGGGGTAATAATTGTACTTGGTATTGAACCAGCAGTTACTGTCTGATCGTTTATGACACCGAGTGATGATGTCCCCAAAAATTCCGTAAGCTGGAAAGTAAAGTAGTACGGTGTACCAACAATTGAAGTACTACCAGTACTTGATGTTACAAGTGAGCCCTCTGATGGAACATTGCGAGAATCGCTGATAAGCTTAAACACCTTCGATGCTCCTGGAAGAATAGTGACTGCACTTGTCCCAGTAAATAAAAAGCTGAGTGTCCCTGGTCCTGCAAACATTGCAGTCCCCGCAGGTCCAGCACCATCGTATCTGTGCAACATGTTGCCTAGCTGAGTACCAGCATGCATGAGTTTTACATTTTGTACTGGTGCCCATGAAGAAAGTTCATTTGTACCGAGAGCAAATTCCATTTTTGAAACAGTCACAGGACATGGACCTGGGTTTGTAAGCATAACATCCATCCAGTTTCCTGCGCCTACACCTCCCGTTGATGTCACAACATATGTTGGAGAAAGTGTACCAGTGAGAGCAGAACTAAGTGTGATTGGAGTTGTTGTACTTCCCTCTACACAACGTCCGCCTCCTTCTTCTTTTGTATTACCACCCTGATTGTTTGTGCCAGTACCTGACTGATTGTTTACATCAGACGGATTTCCTTTTTGATCAAGTAAACCGAGCTTCTTGCCCTTTCCTCGCAATAGTGCAAGAGCGTTCTTTGTCTTTGGACCAAGGCTTGCCCCATTTGATGTAATGCCAAGCTTTGCTTGAAGTAATTTTACTGCAAGACGAGTCTTCTCACCGTAGCGGTTTGATAAAACTGTCTTTGCGTCTAGAAATCCATTATCAATCAAATACTGCTGAAGTTTTTTTACTTCTGGGTCATTCTGTCCGAACGTGAGTTGTTTTGAAAGTATGAGGGCTGGAAGATCTACTGAGTCAGTAGCTGTTTCAGCATGTGCATACGAATACATTCCGACAAAGATACTTACCATAAGCACACCAATAAAAAATCTTTTCATATCTATACTAGTTACCTAATAATGAAGCGACATAATAGAAGTATACACCTATAAAACAAAACCCTGGAAGTGATTCCAGGGTTTTGTAATGTTATTGTCCGCCGTTGTTTGTAGTTCCGCTAGTTGAAGTTCCTTCTGGAACATCACCTTTGTTTACTCGATTTTCAAACTCCTTTTTTGCTTCAGGAGTTCTCACACCTTTTGTGATTGTTTTAAGATCCGCATTTGCTGTCTTAAGCGCGTCATTTGCAAGCTTAAGATTTGCGCGTGCCTCTTTAAGAGCATCAGCGTTTGCCTTCATGAGAGTCTTATCGCCACCATCAGCAGTAATACCTGAAACACCTGCAACCACTTTTTCAACCGCAGTCGTTGCGTCAGCAAGTTTTGATTTCATATCAGCAAGTGCGGTTTCAGCTGCTGCAACATCCTTACCAGCTGTCTTTGCTGATGCAATACGTGCTTCAAGCTTTGTCACTGTTGCATTTAACATACCAACAAGTGTTTTTACACGATCAGCAGCAGCAAGAATCTTCGCGCGTGGCTGTACATCCATGTACACACGATTGTCTTTTGTGATTGAGCCAAGATCTTCTTTTAAAATCTTCGCATCAGTAGTAGCACCAATCTTTGCCTTAAGTTCGTTCAATTTTGCAATTTCAGCATCGAGTTCTTGCAAGAGTTTTGCTTTTGCTTCATCAGACAAATTCTTCATCTGACCAAGACGTTCTTTAAGTTCAGAAATATCCTTAATACGTTTGTCGATAGCTTCTTGACCCTTAGCTATGTCTTTCGACATCTGCTCTGCTTTTTTTTCTGCAAGTTCAGCTTTTCGTTCATCAATTTTTGCCTTGATTGGCATGCGTTCAGCCTCTGTTGTCTTACGAAGTGGTGGTACTTGATTTACACCTTCTTCGGCGAGCACTGCAGATGCAACTCCAAGAAATAGTACTGCTGGAGTAAGTGTTCCAACGAGTGCACGTGATAGTTTTTTGTTCATCATTGTAATCTAAATACATTAGGATTAATTATTTCGACGCGTCAGTTATTTCTGAGTTCAACAAATCAAGCTGAGATTCGATAACTGCAGCATCCTGTAGAAGAGCTGCATCAGATGAACCACTTGCTTGAATCTGGCTTGCTGGGTCATTAACTGTAGGCACTTGTGCCTGCTGTGTTTGTCCTGTTGTTTCGTTTGTTGCGTTTGGCATACTCGCGTCATCTGGTTTTTTCATCATAAACCAAACAACGATAAGAATAAGCACTAGGGCAACGACGAACATAAATGTTTTTCCTGAAGATCCTTGTTGCATATAAAAATAAAAGTCTAGGTATTGTAAACTCGACTCATATAGTATACCTCAAGAGAATACAGATGCGCTAGATAAGCACTTTTCCTGTCATTGATGGAGGAACTGGGAGATTAAGTAGTGTAAGAATAGTAGGCGCAATATCTGCCAAACCGCCATTTTTAAGTGTATAACCACTCTTTGTAAGAATAGCAGGCACAACATTGACTGTATGGGCAGTATGACGCTCACCTGTAGCATCATCAATGTTCTGCTCAGCATTTCCGTGATCAGCAGTGATAAATGCTACTCCTCCTCGTGATTTTAAAATACCGATTACACGTCCAAGCTCGCGGTCTACAGTTTCAACAGCTTTTATAATTGCAGGCTTATTTCCGGTATGTCCCACCATATCTGCATTAGCAAAATTTATAAAAACAAAATCCACGCCTTGCATAATGCGTTTCGTAGCTTCGTCTGCGATTTCTTTCGCTTTCATTTCGGGAGCAAGATCATGTGTCAAAACATCTTTGCGACTTGGAACAAGCACGAATTCTTCCCCAGTATGCGGTGTTTCATCTCCCCCGTTTAAAAAGTAGGTTGCATGCGGATATTTTTCTGTTTCTGCAATATGTGCTTGTGTAAGTCCTGCTTTTGAAACTTCGTTCGCAAGTGTGGTCACAATTTTTACTTTTGGGAACGCAACTACTGATGCAATTTTTTCATCGTACTCAGTTAACGTAACAAAACTGAGATTCATTTCACTCACTTTCTGCATAATACGCGAAGAGAGTTGTCGTGCTCGGTCAGAACGGAAATTAAAGAAAATGACGGCATCATTTTTTTGAATAGTGATAGGTGTTCCATCTGTTGCAGGAAACACCAGTGCCGGAAGAAGTTCATCAAATATGCCTTCAGTATATTTGCTAGCAATAGCTTCACTTGGACTCTTGCCTTCTACGATTTCTCCCTTTCCAAAAAATAGAGCTTCTTCTGCATTTTTAGTACGATCCCAATTCTTGTCTCTATCCATTGCGTACAATCGCCCTGTAACTGTTGCGATACGAGCTATACCACTATCTGCACAGACTTTTTCCAATGCCCGAATAGTATCAATACCTGATCGAGGTAACACATCTCGTCCATCAGTGAAAGCGTGAATGAATACTTTTGTAAGACCGAATTCTTTTGCAGAACGTATAAGGCCGTACAGATGCTCGACATGAGAATGGACTCCACCATCTGATGCAAGTCCAACGAGATGAAGCGTGCTGTTATTTTTTTGAGCATGTAAAAAGGCGCTTGAAATCGCAGGATTTTTTATAAATTCCCCATTATTCATCGCTTTCGTAATGCGAACAAGATCAGTGTCTATCACCGTACCAGCGCCAATAGTCATATGACCTACTTCGCTATTACCAATTTGTCCGGAAGGAAGGCCGACTTGCTCTTCAGATGCATCAAGTGTTGCATGCGGATAGTCACGCCACAATGAATCAAAAAAGGGAGTATTTGCCTCACGAATAGCATTATTTGATTCGCTGTCACGATAGCCCCAGCCATCTAACACAATTAGTGCTACTTGTTTCCGTTCCATATTATTTCTTAAAAATAGTTGCTCCTAAAAATACAGCATTCTCTCCGAGCTCTTCTTCGATACGAAGCAACTCGTTATATTTTGCAATTCTATCTGTACGACTCATTGATCCTGTTTTTATTTGTCCTGTTGCAAGACCTACAGCAAGATGTGCAATCGTTGTATCTTCTGTCTCACCTGAACGGTGTGAAATCACTGCAGTAAATCCAGCGTCTTCTGCCATCTTCACCGCGTTGATTGTTTCTGTGAGAGTCCCAATTTGATTTAGTTTTATTAAAATTGAATTACACGATTTTTCAGCAATTGCACGTTTCAAAAATTCTGTATTCGTACAAAGAAGATCATCACCAACAAGTTGTGTTGTTTGTCCGATGGATGCAGTAAGTTTCTGCCAACCATTCCAATCTTCTTCATTCAATCCATCTTCGATAGAAACGATAGAATATTCTTTTGCAAGATCTCCATACCATGAAATCATTTCATCTTGAGAAAGAATTTTACCCTCAGTTTTTAAATTATATGATCCGTTCTCATACAATTCGCTTCCGGCAACATCAAGCGCAATACAAACATCTGCACCAAATACATATCCTGCGTTTGTAACTGCAGTTTGTATAAGTGAAAGTGCTTCCTTATTTCCATTTTTTACAGCTGGGGCATATCCTCCTTCATCACCAACTGTTGTGCCATATCCTGCGCTTTCAATGACTTTTCCAAGCGCATGAAAAACTTCAGTACACATTTGGACGGCTTTAGAAAATGTTTTTGCTCCAACAGGCATTATCATAAATTCCTGTATATCAGTAGAACCTGCTGCATGCTTTCCTCCGTTTATGATATTTACCATTGGTACCGGCAAAATATAATTTTTGTTTATATTAGAAATATTTTTTATATGTGCATAGAGCGGAATATTCTGCGCAAGCGCTCCTGCTTTTGCACATGCAAGTGACACAGCAAGAATTGCATTCGCTCCGAGTCGTGCTTTGTTTGGAGTGCCATCAAGTGTGATCATTGCTTCATCAATTGCCTTCTGATCAAGAACATCCATACCAACGAGTTTTCCAGCGATTTCACCATTTATATTTGAAACTGCCTTGAGAACACTTTTCCCTCCATATAGTGACTTATCGCCATCCCGAAGCTCCAAAGCCTCGTGTGTGCCGGTAGAAGCCCCAGAAGGCGCTATAGCTCGCCCCATAAGCCCATTTAGAAGGGTTACATCGGCTTCCACAGTAGGATTGCCTCGTGAGTCTAATACTTGTCGCGCATGGATTTTTGAGATTTTCATGGTTTTTAGTTTAGCATAAAATTGTGCTATTGTACTTTCATGAAAAGAACAGCACTTCTCTCGGTTTACGACAAAACAGGCATAGTCGATTTTGCCAAATCTCTCCTTTCTATTCCCAACCAAGAATGGGAAATTTTGGCTTCTGGTGGTACTGCAAAAGTACTTTTAGAGGCAGGGGTACCAGTCACAGATACTGGTTCGATTGTAGGTGGACCAATATTGGGTCACCGAGTTGTTACACTTTCGCGTGAAATTCATGCAGGGCTTCTTGCAAAAGACAACACGGAAGATCGTGCAGAGCTCGACAAACTCGGTATTCGATTTATCGATCTTGTTTGTTGTGATCTGTATCCACTCAAATCAGAAATACTTAAACAAGGGTCAACAAAAGAATCCGTCATCGAACAAACTGACATTGGTGGACCGACTATGATACGCAGTGGTGCAAAAGCAGGTCGCATTACAATTTGTGATCCTCTCGACAGAACTCCTGTAATCGAATGGCTTAAGAATGGTGAACAAAACCGTGAACAGTTTATTGAAATGCTTCGTGCAAAAGCAGAATATACAATTGCTGATTATGTACTTACATCTGCTCGCTACCACGGAAGCGGTGTATACGAAGGATTTACTGGCGGAATAATTGCTGAATGCAAGTATGGAGAAAATGCATATCAAACACCAGCTCGTGTATATACACGCGGAACAACTGACCCACTTTCAATAGACAAATTTTCGCTTGTAGCAGGGAGTGCACCGTCATACAACAACTGGTGTGATGTAGACCGCATGCTCATGACTGCAACACATATTGCAGGAAACTTTGATGCAAATTATGGAACAGTACCTCTTATCGCACTTGCTGTTAAGCATGGAAATACATGCGGAGCATCTGTGGGAAATGATGCTGTAGAAGTTTTGCAAAAAATGATTATGGGTGATCCCCGCGCGATTTTTGGAGGACTTGTTATGACAAACTTCCCTATTGATGAAAAATTGGCAGAGGTGTTGCTTTCGTACAATATGCCTGAAGGTGCACGGAGAATTCTAGATGGAATAATAGCACCGAACTTCGATGGAAGTGCTATTGAAGTTTTGAAACGTAAAGGAGACAAATGCAGATTTCTCGCAAACAAAGCACTCGGAAATCTCGACAAAAACTCACTTGATACTTCCCCTCGCTTTCGTTACATGCGCGGTGGATTTCTTGTTCAGCCGAATTACACATTTCTTCTTGATTTGAAATCAAAAGATCTTGTGAAAAATGGTACCGCTACTGAAACACAAGAAAAAGATATGCTTCTTGCAAAAGCTATTTGTGACACATCAAACTCAAACACAATCACTCTTGTGAAAAATGGCCAACTCATCGGAAATGGTGTCGGCCAACAAGATAGAGTAGGAGCCGGAATGCTCGCACTCTCGCGTGCAACTGGGGCAGGACATGATGTCACAGGTGCAGTTGCTTCAAGTGATAGCTTTTTCCCATTCCCTGATGCACCAGAAACACTTATCAAAGGTGGCGTACGAGCAATTCTATCAACAAGTGGATCTGTAAACGATGGAAAATCTGTAGAAGTCTGCGCAAAAGAAAGTGTCCCACTTTACTTGATACCAGACGCACTAGCTCGCGGATTTTTCGGACACTAATTTTAAAATAGCGAAACCCCGGAATCTCCGGGGCTTCTTACTGTTACTTCGTAGGAATACAATTTGTAAACCTTTCTTTCCTGGGTACAAATTCCTTTTCATCAAGAAAATTACTCTCTGGTGAGCCGAAAATATATCCAAGGCGTGGCAAGATTTTGTACTCATCTGGGACAACTGCAATATCGATTGAATCTCGATAGATTTGAACCAAACAATTTCTTTGCTTGTACTTGTCTTCAATAAAACAGACTAGTGGCGCTTTCGGACTAGTCAACTTTTGCTGATTAATTTTCGCCATCAAAAGTATTTGCATAAGACTCGGTTTTTTGCCAAAGTTCTCTGTGAACAGCAAATTAGCTTCGCCGTACGTAAATTCAAACTTTGATTCTCCGTAACCAAGATAATACTGTGGGCCTGGCATTTCTTCGAGCGAAGCACCAAACCAATCGATGAAATTAGTACTTATCTTTGCATAAGTCTTAGATAGTGTTTCAACTACTTGGCCAAGATAGATTGGCTTTGTTTCCGGCCGATGGTAATCCACTTTTTTAAGGTCTGTAAATCTGCTGTATACACTTCCCATATATATGCGCTTTTGAGTTAAAAAATGTTTTTTAGATACTACCAAACAAAACATGTTAGTCAATATAATGTATTGCGCCGTAGTTAACACCACGGCGCAATTTTAAAATAGACATTCAGCTTTTAAACCACCACTACTACCCCACCTCATTTTTTGCGAAGCTTTACGAATATTTTCATAGACGCCTGCATTAGTAAAAACATCGATTGGAGCATAATTAAAATGAAGATTATTTTGTTCAGGCCTAAATGGTTCCAAAATTTGCTCATCGTCATATAATGACTTTTTGTCTGTTTGATTTTCCATATTTTGTTTTTAAGGAGTTAGAAAATAAAAGCCCTTCGAGATCTTCGAAGGGCTTTTATTGATTTTCCTTGTCTTACAAGAAACGACAACAGAAGCCCTCCGGGAGGATCTTCTTTGACTTCTTGCACTTATTTATATTTTGGAAATTGTTATTCATATTTTATTCAAAACAAAACACCCTCCGTTTAGAGGGTGTTTTGTTGTTTAGATTTTTTTATTACGTATGCAACAAATAGCCCTCCTAGATGAGTGTCTTTACCAACTTAGCCTTTGTTGCGACTGCGTATTTCATACCTATTTCGATAATATCAAATTGTTACTTTGTGTCAATAATTTTGACTAGATCACTATTCATGGTAGTTTTAATGTAACTAAATTCAATTAAAGTGAAAGAAGAAAAAATAGTAAACGGCGATTCAGTGCTCATTGCACTATTTATTATCTTTTTTGGCTCATTCATCTATTGCATTGGGTCTATAGAAAATAAATTAACTTATCACAAAAAAGCAGTATCCTCAACGAGGAATACTGCTTTTTAAATTCTTACATCTTTGAAAGTTTTCTGGCGAGTCCGATGTATGTTTCTGGAGTAACCGCAAGTAACTCCTTTTTCACCTTATCAGCAACATCAAGTTCCTCAATAAACGTCCTAAATTCTTCCATCGTCACTTCTTTTCCTCGAGTAA
>CAYLXO010000018.1:0-6995 GCA_964387965.1 uncultured Candidatus Saccharibacteria bacterium
GTTGGAAAATTCATTGCAAGACATTCAGCGATTGTACTTCCAAGCCCGCCAGCAATTTGATGTTCCTCTACCGTCACAATCGAACGTGTTTCCTTAGCAAGTGCAATTACTGCTTCTGTATCAAGTGGCTTGATAGTACCCATATTGAGAACTTTTACCCGTATTCCCTCTTTCTCAAGTTTTTTTGCTGCTTTCATTGCATTGTGAACAAGCGCGCCACAGGCAATCACTCCCACATGTGCAATTCCGTCTGGAGCAAAAAATACTTGTGCCTTACCAATTTCAAATGGAGTTTCTTCAGTCGTAATGATA
This sequence comes from uncultured Candidatus Saccharibacteria bacterium, assembly GCA_964387965.1. GTDB lineage: Bacteria > Patescibacteriota > Minisyncoccia > Phycocordibacterales > UBA9973 > CAITQP01. The sequence goes on from CAYLXO010000018.1 coordinate 313, forward strand.
GGGCTTTTTTCACGAGCGAGTCGCAAGTAAGCTGGAATCTTTGCCTTTGCAAGAGCAAGCGTAGCCTTCTTTGCCTCGATTGCATCACATGGAACAATCACAGTCATTCGTGGTAATACTCGCATTATTGCAATATCTTCTAGCGCTTGGTGTGTTCCTCCGTCTGGTCCAACAGATACTCCTGCGTGACTTCCGACCACAACTACTGGTTGATCATTGTATGTAACAGTAGTTCGGATTTGCTCCCAGTTTCTGCCTGGAGAAAACATTGCATACGAAGAGACAAATGGATACTTGCCCATCGCCGCCATTCCAGAGCCAACAGTCACAAGATTTTGCTCTGCAACTCCAATCTGCACAAAACGCTCAGGAAACTTATTTGCGAACAAATGCATTTGTGTACTTTCAGTAAGATCAGCACAAATCCCAACAATGCTGTTATCTTGCTCACCTGCTTTCATTAGTCCTTCACCAAATCCTTTGCGGATTGGCAACTGTTCAACATCATCGTTCCAAATTTTTGGGTTAAGTTTTTGATTTGGGTTTGTCATATTACTTCGCGTTTATTGCATCATCTATCGCTCGTAAATCAGCAAGTGCTTTTTCTGCCTGTTCTGCGTTTGGAGGCATTCCATGCCACTTGAATGCACGCTCCATGTATGACACTCCTTTTCCAGGAATTGTGTGGGCGATAATCACAACTGGCTTTTCAAAAATAGTTTTTGCGTGTTCTACCGCTTCATCAATTGCACGGAAATCATGTCCGTCTACTTCGATAACATGCCAATTGAAACTTCGCCATTTGTCTGCAAGTGGCTCAAGTGGCATCACATCTGAAACGTATCCTTCAATTTGAATATTGTTGTAATCAATGATTGCAATAAGGTTGTGCAATTTATATTTTGCGGCAAACATAACTGCTTCCCAAATATTTCCTTCTTCGAGTTCCCCGTCAGAAAGAAGCGCGTATATATGTCGCTTTACTGTTTCTCCAAAATCCATTTTGTCAGCGAGTGCCATTCCTGCCGCTTGTGAAAGTCCTGAGCCAAGTGGACCAGAAGATGTTTCTACATATGGAAGGAACTCACGATGTGGGTGTCCTTGCAGACGGCTTCCGAGCTTTCTGAGAGTTTTCAATTCTTCAAGTGGAAAATATCCAGCATGTGCCATAGTTGCATACAACACTGGACAAATGTGCCCATTTGAAAGCACGAGTCTGTCACGTTCCGCCCAATCTGGACGGTGTGGATCATGACGCATTCCGTGAAAGTACAAATAAGTAAAAATATCTGCCATTCCAAGCGGACCAGCAGAGTGACCAGATTTTGCGAGTAATAATGATTCAATAATAGACTTACGGACAGCATTGGCCGTAAGTTCGAGCTGTTTTATTTTTGAGTCGTTTAACATCCTCGAGATTATAGCAAAATATTTTTGAATTCAGAAATTCGTTCAACTATATCTGGTGCTGCAAAAATTCCTGACCCAGAAGCCAGACGATTGGCACCTGCCTCTACGAGTCTAGGAGCTGTTTCGAGTGTAACAGAACCATCCACTGATAGTGGCAATTCAGGATATCTTGTACGTAGTGTTTTCAGATTTGTGATTACTCTTTCATCAAATGGCTGTCCTTGGTAACCAATCTTTGCGATTCCCATACACTGAACACTTTTTATAATTTTTTCATCAAGAAGCTTATATAAAACCTCGGGGTTAGTATCTGCATTGATAGCAATCGCTGGCTCAACCATTCCTGGCAACATTTTTGCAAGATCAAAAACTTCATTATACAAATCAGAAAATGCTTCGGCATGAAAAATCACACGTGATGGACCGAGAGCCAGAAAGTCTGGCAAAAGCTTTTTTGCGTCTGCAACCATAAGATCGAGTTCAAAATCAAAATCCTCCCAGTGTGGCATTTCCATATCTCCTCGAACAATCTCTTTGTATGACTCATCCATATTGAGAGACTTATCGTACTGTGCCTTTGAAATAAATGGCCATGTTGTGCTCGGAACAAATACTCCATCACAAATATCAATCTGGACAGTAGAAACAAAACCAGCTGTCTGGTCTAGTCTCATTGCAACATCATCATATGTTTTCTCTAGTACTGCGGGTATTATTTCAGTCATTTTATTTATCTAGTTTACCAATTCTTCTTGCGTGGCGCTCACCGCCAGGAAATGAAGTGGTAACAAATTTTTGTATAGCTATCTTTACTTTTTCTTCGTCTAGAAATCGTGCGCCAATAGAAAGGATATTGGCGTTGTTATGCTCTCGAAGTGAGGTAATCATATCAATCTCCTTTCCATCAGAATCCACCTGATTTGCGATGTCACCGTAATACACACCTGCACGTGCCCCTTTAATACGATTTGCACACATTGCCTCCCCTTGTCCTGATCCTCCAAAAATAATTCCAAAACTTCCTACATCACTTGCTACCGCTTCTGCAACAGGAAAAATAAAGTCTGGATAATCATCTTCTTTATCAAACGAGAAAGGCCCTTTATCTACCACTTCATGTCCAAGTGAACCTAAATAATCCTTTATTCTAAGCTTAAGCTCATACCCTGCATGGTCAGTTCCAAGATATATCTTCATAAAACTAGCATAACATTGATTGCGAATAATGATAAGTTTGATGTCTATGTGCCCCAAAAACCAAATACGTACCCTGTTGTATAATCGGAATTTTGCATAAGATTATTTGTATTAAGTACAGTAACGTCTTCCGTCGAAAAAGCATTAAGATTTTTCATTATTTCCATAAAGGCAACCATGCTTTTACTTGAATCAGCCGTGACAAGTGCGGCAGACTGAACATCTAAATTTTTTATTATGTTCCCGGAAACAGTGTCTATAGGACGTGCTTGGGTAGTCCCTAGGTAATGAGAAAAATCAACACTTGCAACTACGATAGTCTCCTGATCTATTTCACGAGATAGTATATCTCCCAAATCAATGGCTTGCTGTTTGGTTGTATCTGATCGCAATATAATAGGAAGAATTTTTGCTGTAGGAAATATTTTGCTAATCAGCAAAACTTGCGCTCCTATTGAATGTTCCATTTCAAACGGCTCTTCGTGTATAGCAAGAACTCCTTTACTTTCAAGTGCTTCAGCAAGTTTCTTATCAGTTTCTACTTTGCTAAAGACTGTGAAAAAATCGTTTTTTGAAGTAGTCATCGCTGAAATACTTGCATCAATATGGTCAGGTCCGATAACGATAAAACGTTTTACAGTACTGCTAAGACTTAATTTTTTATAGATTGATGCGAGTTTTGGTATCGTTGTAGGAATATGATGCGGAACAACGATTCCGTAGACATGTGATAACGAATGAATACTGTTGTTATCGCTTGATTTTAATGCTCGCTCAACATCCGTTGCAAATTCATTCCATTTTGAAGCATGATACTTTATCTCTCTATTGCTTGTCATGATATATGAATCCACGTAAACAGTTATCCCTATAGCAAAAATAGGAACAAGCAAAAGTAAAGAATTTCTACTTAATCGTGATCGTATCTTCATCTGAAACATTAAAGCTAGATGGTGTGCTTATTGACTCAATTATGGCTTTATCTGCCTTATATATACCTTTAGACACCACGCGAGCAAAGTAATAAATTGGAATATTTGTATTTCTATTTACTACAAAAGTGACCTTTTGATCATTAATTTCAAGTGGGTATATTCTTGTGCCAGAAATTCCAGAATAGAGTATATCTGCAGGTCGTAAGCCACTGGGAGCATGGTCAGTTATTTGATATACACCACCGATCGATCCAGTATTCCATCGTGGTACAAGTTTAATCATTACAATGTCACCGTCACTAAATGTTTTTCTTGTTATACCATTCACACTATAAATACGATCTATAGAAATATTTTTATCAAACTCATTCTTTTCTTCCTGAGCAAATTTCTTCTCGTATGAAACCGCTATGCCGAGATCCCCTACAACATCTCGAATCGACAACGAATTTAATTCTTCTGTTGTAAGAGTAACAGTAAATGTTTCGCCATTTTTCAAAGTTTTACTTTCAGACTTATCCCGTGCAGTGAATTCGAATGAAGTACTTTGAGTATCAGATCCCTGCAAGACTTTTTGGATATACAGTATTTGCTCAAAATTCATAAGCGTTTCTGTCGGCAAATTATTTTTTGCATATTCAAAAAATTGTCTTGATGAAACATCTCCAATCCTTTCGAGCAAAAATGCCACACGCATCGACAAGATTGATTTCATGTCATCATTTTTTACATCAAGATATGAGTATCCTGCTCGATTCACAACTTCTTTTGCAATTTCTTGCGCAAAATATGAACGTGCGTCTTCTTTTGCTCCAATAGCATCAAGTGCAAGTGCAACAAATATTTTATCGTCAAGAGAAAGCGACCGTTCGTACTTAATCTTTTGTATTTTAAGTAAAACTGGTTCGTTAAACGCTGCAAGACCATATAATGCTCGTGAGATACGTTTTATGTCGGCTTTGCCATTTGTTGTGGAATCATACAAGTAACGCTTCAAGCGAACTGTATTAATCATGTCGTTTTTTAGAAGATGCGCACCAATCGATGAAAGTTCCAAATCGCTACTTGAATATGGAAACAAAGTTAATCCACCATCTTCAGACTGATACATTTCTAAACTTTTAGTTGTAGTGTTATTTTTCTCTCCGAAATAAGTTTCCAGCAACTGATTTGCCAACACCGATCCACCCTTTTGATCGATTCGCATACCCGAATCTGCATAACTTATATTTTTCAAAATATTATAAAGCTCGCCGCGCTCAAACTGACTAAAAGTAAGAGTAACGTATCCATTAGCTGATTCATTCTGAAACTTCACATTAGGAGCGTAACGGTAATGTTTTGTTACATTACGTGTTAGATATGTATCAACAACATTTACTGTACGTTTTAAGCTATCACTCAACGTCCCTTGCTTTGCTGTAACAACAAGATCGTGTTTCCCCAACTGCAATACTCCTAAATCAAAGTCCTGATTTGCTATTCCAGTTTTTTCTATTGTTCGTGATGGAATCAATGTACTTTCAGCTGAAAACGACACAGGCTTTCCCTCTAGAAGTCCTTTACCGAAGGCTCGTAATCTCATAATGAGTGAATCTCCGGCAAGATATGTTTTATTGAGTGTTGCATCTACAAACAGCGGTAGTGTTACAGGAATAAAATGTACATTTTTTCCAGCATACAAGTCCTTTGTGACTGCCTGTGTTGTAAGTCGCCAAGACGTAATATTGTCTGGTAACTTAAACTCAACCCGCGCCTTACCCATTGCATCAGTAACTACAGATTTATATATTGCTACTTCCTCGATTTTTGAACGCGCATTCTCGCCATTGCCACCGCCACCTCGCTCCGCTCCACCCCCGCCATACGGAGGAACATTCGATGTACGAATAATAATTTGAGAATATATATCACGATATAAAACACCCACAGGATCCTGTTCGTATGGACTAACCGAAAATACTGCTTCATCTAAGGCAGAAATATTTACTTCAGATTTCACAGGATTTCGATTTTTATCGGTCACCTTTATTTGAAGTGATACAACATCTCCAGGTTTATACGTTGGTTTATTTGTTGATACTTCAATATTTAACCGTCGCTCGTTTTGATCGAAAGAAATATTCTCTGGATACGAATTGTGAAAACGTCCTCCTTCAAACCAACCCGCTGAAACAGAAATATTTGGAACAAATGATTCTTTAAAGCTTTGTTCATAGACTGGTGTATCACCCACTTGATATGACATAGAGCCGTTTGAAACAGTAAGGTAGATGAACTTTTTCTGTCCGTTTTCTGGAACACCTCCTGCAACTGTTTGCAATGGTATTGTTACTTTTTCACCAATCTTATATCGTTTTTCTCTATGTATATTATTGAAGCTATACTGATTCTCCGCATACATATCGGTAGCCCCATCCACATCACCGCTGTATACATATCGAGTATTTTTCACTATGCGCCCATCCGCATCCGAAGCTGAAAAGACAAATTTATAATTTTTACTTTTTTCTGGTGTGAAGGTAAACAGTGCAATACCGTTTGAATTCGCGCTCAATATTTTTGTGCCCTCATCGTGTTCAATAATTTTATAATAATAGATTGGATACGTAGTTTTATTTATCGGATCATACCCTTGACCACTTTGAACTTTTACGTATTCAAGATTACTAATTGCCACGGATGTAGATATAGGTGCTGGTGCCCCTACATATTCTGTTTCATCCCAAAACGGCGCACTTCGTGAGAAATCACGAATGACTACAGCATTCGATTTTACGGTAAATGTAGTCGTGCCATTTTCAATTTTTTGGTCGATATTTTCGTAGATACGTGGGCCGAATAGTGCGACAGCACTTCCTGATTGAATATCACCCTCCTCTGCATTTTTAGGGCGAACAGTTACAAACATGTATGTAGGCCAATACGAATTTTCGGCGTTATATTGAGACTTTATAGAAAAAGTTCCCTGTCCATTTGCTCCGAGTGTAATCAGTCCATTTGCTCCTTTCCCGTTTGATCCATCATAAGAATCATACGTAAGTGTTGTATTGCTAACTGGTGTTCCATCAAAAAACTCTGCTTTAACATCAAAACGTATAGTATCCCCAGCAAAGGCTACATTCTTATCGGAAGAAAGAA
>CAYLXO010000018.1:7095-11688 GCA_964387965.1 uncultured Candidatus Saccharibacteria bacterium
GCTCCCACTTTCACCGGATATCCATATTGTGTCTCTGCTGGAATAATCAATTCGTTGCCAGGAATTCTTGCTCTGAAAAAACCTCTCTCTTTTACGTCATATGATTCTCCTTGTTTTTGCAAAAGAATGTCGGGTGTTTTGAACAGTAGGACACCATCGTTGTCAGTTTTACCCAGTGATACACCATTAAAGTCAACTGTGACTCCATCCAACGGATTGCCTGTTTTGCTTTCTTTTAACCACACAATTGAATTCCCTCCTGCAACAGCAGAAAAGCTTACGTTGGGATTAACTTCAAATACGGCCTGACTTTTACTTGCCCCAACAGAAAGTACTGCCAAATAATGTCCAGTCGAAAGCGTTTGAGGAGATCGTACTGTTTCAAGATATTCGTTTAACTTTTCTAGAGAAACATCTGAACTAAATATTTTCTGCGATTCTGGAAGAGTGATTGATTGACTAAAGTAATATCTCGCCCAAGGAGCATTACTACTTGCTGTGCTAAGTATTTGTACATATTCCGATGTGTCTGAAAATTTATATACACTGAGTCGTGCTGTATCAGCATGTGAAGCATTAACATCAAATAGAATTGGTGAATCTGGAGTAAATTCCATAAACTGACGATTAAATGTAACCGTCGGCACCTGCAAATCATATGATCGTCCAGTTTCAAAAGAAATAACTGTATCGTTTGATAATACGTCCTTTGTATCTTTTGCGGTAAGACCTGCTTTCAGTCTTACAGTGTAGACTGTCTGTTCTTTTAGTGGAGATTTTGGAAGAAAACGTACTGTTTGATCTAACACATCGAACCTTCCGTCCACTGCAGGTTGAATTGAAAAAAAGTCCTCAGGATCTACTATGTTCGCTCGGTTAAATTGAATCTCAATTCCAGATGTAATTGGAACATCAACTCCCTTATTTCCTGGAATTGAACTCACAACTGCAAATGGCGCTTTTATTTGGTATGCCCAACTAAACGGTCGACTAGCAATCGGTCCTTTTTGTATTGATAACGAATACACGCTTTCGGATTTTAGTTTTTCAAGCGGTGCGATTGTAAACTTTTTCGTATCGCCAAGAACACGAGTGACGTCAAAGTCCACATGTGGGGAAAAAGTGAGATATTTTTCAATAACTTGCGGAGACAATTCTCCAGTTGTTGAAAGAGTGAATTGCGCATTTTCAGGTACACCAGCCTCATCAGCACCGACAGCAGTAAGAGTAAATTCAGAAATTTCTGTCTTATATACAATTTTGTGGTAAACAATAAACGATACAACTGCGATTAATAATAGTGCCCCTCCCACTACAAAAAATTTCCGCATATTCATGATGCGATAATTGTACACTGGATTTACTATAGTGTCAGCTTATTCTATGCACGATTAGTACATTTTATTTTTCACCACGTCCTTCAGTTGCGTTATGGTAAGAAATGTAATTGATGTTTCTTCGCATTTTGGATCATACACAATTCCGCACCACTCACCACCAACTCCATGCCATCCATTCTTTACCGGAAAAGGAATTATTGGAAACCAAATTCCAATAACAATAACAGCAATAACTATTCCGAAAATGATTTTTTTCATTTATTTTATTGTCGCACCAGTCTTAATTACATGATCAACAAGTGTGTGAGTGTACCCCATTTCGTTGTCATACCATGCTAGAACTTTTACAAGATTTCCCCCGATAACGCGAGTCATCGCAAGATCTGCGATTGATGCATGTGATTCACCGAGAATATCACTTGATACGAGTGGTTCATCTGATGCATCAAAAATCTTCTGCCACTTTTCGCTTTTTGCAGCTTTGCGGAGAATGTCATTTACTTCTTCTACGGTTGTATTACGCTTTGAAATAAAAGTAACATCTGCAATAGATCCAGCTGGCACTGGCACGCGAAGTGAGATTCCGTCAAAGAGTCCGTCGAGTTTTGGATATGCTTTTGCAACAGCAATCGCGGCACCAGTTGAAGATGGGACAATATTTTGTGCTGCTGCGCGACCTTCTCGAAGATCTTTTTTGCTTGGACCGTCTACGATTGCCTGAGTTCCTGTATATGCATGGGTTGTTGAGAGCACCGCTTTCTCAATTCCAATTGCTTCATCGAGAATTCCGATAAGCGGAGATACAGCATTTGTAGTACATGATGCGTTTGATGTAATATCACATGTTCCGAATTTCTCTTCATCAACACCAAGAAGAATTGTTTCTCCGGGGAATGATCCGTCGCCTTTACTTGGTGCTGAAATGACGACTTTCTTTGCACCTTGATCAAGATGGAACTTTGCTTTTTCGAATGCTGTAAAAAGTCCTGTAGATTCAACAACTACATCAACGTTCAATTCTTTCCATGGAAGCTTTGTAGAATCTTTTTCCGAGACAAAGCGTACCTGCTTTCCGTCAATCCACATATCTTTGCCGTCATGCTTTACATCATGGTTCCAGCGGTGATACACAGTGTCATATTTAAGGAGATATGTAAGTGACTCAAGTGAGCCAAGGTCATTTACAGCGACTATTTCAAGTTCTGGTTTATCCCAAGCTACTTTTAAGAATGCACGGCCGATTCGGCCAAACCCATTGATTGCTACGCGTGTTTTTTTCATATGCGCATTGTATCAAAAAAATAAATAATTGTAAGCAAAACGATTCAAGCTCCAGCAATTGCTGGAGCTTGTTTTTTAGTTTGGTGAATTAGATTAAAATTCCCGGTGTACATCGCCTTTTTTGAAGTACACCTCGTTGAAACCTGGCAGACAGGTGTATACCTGATTGCCGAGGATCCGGCCGAGAAAACGATAGCCTGAATAGAATTTGCAATCTACCGGACTGTCCGTTTTTGCATCATATGCGTAGACCACCGTACTTGTATCGCGGTGATCATCATCTATAGCAAACCAACCGGCATTCTCTTTTTTGAAATTATCCACGGGAATCTCATAGTACTCCTGTGGTTTTTCAGGAACGGCCTGGCTTGGATTTGCGTCAGATGTTGGCTGGTTTTTACCACACGATGTGAATATAAACATCGCGAGCATGGCTAAAGGAATGAATGTCTTTTTCATAACTACAAAAATTTTGTGAAAATATCAGGTTTTTTGTGTCCTGTTTGATTAAAACTCTACTATTACTATTTAAATGTGTCAATATTATCTTTTTTCATACTATCGGTTTGAAATTGAGAAATATGATCATATATGGTACAGTATTTGCCGATGGACCAAGAAGATAAGAAGAAGCTTGATCGCATTTTGGAACTTGCTGAAGAGAACAACGCGTATATTCGTCGTGTTCGTAGTACTCAGAAAACATCCCAAATGTTGAAGGCTATCTATTGGGTCATCATTGTATTGTTTGCTGTTGGTGGATTTTATTATATAAAACCTTACCTTGCTTCCCTTACAAACTTGTATTCAAGTTTCAGTGGAAAATCTGGCACAACAAATACACTCTTAAATTTGCCAGACACAAAGCAGGTTGAGAGTTTGCTCAAGCAATTCAAACAGCAATAAGTTTTATTTCGTAACTATGCCTAGATAGCTCAGTTGGTGAGATAAACAATATCCCACACTGTTTATCCCCTCAGAGGAATCGGTCTGTAAAGTTTAGTGTAAAATAAAATTATGCCTGGATAGCTCAGTTGGTAGAGCGCTCCCCTGAAGAGGGATAGGTCACCAGTTCGACCCTGGTTCCAGGCACAAAAAAGAAAAAACCACCATGAGAGGTGGTTTTTTCTTTTTTGTCATGTGGTCATAAATATTTTGCTCACCTTCGCTCACAAAATTTCACGACCCTGCCTCGCGGTTTTGCTTGCTAGCAAAACATCGCTCCGGCTGGCACATGTATCAAAAAAGTGAAACAGTTCACTTTTTTTATCGTGTGCCCTCGGCACGAATCGAACGTACATCTATCCCTTAGGACGGGACTGTTCTATCCATTGAACTACGAGGGCAATATAAAACACACCGAGTCGGTGTGTTTTATATTAGCTTATTTTTTTGTTTCTGCTAAATATTAGAGTCCAAGCATTGATGCGATTTTTGGCTGGTCAAAACCAACAACAAATTCCTCATCGATTTTAATAACTGGAACTCCCATCTGCTTTGAAAGGTCTACCATTTCCTTTCTCTTTTCGAGATCTACTCCAACGTCGAATTCATCATACTTGATGCCATTCTCTGCGAAGTAATCTTTTGCCATGTGACAGAAGTGACATGTTTTTGTAGTGTAGATTGATACTTTGTGTGCCATATATTTGTATATGTTAGTGCTGATAATTTTGTAACTACTTTACATTGTACACCACCGGTCAAGTATTTAAAATATTGACAAAGTGTGGTGGAATAAAAATTATGTGACCCTACGGGTAAGTGAGTACGCGGATCGGTCACACATAAATCGTTGCTACGATTTTGCGCGACCCCGCCTCGCACCGTCGTGCTCCGGCTTTCGATGTTTTTTAAACATAGTCCCATTAGTGAACTGGTATTGAAGAATAAGATAATTAAATTACTGTAAATCGTTACGGTAAAATCTCCTTTAAATAATTAGTAAATAAATCTCTTATCTTGAGATAGT
>CAYLXO010000019.1:0-11591 GCA_964387965.1 uncultured Candidatus Saccharibacteria bacterium
ACAATTTGTGCAAGATCATGGTCTTCATCAAGCTTCTGTCCATCAGCTTGCAAGATTATGTCGTTTTCAAGAATTCCGGCCTTATCTGCGGGGCTTCCAGGAATAACCGCGAGCTCATCTTTGTTTTGTCCTGGTTTTACAAGTACTCCATAATCAACACTGAGGTTATTTGCCTCTTTCATTTGTTTTGTTACTAGCTGGAATCGAATACCAAGATATGGGCGCACGATTTTACCTGTTGTTCGTACTGAATTTATAACACTTTTAATCGAGTTAATTGGGAGTGCAAATCCTATGTTTTGTGAACCTTGCACTATCGCAACATCAACACCAATCACTCGACCAGACAAATCGAGCAATGGCCCCCCCGAGTTTCCTGGATTAATTGCCGCATCAGTTTGAATAACGTGTGATAATGCTTCCTGCTTACCCCCACCATCACCTGCTGTGATTGAACGTGAGAGTCCAGAAACAACTCCAACGGAAACAGTATTTTCAAATTGTCCGAGTGCATTTCCAATTGCGATTACACTTTGACCAAGTTTAAGTTTTGAAGAATCTCCAAGCTCTAGAAATGGAAGGCCTGATGCTTGAATTTTCATGACAGCAATATCAAGTATTGCATCACGCGCAAGTACTGTAGCTGGATATTTCTTGCCGTTTGCAAGGTTCACTTCATATTCTGCTGTTTTATCAGCAACAACGTGTTTGTTTGTGACAATCAAGCCATCGGCAGTAACAATAAATCCCGATCCAGCACCCACCTGCTGTTTTTCTGTGCCATCTGGGGTTTGAACCGGTACTTGCAAACCTTGAAATGGATTTGATCCGCCAAAGAAGTTAAATCCTCCGAACGGATTATATTCCTGATATGAAGTTTTGTATTTTGTAACTTCTTTTGAGATTGTAATAGCTACAACAGCCGGATTTGCTCGTTCGACTGCTTGCTCAACAAGAGCCTCGTCAGAAAATACTGATGGTAACGAAGTGTCATTTTTTCCGATTTCACCCTTTTCAGCTTTTTCTGTTACAGATTGTGCATACCCTGACGCAAAATATTTAAATATGTGTGCGCGATTATGCCACGCGACACCAAAAACAATTACAAGAAGAACAAGCACTGTGGACGCGCTAATGAGAATTGTTTCTATTACGCGTTTATCAAGAATTTTTTTAACGTGTTCTAACATAGCTTACTAAAAACAATTACTTATAATGTCACATGATTTTAACATATCTCTCTAAATCACTGTCAAGAATTTTTTCTTTTACTAGTCCAGTGAGGGCTTTTTGCACTCGCTCTCTTTCAAAAGATGGATTGTTTTTATAAAACTGCTGTAAATCCCGGGTACCGCCACTAGTACAATATTTTAAGAGTGCACCCCGAACTTCACGCACTGAGCCTTTAAATGTGCTCTGTTTTGTATAACTCGCGCTTGTCCGACTTGGATTTTTCTTTGTCTTTTTTAAATAGGAACCGTAATCCATTAATGCCCAGTACCACTCTCTTGGAGATTTTTTTAACAATGCTTTTTCTATATATGGGACTAAATCCTTATCCTCTACTTTCTTTGTATGTGGAAAAAATTCATGAATAAAGACTGAACGAATGTTCGTCTCAATGAATATATACGGCACATCTTTTGAAAAAGTTGCAACAGCACGGGCCGTATACGGACCAATACCTGGTAGGGATTGTAGTGTAGTTATATCAAGTGGGATTACCCCGTTATAATCACGTACAACAGCCTCTGCGAGGCGTTTTAAATAGATAGCTCTACGGTTATAGCCCAAACCGCTCCAGTAGGTAAGAACATCAGCAAGTGGGGCTCGTGCGAGTACTTTAACTGTTGGAAAACGGCTTATAAAAGCCTTATATTTGGGTATTACACGGTCTACTTGGGTCTGTTGGAGCATTATCTCAGAAACCAAAATACGGTACGCATTACGCGTTTTGCGCCACGGGAGAGTATGCCTACCCTCCTTCTTATAATGGCGCAGTACCTTCTGTCTAAATTGAGGAATAGTCGTATTTTTCACACGGCCATTCTACCATAGGTACTTTAAGCAAACGCCAAGAAAAATGTACCAAGTATAAAGAGTATAAGTGCAATAATTTTTTTGTTAGTTACGGATTCTTTGAGTTTATATATCCCCCACAGAGACGTAAGTACAAAAACACCTGAGCGCAGTGCAAGCACATACGCGGTTGGTCCGAGCGAAAGTGCTATTTCTAGTGTTGCATAACTAACTGCAAATAAAATACCTACAATAACGAGCTTTTTAAAATGTAGATGGGTATGTTTGTAGTCTCCGTGTTGCTTTGAAACAAGAACATATATACCTGAAACAATGATTGAAACAACATAATTTACAAAACCGTACCAAATTGGAGTCGCTGCTCCAATACCAACTTTGTCAAAACTTGATCCAATCGCAAGAAAAAATACTGAGAGCAACATATAAAACTCAGGTCTGCTTTTTATGTGTGTTCCTTTTTTATACAACAGCAAGAACACTCCACACGCCGTAAGTATGATACCGAGATACCCAAAATGTGACGGGAACTCACGTACAAGAAGCATTGAACTAAATACATTAAACACTGGAGAGAGCGCAAGAAGTGGCATAACAGAAGACATTTCTCCTTGCTTGATAGCCTTCAAGTAAAAAAGCATCTGTAAAGGAAACTGCACAATACAGCTTGCAAGCACTGGCCACCAAAAACTCCATCCAAGATGAAATACATCCTTGGGAATTGGAAAAATAAACAAAAGCAATGTAAACGGAATAAACCCAAAAATGTTCATTATGAACATGAGGTATATATTGCGAAAATGGCCGGTAAGATTTTTATCGTAGATTCGGCGTGTTGCCGAAGTTGCCATTGATATAACAGTAAATAAAATCCACATAAATTATGAGCGCAACCACTTCTCTATCTTTTTTCCATCACGTGTAAGCCAGCGTACATTTGAATCAATGTATTCCAACGTTTGTTCGATTGTACGCTCAGCAGATGGAGCACTATGTGATTTAAAGAATTTCTTTACGTCATCATATACCTTCTTACTGGTATTTCGATTGAGAACTGAAATTAAGCGTGAAAGAAGATGATTACCGTCACCGTATGCCTCTCCAATTTTTTTCCAATTCTTTTTTACAAACGACCATCCAAGCGCACGGCCATGCGGATTCATGAGCACGCTTGCGAATGCCCCATTTCTATCCTGCATTCGCACATGATCTGTCATGGTAAATTGCAATGTTTTTAGAAGTAGATTTTTATCAGCAAATAATCCAAGTGCTGAAAGTAAGCGATTTTTCTCTTCGTGCAATGGCTCTTTTTTATAAAGCGACATAAGCAACTCGTATTCTTTTGAGCTACCAGTACGTGCCACTGCTCCATACACAACGCCACGCAAATCTGCATGGATAGGCTCCTGTGCGCGATTTTTAAAGAGTGAAAGTGCCTGCCGTAGTACACGCTCATCTCCAAAACTAACTCCCGCTCCAAGTACTAAACTACGAAGCAATGTGTCAGTGTGTGACTCGTTTGTACGTGAGTCCCAACCAACGCGTGAAATAATACTTACAAGCATTTCCCGTACATATGCCCGATATGGCTCATATGCCTTCGTACCATAAAGTAAATTACCGATGCGAAGAAAACCAGTAACTAGTTCAACCCACACGATATACTCAGTTTCTTCTGTGTAATTTTTTGCAAATGAAAGTGCCTCCGTTGTTTCGATTTCCCCTGCTTCAGCAAGTGCAAATAAATCTCGAATAATCCCCAAACGATCTGCTGATGAAAGTCGCCCTTCACGAACCGGAACTGCAAGCATCTCCAGGATTTCTTTACTGTATGCTGTGCGATACAGTGAACCCTCGTGAGCGTTGAACTTAAACCAGTTTCCGTCTGGTCGTACAATCCGTGCAGATTTTTTTGTCATGAGATCAAGTCTCATTTCTCCACGCGGACTAACAAGAGACAACGGTATAGGCCATACTGTTGTATCTTTGCTTGCCTTACTACTCTTGATACTCGAATAATATCGCTTTTGCGAAAGCGCAATAGTATTCTTATTAACTGTTGCAGATACAAGTGGGTATCCTGATTTTCCAGTCCAAATTTTCATCATTTTTTGTACTGGTTTTTTTGACACGTGTTCAAACGCTTCCCAAAGATGCTCGGTGCTTGCATTCGCATAACTATGCTTTTTCAAATAGTGTGAAAGCCCTTTTCTAAACATGTCATCACCAAGATACTCAGCGAGCATACGAATAACCGATGCGCCTTTTGAGTAAGAAACCGCGTCAAAAATTTCTCCAATTTCGTTTGGATCGTGCACATCAACTTCAATTGGATGAGTATTATGTAATGCATCAAGCCGTAGTGCAATTGCCAAATCGTCAGTGGCAAACTGATCCCAGATATTCCATTCTGGGAAAATTTTGTCGATCGCAAGATATGGAACATACGAAGCAAAACCTTCATTGAGCCAAAGGTGCGTCCACCATTCCATCGTGACAAGATTACCGAACCACTGATGTGCAAGTTCGTGTGCGATAACTATCGCAATGAGTTCACGGGTAGAGGTAGATGTATTGCCTTCATCGACCAAGAGGCCGATTTCACGAAATGTAATAGCTCCCCAGTTTTCCATAGCAAGTGATGAAAAATCTGGAATCGCAATCATATCAAGCGTATCTAATGGATATTCGATTCCAAAGTATTCCTCGTAAAATTGTAAACACTGTATCGTTACATCAAGTGCAAATTTTCCTTGCTCTTTTTTCCCTGGCACTGTGAGTACTCGAACTTTTACTCCACCATCTGTTGTTTTTTCTAGCCATTCAAAATCTCCTACGATAAACGCAAGAAGATATGTAGACATCTTTGGGGTCGGAGAAAATGAGACAATGTTATATCCCGATTCATGCTCTTTGATTGTATGTGGAAGCGTATTTGAAATAGCAGTTCTGTCGCTCGGAATCACAAGATGTACCGTAAATACTGCTTTATGTGTTGGCTCATCAAAACATGGCAAACACCTACGTGCATCAGTTGCTTCAAATTGTGTAGTTGCCATGTATCTATCTTTTCCATCGACAACATACTTACTCTTATAAAAACCGCGCATATTGGTCGCAAGTACTCCTTCCCAAACTATTTTTAAAACATGTGTACCCTTCCCCAATTTTTCATTAAATGTAAAAGTCGCTGTCTCGAGCTTTTTATTGTACGTAATTTTTGCCGGTCGATTCATCTCATCAACAACAGAAATAATCGCAAGTTCCTTTGAATGTAGGGTAACTTGTGTTGTTGGTTTCTTGACCGTAATCTCGATTGTCTCTTCACCTGTAAATGTATGTGCCTCTAGATCAGGTTTAAGAGTAATCTCGTAGTGGACCGGCAAAATATCTGCCGAAAGTCTAATAGTATTCTTTTTCGTAGCCATAGGATAGTTATAGCATAAAATACAATTCCCTGAATATTTTCATATCCAGGGAATCGAATAATATCAAATTTTTTAGTCGCCGACAGGCACTTCCTCAGCTACAGCCAGAGTTAAAACCTCTTCGGCCATCTTCGACAATCGCTCAGCAAACTGAGCAGTACTATTCCTGTTTTGACGTACTTCAGCATCTATACCGCGTATCTTTGTCTTAAAGTCCAACACAGCTTGGCTATCTGGATGTTCTTTAATTGATTTCAGGTCATTAAGTGCCCCGGTAAGTGCACTTTCTACGCGCTGAAAATCATTGTCTTTACAGTACTTAGATGCATTTGCAAGGCACATTTTTGCCTGCTCAACAAGAGTATTATTCTTGCCAGTTTGAGTAATTCTTTTCGTGTGACTCATAAAAAACTGTTTAGGTTACAAAATTTTTTAGGAACAAAATAGGAGGTTATGAGAAATTTATAACGAATTATCGATTATATCAAAGTGTCTTTATGTTCCAAATACTAAACATTATTATTTAAAAACAGCTCGAATACGCCGTACGTCGTGCTCTATTTCTGCAATGAGCTGGTTTGTATCTGCAAAATCTTTTGGTTTACGTATATATGTATATAGCTCAATTTCTAACAATGTTCCTACGGGAATATCCTGAAGATCCTCGTCTAAAACGTGCACTTCAAGTACTTGTTCGGTACTTCCAAATGCATATAACGGACCAAAATATAATGCCCCGATATACGGCACCCCTTCTATCATTATTTTTGATGCGTATATTCCTTCGTCATATTTTGAAAGCCCAGTTGGCACCCCAAAATTAAGCGTTGGAAATCCAAGACCTTTTCCACGGCCATACCCTTTTTTTACTTGAGCTGTAAATTTATACACCGAGCGCATATGCAAGGAGTGCCATTCGAACATAAAGCCCATTTTGTGCTTGTCTAAAATACCCTGCTCGTGGGTCAGCATCTATTGCATGGTCAATTTCATTTACACGAGGAAGCGGGTGCAATATGGTCGCTGTACCTTTCATCAATGAAAGATGATCTTTTTTCAAGAGGTACAAATCTTTTACTTTTTCGTATTCATTCAAATCGTCAAATCTCTCTTTTTGAACCCGTGTCATATATACAATATCTGAGTGGCTGAGCGCCTCGTTCATGTCGGTTGTTTCTACAACTTTCAAGCCACGAGTGGTAAGCGCGCTCACAAAGTCTTGCGGAAGCGAAAGCTCTTTGGGAGAGACGAAATATACTGTATTTAGAGGATACAACACGAGAAGTGGTACAAGCGAATGAAGCGTACGGCTATTTTTTAAATCACCAACAAAAGTAACAGTGAGACCACTTAATTTTTTCTGTTCTTTATAAATCGTATACAAATCAAGATATGCTTGTGTAGGATGTTCGTGCGCTCCATCCCCTGCATTTATAACCGGGATAGTGGCAACACTGGCAGACTTTTCTGCAGAGCCTTTTTCAAAATGACGCATAACCATTATGTCAGCGTATGAAGAAATTATTTTTGCTGTGTCTTCGATAGTTTCTCCTTTATGAGTAGAACCATTTGAAGCTGCATCTTCAGCAGAAATAACCTGGGCTCCCAATTTAAGCGCCGCTGTTTCGAACGAAAGTCGTGTGCGAGTTGATGGTTCGAAAAAAATACACGCAACAATCTTATCTTCAAGTATTTTCTTCACTTTCCCCTTTTTACACTGAGCCTCCATTTTTTCGGCACGAGAAAGCACGCTATCCACAAACGCTTTTGTTACATGTTCGGTTGAGAGAATGTGATTCATATTATTCTTCTAAGTACTCCTTATACGATTTAATTTCAAGATTATCTTGTGTGTAGCGGGTAAGTGATTTTACAAATGCTCGTGCGAGATGAAGATCTGTAAAAAGTGGAATCTGATTATCTACCGTTGCGCGACGAATACGAAATCCATCTGTCACAATCTTTTTTGTATTTCCATCTGGCAATTTTGCACCACTCATACTCAAGTTTACTACAAATCCGACTTTCTTTCCCTCTATCACATCCATAACATTTGGTGATGTCTCAGTCGCCTTACCTACCATCTGACATTTCACACCTTGTGCAGTAAAGAAATCAGCTGTCGTATGTGTGGCATATAGTGTGTAGCCAAGACCTACGAGCTCGCGTGCCGCCTCGAGGAATTTTGCTTTATTTACTGTTCCACCAAGTGAAAGCAATACTGCTTTTTTGCTAAAGTTAAAATTGTTGTTTGCAGATAAAATAGACTTTAGGAGCGCTTCATCATAGTCCTTACCAAAACAAGCAACTTCGCCCGTTGAAGACATCTCTACTCGAAGAATTGGGTCAGCCCCAAGAAGTCGTGAAAATGAAAATTGTGGACTTTTTACAACAACACTCTTTGGATATACAAAGTTATGTTGTTTTGCTTTTCCGAAAAATGAATCTACGGCAATTTCTGGGAAGTTTGCATTCATTGCTTTTGAAAGTAGCGGAAATGTTCTTGATGCTCGTACATTAACTTCGATAACGCTTGGATGATTATCCTTTACCAAAAACTGAATATTGAATGGTCCAGTAATATTGAGTTCTTTGGCAATCTTCTTTGAAATTTGACGCAATTGAAATTCAGTAGAAGCATAGACACGTTGCGTTGGGTACACAATCGTTGCATCACCTGAGTGTACCCCGGCGTTTTCTACGTGCTCTGATATTCCGTATATCATCACTTCCCCATTTTGTGCAACAGCATCAAATTCGAGCTCCTTTGCATTCTCAACAAACTTCGAAATCGTCACTGGGTACTCAGGCGAAAGAACGGCTGCTTTTGTAACAAAGTCATCAAGCTCGTTTTTGTTGTAACAGACGCGCATTGCAGATCCTGAGAGAACATATGACGGACGTACAAGTACTGGGTATCCTTCAGTATCAGCAAAACGCTCTGCTTCACTCATATTTGAGAAACTCTGCCATTTTGGCTGAGCGATATTGAGCTTGTCCAAGAGAGCTGAAAACTTGTTTCGATCTTCTGCCCTATCGATATCAGAAGCTGATGTTCCCAATATTGTAAATCCTTCACGAGAAATTTTTTGTGCAAGATTGTTTGGGCGTTGTCCTCCAACCGAAATAATCACTCCTCCAGCATTTTCAAATTCATAAATATCTGCAACAGTCTCAAATGAAAGATTTTCAAAATACAATCGGTCTGACATATCGTAATCAGTTGAAACGGTCTCAGGATTACAGTTGATAACAATAGACTGTTTCTTATGTTTTTTGAGCGCAAGTGCTGCGTTAACACTTGACCAATCAAACTCAACTGATGACCCAATGTGGTATGGCCCTGAACCAAGAACGGCAATTGCGCGACTGCCGAGTGGTTTTACATCGTCATGTCCGCCATGATAGGTAAGATAGAGATAGTTTGTTTTTGCAGGAACTTCTCCAGCAAGCGTATCAATTTGAAACACATTCGGTCGAATTCCAAATTTCTTTCGCATTTCTCGAATCTGAAACTCAGACTTGTCGCATAGCTTTCCAATTTTTTTATCAGAAAATCCAAGTCTCTTAAGCGAGAGCATGATATCAGGAGTCAATTTTTGCGCTCGCGCGAGTGCGTTTTCTGCTTGAACGATAGCTTGTAAACGATGCAAGAACCATGGATCAACTCCTGTAATTTTGTATATTTCAGGTACGCTCATTCCATCTTTCAAAGATTGTGCGATGGCGAAAAGTCTTTTAGGCGTTGGTGTGTGCAAGAAATGTTTACACTCTGCATCATCTTTAAACTCATTGTCTGTAATGGCTTCAAGTTTTCCAGATTGCATACGGACAGCTTTACCAAGTGCTTCTTCAAAAGATCGTCCGATGGCCATCACCTCTCCAACAGACTTCATAGCAGAGCCAATTTTTTCTTCTGCTCCTTTAAACTTTTCCAAGTCCCAGCGTGGCATCTTTACAACAACATAGTCGAGAGCAGGCTCAAAGAAACTCTGCGTAACCTGTGTGATTTTATTCTTGATATCAAGTAGTGAATGTCCAAGTGCAAGTTTTGCGGCGACATACGCAAGCGGATACCCTGTCGCTTTTGATGCAAGGGCGCTCGAACGTGAAAGACGCGCGTTTACTTCGATTACATAATAATCGAGTTCGCCCTCTTTTGGATGAGGATTGAGTGCATACTGAACATTACATTCACCCACAATACCGAGACTCTGCACGATCTTGATTGAAGCTTCACGCAAGCCATGATATTCGAAGTTGTTAAGCGTCTGACTTGGAGCGATAACGATTGAATCCCCTGTATGAATTCCAAGTGGATCAAAGTTTTCCATATTACACACAGTAATAGTATTGTTGAATCGGTCGCGCACTACTTCATACTCAATTTCTTTAAAGTGATGCAAATATTTCTCAACGAGCACTTGTGGTGCAATAGCAAGCGCGCCTTCTACGATTTCTTTCAATTCTGATTCTTTATATGCAACTCCAGATTTCTGGCCTCCGAGCGCAAAGGCTGCACGAATCATGATTGGATACCCAATTCTCTCCGCAATTCTTTTAGCGTCTTCGAGATTTGTCGCTGCAGCACTAGGTGCCGTCGGAATTCCGAGTGTTCGCAAGTGGTCGGCAAAAAGTTGGCGATCTTCAGTGAGCTCAATAGAGTCTACCGGCGAACCAAGAACTTCTACTCCATATTTTGCCAATATTCCTTCTTCGCGAAGTGCAAGACCACAGTTGAGCGCGGTCTGTCCTCCAAACGAAAGCATGATGCCGTCTGGTCGTTCTTTTTTGATAACTTTTTCTACGAAATACGTATTGACTGGCAAGAAATATACTTCGTCGGCCAAATCTTTTGAAGTCTGAAACGTTGCAATGTTTGGGTTGATGAGTACAGACTTAATTCCCTCTTCACGAAGCGCTTTGATTGCCTGTGACCCTGAGTAGTCGAATTCACCTGCCTCTCCGATTTTGAGCGCTCCTGAACCAAGGACGAGAATCTTTTTAAATTTTTTTACTTTTTGTTTTGTCATTGTTTTCTTCGCCATAGATTACTTCTTCTTCGCAAGACCCGCACGCTCTAGGAAATAATCAAAAATCCAATCGGTATCAAGTGGTCCTGGAGAACTCTCAGGATGAAATTGCACTGACATAAACGGAAGTGTTTTATGAATAATCCCTTCGTTTGTTTTGTCGTTCGCATTATAAAACCATTCTTTAAAACCACTCGGTATTTTACCCACAGCAAAACCGTGGTTTTGTGTTGTGAGATACACACGATCTGTGCCAGCGAGTACACACGGTTGGTTTTGGCTTCGGTGACCAAATTTCAATTTATATGTTGCTCCTCCTCCTGCAAGTGCCAAGATTTGATTTCCCAAACAAATACCAAGTGTTGGAATCTTTTTTGATAGAAGCTTTTTCACGTTTGCAATTGTAGCTGTAACTTTTTTTGGATCTCCTGGACCATTTGAAATCAGGACGGCATCAACTTTAAATGAAAGCTTTGTAACATCAGTATCCCAAGGCACCACAGCAACTTTAACTCCGCGTGCAACAAAGCGACGAATCATATTTCGCTTATCACCACAGTCAATTACTACAAGAGTCTTACTACCTTCTCCTGCATACCAAATCTCTTTTGTCGAAACTTCAGCGGAAAGATTACGTGTATTTGGATCTTCAAACGGAACATCGACGCCGCTTACAACCATTTTCCCGAGCGTTGATCCACCAGTACGGAGTTTTTGGGCAAGACCACGAGTGTCTTTTATTTCAAATAGTGGAACTCCCTCTCGCTTAAACCATGATGCAAGTGTTTCAACTGATTCATGGTGCGATGGAGTATCCACATAGTTACACACAATAAGTCCAGCAACTTGAATTTTGTCTGATTCCCACAATTCTTCTTTTGGCACACCGTAATTCCCGATTATTGGAAATGTAAGTACGAGAATCTGCCCACGGAATGAAGGGTCAGTAAGCGCCTCTGGGTACCCTACCATTCCTGTTGCAAACACCACTTCTCCAGAAACAGAAACATCCGCCCCGAAACTTTCAGCCTCGTATTCTGTTTTGTCTTTGAATATTAGTTTTGATGTTTTAGTGCTCATATACTTCTCCTTT
>CAYLXO010000020.1:0-10566 GCA_964387965.1 uncultured Candidatus Saccharibacteria bacterium
ATGAAAACAATCGATACAAATTCAAACTTCGATGCTATCTCGCTTAAGCTTGCATCTCCAGACCGAATTCGTGAATGGTCATACGGAGAAGTAACAAAGCCAGAAACAATCAACTACCGTACAGGACGATCTGAACGTGGAGGACTTTTCGACGAGCGAATATTCGGTCCAGAAAAAGACTATGAATGTTACTGTGGAAAATACCGCCGAATTCGTTACAAGGATATTGTGTGTGAAAAGTGTGGCGTTGAAGTAACACGCTCAATCGTACGTCGTGAACGTATGGGTCACATCGAACTTGCAAGTCCAGTTGCACACATCTGGTTCTTGCGCGGTGTTCCATCACGAATGTCTATTCTTCTTAACATCACTGCAACTGATCTTGAAAAGGTAATTTACTTTGCTGGATACATCATCATGCGTGTGTATCAGGATGAAAAAGACAAAATAATCAAAAATCTTGAGAACGAATACAAGACAAAGGTAAAGTCATCAGCTGATGATGATACAAAACAAAAGTTGAAGGATCTTCTTTCAACAACAAAGAAAGAAATCAACGAAATCTACGAAGGAAAAGTTCTTACTGAAATTGCATACCACCGCTACTCACTTAAGTACGGAACATGTTTTGAAGCATCAATCGGTGCAGAAGCTATTTATTCAATCTTGAAAAATCTTGATTTGAACAAGCTTCGTGAACTTACTGAAGCATCAGTTGAAAAAGCTTCAACAGTAGAACGTGAGAAGCTTGAAAAGCGTCTCTCACTTATTCGTTCAATGATAACAAGTGGAATCCGTCCAGAATGGATGTTCCTTACTGTTATCCCAGTTATTCCACCAGCACTTCGACCGATGGTGGCTCTTGATGGAGGACGTCATGCGACTTCTGATATCAACGACCTCTACCGTCGTGTTATCAACCGAAACAACCGTCTTGCAAAATTGAAGGGAATCGGTGCGCCAGACGTTATCTTGCGTAACGAAAAGCGTATCTTGCAAGAAGCAGTTGATGCTCTTATCGACAACTCAATCGCTCGTCAGAGTGACTCTGTTGCGATGAATCAAGCACAGCGACGCGCTTTGAAATCACTTTCTGATAACTTGAAATCAAAGCAGGGTCTCTTCCGTCAGAACTTGCTCGGAAAGCGCGTGGACTACTCAGGACGTTCTGTGATCGTTGTCGGTCCAAACTTGAAACTCAATCAGTGTGGACTTCCAAAGCACATGGCGCTTGAACTCTTCCGCCCATTCGTAATCTCAAAACTTATCGAGCGTGAACACGCATACAACATTCGTGGAGCAAACCGTCTTATCGAAGATGGAATTCCAGAAGTATGGGCGATCCTCGAAGAAGTTATTACAGGAAAGCACGTTATGCTCAACCGTGCGCCAACACTTCACCGTCTAGGTATTCAGGCTTTCCAGCCAGTGTTGATTGAAGGAAATGCTATTCAGGTACACCCACTCGTTTGTCCAGCGTTCAACGCCGACTTCGACGGAGACCAAATGGCTGTATATGTTCCGCTTTCAAAACCTGCGCAGGATGAAGCTCGTGACCGAATGGCATCAAACAAAAACCTTTTGAAGCCTCAGAACGGAGACCCAATCACATCACCACGTATGGATATGGTGCTTGGATGTTTCTGGATGACAAAGTTCGGAACAAATGAAAAGGGAGAAGGAATGATTTTCGCAAGTCCAAACCAAGCTATTACAGCGTATGACTTCGGAGTAGTTTCTCTTCGTGCAAAAATCAAAGTTCTTGGAACAGACAACGTTAAGTACGCAGGATTTAAGGGAGAGCCATTTGAAACAACAGTAGGACGTCTCTTCTTCAACTCAATTCTTCCAGAAGATTTCCCATTCTTGAACGAAACAATGACTCAGAAGCGTATGAACGCGCTTGTTGATGAATTCATCATGCACTACGGTATCGATGACACACCACGTGTGCTCGACAAAATTAAGACATTCGGATTCACATACAGTACAAAGTCAGGTACAAGTTGGGGTCTCGACAACATTCGTGTTCCAGAAGGAAAGAAAGAAGCTGTTGCTCGTGGACGCGCAAAAGAACTCGAAGTACACAATCAGTACAATGATGGTCTTCTTTCTGCAGAAGAAAAATACCGAAAGGTTATTGAAATCTGGGAAGGTGTAAAGCGTGAAATCGAAGGAATGCTTCCTGCGACACTTATCGAAGGATCATCAGCGAGTGACATGATTACATCAGGTGCCCGTGGATCTATGTCAAACCTCTCACAGATGGCAGGTATGAAGGGTCTCATCATCTCACCAAGTGGACGTACAATTGATTTCCCAATCGTTCCATCATTCAAAGAAGGATTTTCTCCAATTGAATACTTCATTACAACTCACGGTTCACGTAAAGGTCTTGCCGACACTGCACTTAACACAGCGAAAGCCGGATACCTCACACGTCGTCTCGTTGACGTTGCACAAGATGTTGTTGTTACAGAAGAAGATTGTGGAACAAAGGATGGAAAGATGATGCACAAGGACAATGTTCTTGGAATCGAAATTCCAATTTCAAAGACTATCCGTGGACGCGTACTTGCAGCTGATCTTAAGAATGCAAAGGGTGAAGTAATCCATAAGCGCGGAACGCTCATCACAAAAGAAGAAGCGCTCAAGCTTGAAAAGGATGGAATTACTGAAGCATACGTACGCACACCACTTACTTGTAAGACAGCGTACGGAATTTGTCAGCAATGTTACGGTCTCGATCTCGGACGCAATCACATGGTGAAGGTCGGAGAAGCAGTAGGTATCGTCGCAGCGCAAGCTATCGGTGAACCAGGTACACAGCTTACACTTCGAACCTTCCACGCCGGAGGAGTTGCAGGAGTCGACATTACCGCTGGTCTTCCACGTGTCGAAGAAATCTTCGAACGCCGAATGCCAAAGAACCCAGCAGTTGTTACTCATGAAGACGGAACAGTTATTGATGTTCGCAACAATGGAACTGAAAAAGTTATCGTTGTATTGAATGACACAAAGGGAGATAAGAAATCAAATGAAGAAGAATACGTACTTCCTCCACACCGTATGCCTACAGTGAAGAAAGGAGACAACGTGAAGAAGGGAGATATCATGACAGATGGATCTGCAGATATTTCTGAAATCTTCAAATTCGGTGGACGTGAACGTGCAGAAGAATACATCATTCACGAAATCAATAAAGTGTACGAACTTCAGGGTGCATCAATCGCACGTAAGCACATCGAAATTATCATCCGTCAGATGTTCTCACGTAAGAAAGTTAAGGATGCAGGAGACACAAGCTTCTCACCAGGTGAAATTGTTGAATCAATCGAACTTGCAGAAGAGAATGCTCGCATGAAGGAAGCAGGCACTGAAGAAGCAAAGGCAGATGGACTTGTACTCGGTATTTCTGAAACTGCGCTTACAACAAAGAGCTGGCTCTCAGCGGCATCATTCCAAAACACAAACCGCGTTCTTATTACAAACGCAATTCGTGGTGGAGTAGACGATCTTCGTGGTCTTAAGGAAAACGTTATCATT
The DNA here is from genome assembly GCA_964387965.1 of uncultured Candidatus Saccharibacteria bacterium. Taxonomy (GTDB): domain Bacteria; phylum Patescibacteriota; class Minisyncoccia; order Phycocordibacterales; family UBA9973; genus CAITQP01. The sequence continues at coordinate 3,547 of CAYLXO010000020.1, forward strand.
GGACGCCTCATCCCTGCGGGAACAGGATTTGGAGTTAAAGAGGAGCGCCCAGAAAAAGCTCCTGAATTTCCAAGTTCAGCATCGTAGTTAGAAAGTAACGAGCGTTTTGCATACTCTGCAAAACGCTCGTACGGGCTTCCGGGCATGCTATTTATCGTATGTCATCAACCGTCGAGAAAATCAAAGAGAAGCTATCAATCGTAGATGTTATTTCATCGTACTTGAAGCTTGAAAAAGCTGGCTCAAACTATAAAGCAGTTTGTCCTTTTCACAATGAAAAGTCGCCATCATTTTTTGTATCACCAGCGCGGAATAGTTATTACTGTTTTGGTTGTGGTGCAAAAGGAGATATTTTTTCTTTTGTCGAACAGTTCGAAGCACTTGATTTCAAGGGTGCGCTCGCGCTCCTTGCAACACGTGCCGGGGTAGAACTTGAACCATACAAAGGAGGGGATACATCAGGTGATCGCAAAGAAAAAGAACGATTGTATGAACTCATGGAGCACGCATGCCGTTTTTTTGAAGATGAACTAAAAAATAGTAGTGAAGCACGAGATTATTTGAAGGCGCGAGGTGTAACAGATGAGACGGCAAAAGCTTTTCGTATCGGATTTGCAAAAGACGAATGGCGTGCACTTTCAAATGAAATGAAAAAGCGAGGTTTTTCTGAAAAAGAACTTGTTCTTGCAGGACTTGCAAAGCATCCAGATGAAAGTCCGAGCAAAGAAGCGTACGACAGATTTCGTGATCGCGTAATGTTTCCAATAGGAGATACAAGTGGGCGTATCATTGCCTTTTCTGGACGTATTTTGCATGCAGTAGAAAATGCAGGCGCAAAATATATCAACTCACCAGAAACTCCGATATTTAAAAAAGGAAGTACATTATACGGTCTTGATAAGGCAAAGTTTGAAATACGAAAGAAAGACCAAGCAATTTTGGTAGAAGGTCAGCTTGATCTCGTTCTCTCGCATCAAGCTGGATTTACAAATACTGTTGCATCGAGTGGAACAGCACTTACAGATTCACCGCTTGCAGATGAAGAGCGTGGGCTCCTTTCTGGTCTTGGACAAGTAAAAGCACTTTCAAACAATCTAGTTATTGCATACGATGGTGATAAAGCTGGAATGAAAGCTGCCGGACGTGCAGAAAAAATCGGTCTTTCACTTGGTATGAACGTTAAAGTAGCAAAATTGCCAAAGGATCTTGATCCAGCTGATACTATTTTGCAGAAAGGTGAAGGGGAGTGGAAGAAAATAATAGATAGTGCAGAGCACATTATCCTGTTTTATCTCAAAGTTTTGAACGAGCATGATTTGTCAGAACATACACGAATGCGCGCAGTACGAGATCGAATCCTTCCATACATCGCAGCAATGCCGTCTGCCGTAGAACGAGCACACTTTCTTCGAGAAATACATCACAAGACTGGTATACCAGAAGAAGCTCTTCTTGAAGATGTTGTACAAATACGCGTTTTGGAACGAAGTAAACCAGATGCAATAGTTCACGAAGCAGAAAAAATTACGGCTGAAAAGCGTAATAGCAAAATAGAAGATAGATTGTTTGGGGTTTTGTTTTACGAAGAATCACTTTCTGAACCGCGCAAAGATCTGGATGAAATTAAAAAGAAAATTGAAGCAGTGTTAGGGAGAGATGCATTCAAAGTACTCTATGAAATCCCCGAAGAAAAGAAAAACGAAAAAATATTTGAAATTGAACTTTTATATAAGAATCCTGAACACATACAAAAAGATACTGACGAACTCATTCTTAATCTTGAAGAACAGGTGCTCGGTGACAGACTAGCTCACGTCATAGCAGAAATTGCTCGATGTGAAGGTAGAAATGATCACGCAAGCGCAGTAGAATTACTTAAAGAATCACAAACCATTACAAGTCGTCTTAATAACATTAAAAGCAGTCGTTATATATAAACATTATGGCAAGCAAGAAAAATACAAAAAAGAAAAAGGTTGTTGCGAAAAAACCAGCAAAAAAGGTGGTTAAGAAGCCTGTCGTCGCAAAAGCAAAGAAGCCTGCGAAGAAGGTAGTCAAAAAACCAGCAAAGGTAGTTGCAAAGAAGGCGAAGAAGGTTGCAGTGAAGCCAACCAAAAAAGCTCCAAAAGGGAAGACAAATGCGCTTTCTGCTCGTGTAAAATCACACGCTCCAAAAAAAGGAAAGACGATGACACGTGAACAACGTGCAGAGGAAATCGTCGGTAAAGGAAAAAAGCGCGGATTCATCACGTTTGATGAAATTTTGAGCGCATTCCCAAATGTTGAACAAGACGTAGATTTCTTGGATGTATTGTACGAAATGCTCACGACTGCGGGAGTAGACGTGCTTGAAGGTGGAAATCTTCTTGATATCGATACGCTTGAAGGTTTGGGCAAAGACGAAAAAGCTGATGGTGCATATGATTCTATTCAAATGTACTTGAAAGAAATCGGACAATATCCGCTCATTCAAGCTGCTGAAGAAAAGGAACTCGCGAAACGAATTCAAGCAGGAGACAACGAAGCAAAAAACTTGCTTGCTCGTGCAAACCTTCGTCTTGTGGTGTCTATTGCAAAGAAATATGCAGGTCGTTCAAGTGACCTAACATTGCTTGACCTTATTCAGGAAGGAAACCTCGGTCTCTTTAAGGCAGTAGAAAAATTCGATTGGACAAAAGGATACAAGTTTTCAACGTACGCTACATGGTGGATTCGTCAGTCTATCACTCGCGCACTCGCAGACCAATCACGTACTATCCGTATTCCAGTACACATGGTTGAAACAATCTCTAAATACAAGCAGGTATACCGCCGTCTTGCACAAGATCTTGGACGTGACCCACTTGCAGAAGAGGTTGCAACAGAAATGGGAATTGATGTCGAAAAAGTACACGTTATTGAAAACATCTCTCAAGATACAGTGTCACTCGAACAGCCGATTGGTGATGACGACGAAAAGTCTACTCGTGGTGAATTTATTGCAGATGATAAAATTCTTCGTCCAGACCAAGAAGCATCACGCCGAATTCTTACTGATCAAATCCGCGGAGTACTCGATGAGCTTTCTCCAAAAGAGCGAAAGATTCTTGAAATGCGCTACGGACTTTCAGACGGGGTACAGCATACCCTTGAAGAAGTAGGAACAGAATTTGGAGTGACTCGCGAACGTATTCGTCAGATTGAAGCTAAGGTGCACGAAAAGCTTCGAACACACGAAAAAATCTTGCGTTTGAAAAACTACTTCGACTAATGGCACATACAAATATCTCAATTGTTGGTGTGGGGTCTATGGGGGGTGCTATCGCACTTGCCTGTGCGAAGTCTGCTGATTTTTCTGTAACGGCGATTAATCGTACAGAGGCACGACTTCATGATCTAAAAAAGCTCACGAATTCAATTTCAGTATCTACTGACTATACTTCACTACAATCAGCTGATGTCGTGTTTCTTGCAGTAAAGCCTCAATCATTCGAGGAAACAAGCCTTCTTATAAAGGATGCGATAAATAAACAGGCACTCATTATTTCAGTAATGGCAGGGGTGTCGATTCAAACAATTTCACGAAGTCTTGGAGTTTCGCGTGTTGTTCGAGCGATGCCTAACCTCGGTGCACTTCACGGTGAGTCTATGACTGTTTGGTATGGTTCAGGACTTACAGAACATGACAAAGATTTTGCGCATGCCTGTTTTAGACTTCTTGGAAAAGAATTGCAGGTATTTGATGAAGACTATGTAGATAAGGCAACAGCAATTTCGGCAAGTGGAGCAGGATTTTTTGCTTATATTATCGAGGCGTATATTCGTGAAGTTGAGAGTATGGGATTCACGCACAATGATGCAACAATGCTTACTTTGCAAACTCTGCACGCTACAAATTCTGTGTTGCATGTAGGGGATACAAACCCAGAAGAATTTCGCAAAAAAGTAACCTCAAAAAAGGGAACAACTGAAGCAGGGTTAAAAATTCTGATGAAGGGTACGCTTTCTCGTGTTATCCGCAAGACACTTCTTCGAGCTTATAAGCGCGCACGTGAACTTTCACGTGGAAAATAGTACTATTGTGTAAAATATTTGCTATACTATAGAGGCAGAACTGCTCTAACCTATCCGGGCAGGCATTAGTAGTTAATTTTTATAATCGTATGTGTATGAAAAAATGTCAGTGTACACCATCTAAGATTGCTGAAATTTTGGTAATCATTGGAGGTCTTAACTGGGGATTGTACGGAGCAGGAATGCTCATGGGTGCAGATTGGAATCTTGTAGATATGCTTCTCGGTTCATGGCCAATGGTAGAAGCTATCGTCTACGTACTCGTAGGTGTTTCAGCTATCATGATGATTTTCGGATGCAAGTGTAAAAAGTGTAAGGAATGCATGGGAGATGCTCCAGCAGCAGCTCCAACAGCAGGTGCTCAGATGTAATTGAGCAAGCTTAAAACATATATTTTTAAGCAAAAAGGGGTGGCAGGCGAAAGCCTGCCACCCCTTTAAATTTAGCCATTTTTGTGGTAAAATAGTGTTACAGTAGCATACTGTATATCTATGAAGGCCGAAACGGTTTTTAATGTATTTTTCTATATTTTTACGTTCCTTGCAGTCTACGTGCAGGTGTTTTTTCTGTATACTTTTTTTGAAAAACGAAAGCGCATCGTTATCCGTAAAGACAACAGACCAATGGAGGCATATCCTGGGGTTACTATTATCGTTCCGTGTTGGAATGAGGAAACAACTGTAGTTGGCACTATTGAGTCGCTTCTTGCAATGGATTACCCGCAAGACAAATTACATGTTATTGCAGTCGATGATGGTTCAACTGATAACACATGGAATGTTTTACAACGTTATGCTGATCATTTGCGGGTAAAAATATATCACAAGGAAAACGGAGGTAAGCATACTGCTATGAACCTTGGAATTGAGATGACGAAGACTCCATTTGTTGGGTGTCTTGATGCTGACTCATTTGTTGCTCCGGATGCGCTTAAACGAATGATTCCATATTTTGATGACGGTGAGATTATGGCAGTATCGCCATCTATTATTGTAAACAAACCAAAGAAGCTTATTCAGTGGGCGCAAAAAATTGAGTACCAGCTTGCAGTCTATAACAAAAAAATGCTCGGTCTTATGAATGGTATTCATGTGACCCCAGGACCATTTTCTATTTACCGAATGGAGGTATTCAATAAGCTTGGATTGTACCGTGAGGCGCATAAAACAGAAGATATGGAAATCGCATTTCGCATGCATGAACATCATATGCGTATCGAGCAATGTCATGATGCACAAGTCTATACAAACACACCAAAGACGCCATACGCCTTGTATCGTCAGCGTAGACGCTGGATATACGGTTTTGTGAACAATACGATAGATTACCGACGTGTTATCTTTAATCCAGAAATGGGGGCCTTCTCACTCTTTACTATACCAGCTGGAATTGCTTCAATTTTTTCTGCGATATATTTGTTTGTGTTTATGGTGTACTCTTTTGTGAAATTTGTTTCAGTTAAAGTAGTACAAGCTGAAGCAGTCGGAATTCGTCTTCCGAATATTTCACCTTCAAAATTCGATTTGTTTTTTGTTAGTACACATTCTGTATTCATGATAACAATAGTGTTGTATGTATTTGTGTTTACTTCATTGATGATCGGCACCAAAATGGCAACAGGGAAGGCTCGTCCTTCTGTCGCTATGATTTGGTATTTATTTATTTACAGTATAATTGCACCACTTTGGATTTTGGCAGCTGTGTTTAACACTGTGACAAGACGAGAGACTGCATGGAGATAATATATGGCAAACAAAGACACATTTTCAGAAAATAATTGGAAGAAATATTTTACCGTGTTGCTTATAACAATCGGTATCTTTCTTACTGTATTTTACGTCAGCGATACTCTTACAAATCGCAAAATGGCAGAATTGAGTGATATTCAGAATAATATCGCAATCGACTTGCTATCTGCCGAAACGCAGTATTCACTACTCGGAGAAGTTGATTGTAGTCAGGTTACAAGTACTGTTCTTTCTGACCAGCTCAACGAGCTTTCACGAAAGATTGAGTATCTTGAAAGCTCAAGTGGAAAATCTGAGGAACTCACACAGCTTGAAAAGCAGTACTCACTTCTTGAAATCAAAGACTATCTCTTGATGAAAGCAATAACAAACCGTTGCGGTCATAAATCTGTATTTATTTTGTATTTCTATACAACGAGCGATAACTGTAGTGAATGTGTGAAGCAAGGATATGTGCTTACAGATCTTCGCGAAAAGTATCCTGCACTTCGCGTGTACTCATTTGATTATGGGCTAGATCTTTCAGCGGTCAGCACGCTCATCAAAATCTACGGGGTTAAAGACACAGAACTCCCAGCCCTTGTATCAAGTGGACGGGTATATACTGGATTTCATAGTGTAGAAGATATCGAAAAGCTCATTCCTGCACTTAAGGCAACGCTTAAAAAAGAGGCAGGGAAGTAGTTGGAGCCGCTTCCTGTCTCGGTCACGAGTTACTAAGTCTACTCGCTCCGCATAAAGCGAAGCTGTGTGGACTAAGTACTCGCGACCCCGGCTCGGTATTGCTTCGCAATATACCTGCGCCATTCGAGTCTGGACGTAAGCAAAGCAGTTTGCTTACTGAAGCGACAATATAAAAAGTCAGGATGTTATCCTGACTTTTTATAATTGGAGCCGCTTCCCGTCTCGTTCACGAATCACCAAGTATTTTTGTTCGACGAGCTCACAAAAATACAAAGTGTTCGCGAACCCGCCTCGCCTGTCGCAGGGCGACATGGCTGTGGCTTTCGAGTCTGGACGAAAGTGAATAAATTCACTTTCTGAAGCGTTCATAAAACAAAAAACACCTTTCGGTGCTTTTTGTTAATGAGCCGCTTCCCAGACTCGAACTGGGGACCTTCAATTTACAAAATTGTTGCTCTACCAACTGAGCTAAAGCGGCGTTCTAGGTCGTACCTGGCTATATTACTTCATTTCTGGATTATTTTCAACTGCAGGT
>CAYLXO010000021.1:0-3000 GCA_964387965.1 uncultured Candidatus Saccharibacteria bacterium
CCCTCGATTGAGCTTATATAGTAGCCAAAATCGTCCCCAAAAAGCTTCTTTGAGGCAACAGACATCGATTTTAAGACTTCCTTATGGTACCGAAGTGACTGTCGGATATCGATAAGTGATCTATTTGTGCGTGAGATTTTCTCAACCATAGCAGCTTCCTCTCCAGCGAAAATATGTTTTTCTATTTCGCGAATTTCGTGGCCGATACCTTCGATAAGCAACAGCGTGTGCTTATACAATTCGCGCATTTGAGCAAAGAATAGAAATCCAGCGTGTTCGCTAATTCGAGAATTCGTAAGATAACTACCTACTTCAAACAAACGCGAAAAATCATGGAGTGGATCGATGAGCTCATAGTGGGTAGTAATCAATGCATTCTTCTTAAGAACGAAGTCGATTTCAGTCTCTGTAATATGCCCACTTTTACGATTTCGAATAGGGAAGTGAAGAATGAGATAAATTGCGTCTTCATACAAATCAACTTTTGCGCGCTCAGTATTTGAAATTAGTTCGCCTGCAACAACAGGGTGCAAGTCAAATTCATCTTTTAAAACATCAATCTCCTCTTTTACAGGAGATTCCAAATCAATCCAGGTCATGCCCTGGTGAGAATATCTTGAAATCATATGTATAGTATACAGTATCTAGTATTTTGTATACAGTATGAACAGTGTTGAATACTATTTACAATTTCCAAAATGATATATAATTTTGGAATCAATGGAATATCAAAAAAACGATGACCTCAAAAAAGTCTTTGAAGTTCCGGCCCGAATTCTTGAAGAGGGAGTCGAGCTTGTAAAAAAAGAAGAGAAAGTTCTACTTTCAAAAAAGCCATTTAAGCTTGCTGAAGAATATTGGAATACGCTCGGCCCTGGCCTTACAACAGGCGCAGCAGATGATGACCCTTCTGGTATTGCAACTTACTCTCAAGTCGGAGCTCAGTACGGTACTCGATTCTTATGGTTATCATGGTTTACATTTCCACTCATGGCCGTAGTACAAGAAACATGTGCGCGAATTGGCGTGGTTACTGGACACGGCCTTGCGGCTAACATTCGACATCATTATCCTCGCTGGACGTTATATCTCATCACGTCACTTCTGTTTATCGCAAATACTTTCAACATTGGCGCTGATCTTGGCGCAATGGCTCAAGGGGTGCAACTTATAATTCCAAGACTTGGTTTTTCGACTCTTGTTATTGGCTTTGGAGTCGTTTGTTTGTTACTTCAAATTTTTACAACATATGCACGTTACGCGAAGTACCTTAAGTATCTCGCCTTTGTGCTTCTTGCATATATCTTTTCTGCAATCGCGAGTCATTTAAACTGGAACGATGTTCTTCACGCTGCGGTACTGCCTACACTTTCTTTTACAAAAGAAGGCCTGCTTCTCATTTGTGGAGTGCTTGGTACTACAATCTCTCCGTATTTGTTTTTTTGGCAAACGTCACAAGAAGTTGAAGAGCAAAATCTTCAAGGAAAAGAAGATGAAAAGCGTTGGCATCAAATAATTGTAAAAAAAGATATCAAAAAAATTCGTGCAGATGTTTGGACTGGAATGTTTTTTTCAAATGTCGTGATGTTCTTTATTATTGCGGCTTGTGCTGGAGCACTTTTTTCACACGGTATAACAAATATCACAACGGCAGCTGAAGCGGCAGAAGCTCTAAAGCCTTTTGCTGGTGATCTTGCATACCTAATGTTTGCAATTGGAATCATTGGTACGGGTATGCTTGCAATTCCAGTACTTGCTGGATCAACAAGTTATGCTATCTCTGAAAGCTTTGGTTTCAAACACGGGCTGTACCGTAAACTCAAAGAAGCGTATGCATTTTACGGTGTAATTATTGTCTCAGTGCTTATTGGTATCTTGCTTAATTTTATTGGTCTTGATCCTATTAAAACGCTTATATATTCAGCAGTTGCAAATGGTATTATTTCACCGATTATTCTCGTATTTATCGTCCGATTGGGGAGCAATAAGCATATTATGGGTGACTATGTAAGTAAGCCACTTGGAACCTCTATTGGCTGGTTTACGGTTGGCCTTATGGCACTATCTGGAATAGCGGCAATTTGGGCTATTTTGTAAGGTTTCTTGCCCTCTTTACTTTATTTCAAAATCGTGTAATATAGGGCGGGTATGACAGAATTCGCAATTATAGCAACAGGCGGAAAGCAGTATCCGGTTTCAGTCGGAGATGTTATTCGCGTTGAAAAGTTGGGTGACGATCTTAAGAAAGGTGACAAAATCACTTTCGATCAGGTTCTCCTCGTTGATAACGGCAAGGAAACAACAATCGGTACACCATACATTACTGGAGCAAAAGTCGAAGCAATTTTCCAAAACGCAGGACGAGCAGCAAAGGTAATCGTTGCAAAGTACAAGGCGAAAAGCCGATACTACAAGAAAAACGGACACCGCCAGACTTACTCAGAAGTAAAAATCTCAGCAATCAAATAAAAAAACACCGGACTTTAGGTCCGGTGTTTTTTTATAGCGTTTGGGTTCTTGAATTTAGCGCATTTCGCAACGTATCTGAGTCGGAGTATTCAATTTCAGTACCAGTCGAAAGCCCTCGTCCTAAAAATGAAAGTTTAATAGGGGAATCAGTAAGGAATTTCTCGAGTTCTACCTTCAAGAGAACTTCTGTACGCAAGCCATCTGGAGTTGCCGAAAGTGCGAATATAATTTCTCGGAGAATAGACTGTTCAGATTGAATCAAACGAGTCAGTTCTTTTATGCGAATGTAATTGCTTGTATCTTTTTCGATTGCTGGAGCGAGTCCACCAATAACAAAGTATGTACCTTTATATGATTTTGATTGAATAAAACGCTCTCGGTCAGCATCTTTCTCGACAATAAGAAGTGTGCTCTTGTCAGTAGTAGGATCCGAGCATAAAACACATAGTCCAGAATTAATTTTTTCCGACAAAGCATAACATCGACTACATCGTTTTACTGATTTTTTAGCAGTTGTAATAGCATCTTGCA
>CAYLXO010000021.1:3100-4842 GCA_964387965.1 uncultured Candidatus Saccharibacteria bacterium
GAAAGCGCGATAACAGGCACATCTATTTCACGCGCAAGTGCTTTGAGTGAGCGAGAAATTTCGGTGACTTGGTTTACCATTGAGTCATAATTTTTTGATGTGCTCATAAGCTGGAGGTAGTCAACGATAATCATGCCGATATTGTGTTCGTTTTTCAAACGACGAGCTACAGAGCGGATATGTACAATAGAACTTGATGGTTGGTCATCAATAAATATCGGAGCTTTTGAAAGCGTATCAAGAGCGGTTGCAAGATGTTGAAATTCACGACCTCCTGGATGAAGTTTTCCAGTGCGCAACTGCCATGCGTTAACGCGCGACTCAGCAGCAAGCATACGGTCAACGAGCTGTTGAGCACTCATTTCGAGTGAAAAAATTCCAATTCCTATATTGTGTTTAACAGCAGCCATACGTGCCATATCAAGGGCCAAGGTAGTTTTTCCCATTGAAGGACGTGCAGCAAGAATAATAAGATCAGATTTTTGGAACCCAGAAAGCATATCATCAAGCGCTTTGTATCCGGTAGGTACACCACGGAGACCATCCTTTTGTTCGTGCAATTTTTCCAAACGACTCCACGCTTCGCCAAGTGTATCTTTCAATGAGAGATATTTTGCCCGTTTTGGCCCTTCAGCAAGCGCAAAAATCTTTTTTTCGGCATCATCAAGAATGTCTTCGAGGGGTTTTGACCCGTCAGTATAACCCATTTCTGCAAGTGTATCTGCGGTATCAATCAATTTACGCAAAATATATTTCTGTTCAACGATATCGGCGTAATATTGCGCATTAGTTGAAGAGGGAACAGAGTTTGCAAGTTCTGTTAGATACTTTGAGCCCCCAACTGACTCAAGCATTTTTTGTTCCTTTAGCTTTTGTGAGACAGAGATAATATCGATAGGCTCATTCTTTGTTGAAAGAGTAAGCATCGTCTCGAAAATTTTACGATGCTTGTCGCTGTAAAACGCTTCAGGTGAAAGTCTGTCCGCGATATCAATAAGTGCCCCAGGCTTTAGCATAATCGAGCCCAAGACTGCCTTTTCTGAGTCTAGGCTTTGTGGAGGGATGCGCATTTGTTCTTTAGGCATGTGTCGATTCTAACACGAGCAAAAAATACGAAAATACACTTAGACTGAACATGCTGTGAATAATGAGTGAGTACTGCTATTGACGTATATCAGTATATGTTGTTTGTATAAGGATTTATCAATATGTATCAATCTGGTATACTCTTTATATGAAAAAAATCCTTCTATCGGGAATTCAGCCGACCGGTGATATGCATATCGGAAATTATTTTGGTGCAATCAAACAGTTTGTTGATTTGCAAAATGATTACGAAACATACGTATTTATCGCTGATTTGCATGCTATGACAACAATGCAAGACAGAGAGAAACTTAAAAAAAGTATTTTTGATGTTACAGCAACGTATCTCGCATGTGGCCTTGATCCTAAAAAAGTCTGTTTGTTCCAACAGTCAGCTATCGGCGGGGAAGTCGCGCTACTAACATGGATGTTCAATTGTATTACGACAGTTCCATACCTTGAACGAGCTGTTGCGTACAAAGATAAAGTAGCAAATGGTAAGGAAGCATCTGTAGGACTTTTTGATTACCCGATACTCATGACAGCAGATATTCTTATTCACGATGCAGATGTTGTTCCTGTCGGCGCTGATCAGAAACAACATGTTGAGATTGCGCGTGATACAGCCGAAAAATTCAACCGAATTTGGGGCGAGA
>CAYLXO010000021.1:4942-10021 GCA_964387965.1 uncultured Candidatus Saccharibacteria bacterium
TATACGAAGAAAATAAAGGTAAGTACAAGATTCTAAAAGAAACACTTGCAAAAGATATCATTGCATACGTTTCTCCAATGCGTGAAAAATATGAATACTACCAGACACATCCTGAACTTGTATATCAAATACTTGAAGACTCAAAGGCTACTATCGTTACTCGAGCGCAAGCAAAAGTAGCAGATGTCATGAAAACTGTAGGACTAAAATAGGAATCATGAATAAAAAACACGAGGCAGAATTTAATATAATGTTACTTGAAGCAAGCAAGGACAAAAAACTTTTTCACAAGGTGATTAAATCTTTGCTTACACAAAGTGAATTAAAAGAAATTGTTACTCGCTGGCAAATAGTTAAAAAATTGTCGAACGGCATACCACAACGACAAATCGCGAAAGATTTAAAAATTGGAATTGCTACTGTTACTCGTGGATCACGTGAGTATTCAAATAAGAAAGGAGGATTTGTTAGTATTTTGAGTAAATTATCATCTAAAAAATAATGTATGTTTGCTCTCATAATAAAAGGAATTAAGTTCATAATCATTTCGGTACTTATGTTAGTGTACTGGCCAATAAACACAGCATTTTTGTGGTTTCAGGGTCATTACAGAGGATGGCGGGCAACTGATCCGTTTTCGTTCTATATCGCAACGCCGTTGTATTATCTTTTTTTCTTAATTACAGCAATCTTGTCTATCCCACTTGAGATCCTTGGAGACAAGATACATCCACCGCTTGCTCGTTTTAGATAAAACGATAACTTGCAATCGATTTTTCGCATGCTAAAGTATCTATACCTGTGATCCGCTGACAACGGGGAGGTAAATTACATACTATGAGCTCAGTTTTGCTTTAAATAAGCTGAGGAAATAGGGTGGCACCGCGTTTAGCTGGCATTCATGTTTAAGCTTATTAACGCCCCTATAAAATTACCCAAAAAATTGGATAATTTTATAGGGGTTTTATTTATTAAAAACAAATTTTTATGAGAAATCGAATATATTCTAGTGATCTAAGTGCTCATGTGGGGGAGACAGTTGTGCTTGCCGGTTGGGTAGATGTACGACGTGATCAAGGAAAAATGGTTTTCTTTGATTTCCGTGACATGAAAGGCAAGATTCAGTGTATCGTACTTCCAATGCATGCTGATGCGATAGTACTGGCAAAAGAAATTCGTCCGGAGTGGGTTTTGAAACTTGAAGGAAAAGTAAACAAGCGACCAGAAAAAAATATCAACCCTAATGTGCCTGCAGGAGATGTTGAACTTGAAGTTACTTCAATTGAAGTATTGAATAAGGCTGAAACGCCTCCATTTGAACTCAATGTAGATACAATGCCAGTCGGTGAAGATATTCGTATGAAATACAAATATCTTGATTTGCGTTCAGAAAGAATGCAGAAAAATATTCGCATGCGTGACAAGATCATTACTTTTATTCGTGGATATATGCACGCGCATGATTTTATCGAAATTGAAACTCCTATGATGACTAAAGGAACCCCTGAAGGAAGTCGCGAGTATATTATTCCTTCTCGGCTTTTCAGTGGGCAGTTTTACGTACTTCCACAATCACCACAACAATTTAAACAGCTATCAATGGTAGCTGGCTTTGAAAAGTATTTCCAAATCGCGCGTTGTATGCGTGATGAAGATACTCGTGGAGATCGTCAACCGGAATTTACTCAACTTGATATGGAATTGTCGTTTGTGGATCAAGAGGAGGTAATGGCATACAACGAGGCGATGCTTATTGAACTTGTTAAAACTGTATATCCTGAAAAACGAATATCGCAGATACCATTCCCTCGTATTTCTTACGCAGAATCTATGGAAAAGTACGGTAACGATAAGCCGGACATGCGTGTAAATAAAGACGATCCGAACGAACTCGCATTCTGTTGGGTAGTAGATTTTCCAATGTTTGAACGTGATGACGAAGGGGGAGTGCAGGCTGTACATCATCCGTTTACATCACCAAAACTTGAAGATGCAGAACTTCTTAACTCTGAACCACTCAAAGCTCGTGCAAATGCATATGATATCGTACTTAACGGATACGAGATTGGAGGAGGCTCAATACGAATACATAAGCGAGATTTACAAAACAAAATTTTTGAACTTTTGGGACTTTCTCCTGAGACAATTCAATCACGCTTCGGACATATTCTCACTGCATTTGAATATGGAGCGCCTCCACACGGCGGAATAGCTTGGGGAATGGAACGCCTTGTCATGCTTCTTCAGAATGAACCGAACATTCGCGAAGTAATGGCGTTTCCAAAGACCGGCGAAGGCCGTGACCTTATGATGGGAGCACCAAGTGAAATGCCTGAAAAAACTCTCCGTGAATTGAATATCCAAATTCGAAAATAGAACAACTCCCTCATTCACTTGAGAGAGTTGTTTGTTTTATTGAAAATAAACTTGCGGATACAAAGTTCGTTTACATTTTTTGGAAAGTTCTACAATTGATTGTTCTGTAATCTCTATCGTACCGATTTCAAGAATTTCATACATGAAGTATATATAATAATTTAGCTTCGAATGATCACGAGCTTGTTCTACAACCATTCTTGAATATTCTTTGTCATCTCCGTAGTAGCAAGTACCTTCAATGCGCACCTGAGACATCAATTGATTTAACAACATTATTCCTTCAAAGTAGTTCATTCCACTCAATAACTTCTGATGACAGAATTTACAGTAGTGTAATTCAGATAGCTCCTTTGATCTGTCTTTATCAATTGACATTTCAAGGCGAGGTTCTCTTGCATGATGCTTCCCATCGTAGGATTTTTGACACACAATTTCATTCTGCATAATATTAAATTTTTAAGTTACAAATACACCCAATCAGCATGATTGGGATAGGGTTATTTTTTAGCATTCACTACGAAGACAATCCTTTCCCAACCGGCTGAGAAAGGTGATGATGCTGTGTGTCTGGAATAATACGAGAAAGTACTAGGCGATATCCTCCGAGCGATCCGTTAAGCCATTTTGATATACGAGCAACAGTAGTAGAGGAGAGACCTGTATTTTTTGTGATTGTATTGTATGGAGTTGTAACAGAAAGCAGACGTGCAGCTTCAAGACGCTTCGCAAATTCTTCGATTTCGCTCTCTGTCATAAGATCACGCATAAAACGCTTTGCCTCATCGACTGTTTCAAGAGCAAGCATGGCTGAAACCAGTTGTTTGTTCTCTTTTGTATTCCAATTAAAGTTTGCACTTATCTTCATACAAGCACTTTAGTTTATTAAAGTACTTTAGTCAAGTAAAGTACTTGTGGAAAACCAATTGCAATATAAAAAATAGTACTAGTGATTGCTAGTACTATTTTTAAATGTTTATATTTTATTTACGGCCCGTATCCAATTATGTGTCTTACAGATGGATCGCATGGACCTATTCCGAGCTTTGAGCGTCGGTATGACTCAGACCTAATGAAATCTTTGTAGAAGACGATTTTCATTGGCTTTTTAAATTTACAATCGCTTTCAAGCCGCAATTGAATTCCAGTTTTAGAAGTGTCGTTCATTTTTGAAACTAATTAATGGTGAAAAATGCAATTAATCCGTTGTTGTCAATCAATTGAGTGTGAAAGTTGTCAGTAGTAATTGGAAATTTGTTTTTTCCAATAAACGGGATGTAGAAATTGTCACCGTATTTGTCACCACGCGACATGACAGGGGTAGAGAAAAGCGATGACTGAATATCCGGGCCAAGAATAATATTATTCTTGTAATGAGAAAGCTGTTTTCCGAACTGGTGCAATGCGTATGCCAAGCCCCAATGGTTCGGAAGAATTCCACCCTGATTCTGACAAATTTCGTAGACGAGTTTTGCGTACGGATCATCATTCTGTTTGAACTTCTTTATTTCATACTCAGCTATGTTCAGATAAAGGCGAGCGCCAGAAGGTAAGTTGCATAGCCCAATGTCTTTCTTCGTAAACTGTATTTTAGATTTTTTGAGAACATTCTCTGCGAATGGTGTTAAACTGAACTGATCTGGAACTTTCTTGGGTCCGTATTTTTTTACGATTTTTAAAGAGAGCGTGCACATAATAATTATATTTTTGTTTGCACAAATAATCGCCTTAGTTGACGAAATTTCATACATATTAAAAATTGTGGATAACTCTAAGCTAAGTTTTTGGTTATACCAGTATATGTTTTAAGTGCTTTTTCGAGCTTCTTTATCTCGCAGTATTCGTTAGGCTTGTGTATTGAATCTTGGGTTCCTGGACCTAGAATTATTCCTGGGACACCAATTTCTGAGAAGAAACACAGGTCAGTTGATGTTCTCCCAACCCCAATTTTACCAACCAGCTTTTTAGATACACTTACAATTTTACTATCTGAAGAAGTAACGCCTGGTGGTGCCGGATTATAGATTATTTTTGCTTCTGCTTTGTACTTACTTGCAACTTTGTTCACAAGCATGAAAGCATCTTTGTGCAATTTTGGTGTAGTACGTACATCAATTGTGATAGTGCACGTATCCGGAAACTTGTTTGGAGACACTGGTTCACCTGCGTTAATAGATGTAAGTGCAATACTAGGCTTGCCTAATATTTGGTCTACGTATTTACTTTGCCAGTTTTTTTCTAGCTTCTCTAAGTCTTCAACAATATCAACCATCCCCATTATTGCTTGATCTTTAACAAGATGAGATTCAGATGCTTGACCACTTTCACCTCGCTTCGTAATCATTATGTTCATGTTGCCTCTGTGGCCGATGCGAACTTCTTCCATGTCTGTTGGTTCACATATCACACAGGATAACTCTATGTACTTATCCTTGTATCCTTTTTGTAAAAACCAGTCCAAAAATCTTTTTGTTCCATCACCGCCAATTTCTTCTTCTGTTGCGAACAAAAACCACACATCGATCGGCGGAGTATCCTTGGTATATTCTTCAGCAAGAGTAAGAAGTACTGCAATACTTGATTTTGCATCACTTGCGCCTAGGCCAAATATTTTGTTTTCGTGAATTTGTCCAGCATCCTTTCCGTAAGGTGGATATTTCCATTGAGAAAGCGCTCCTGGAGACACTGTGTCCATGTGCGCGT
>CAYLXO010000022.1:0-4305 GCA_964387965.1 uncultured Candidatus Saccharibacteria bacterium
AGTTCCTCAATAAACGTCCTAAATTCTTCCATCGTCACTTCTTTTCCTCGAGTAAGTGCCTTTAATTTTTCATATGGCATTGCAACTTTTTCGCGACGAAGGACCGTCTGAATTGCTTCAGCAATCACTTCAGGATGTGCAAGTAACGCGCGAGTAATTGCGGTATCAGATACGCCAACCTTACCGAGACCTTTTAACAAAGATTCATACGCAAGAAGTGAGTACCCAAACGCGCTACCAAAATTACGAGATACCGTAGAATCGGTAAGATCACGTTGAAGACGCGAGACTGGAAGCTTATTTGAGAAAAACCCAAACATTGCATTTGCCATACCCAAATTACCTTCAGAATTTTCAAAATCAATTGGATTTACTTTGTGTGGCATAGTAGACGAACCAACTTCTCCAGCTTTTGGTTTTTGGATAATCCATGCATCAGAAATATATCGCCACATGTCTTGGTTAAAATCTATCAAAATCATATTTACTCTTCGCATGCAGTCGAAAATTTCTGCATATGTATCATGTGGTTCGATTTGCGTAGTTAGGAGATTTGCTTCAAGTCCAAGACTTTTTATGAATTTTTTTGAAAAAGAAATCCAATCAATTTTCGGGAATGCGACAACATGTGCGTTGTAGTTTCCTGTCGCTCCGTTTAGTTTTGCCAAAATCTTTGTAGACTTAAGCTGTCGTATCTGTCGTTCAAGACGTGATGCATAAACCGCAAATTCTTTCCCGAGCGTTGTTGGCGATGCGCTCTGGCCGTGTGTACGAGCAAGCATCGGAAGCTTCGCATGTTCTTTTGCATACCCAGTAAGTGTTGCATGAATTTCTTCAAGTTTTGGCACAACAACTTTTTCAAGCCCATCACGAAGCATAAGTGCGTATGATGTGTTGTTGATGTCCTCAGATGTAAGACCAAAGTGTATCCACTCAATCTCATTTTTGAGTGATGATTTACCAAGCTTTTCCTTTAAATAATATTCAACTGCCTTTACATCATGATTAGTTGTAGACTCAATCGTCTTAATCGCTTCCGCATCAACAGTAGAAAGATTGCAGACTTTTCGAATCAAATCTTGCTCGGCTTGTGTAAACGAACGCAACCCAAGACCCTTTGTAAGAGATAGCGCAATAAGATATTCACCTTCAACATACGCACGGTATTTCATAAGTGCCCACTCGCTAAAAAATGGAGCAAGTCCTTGTACCTTTTCACTATATCTTCCATCAAGTGGAGAAATCGCTTCTATATGGCTATGCAACATAGTAGTCCTTCAAATTATTTTGTATGCGCTCTGTCGGTGACACTGAAAAATCACAAGTAAATGTTTTGCCAGTAATCGTTTCATAAATTTCCTGATATCGACGAGAAAGTTCGGCTACCAAATCCGCTGGAGCTTCTGGAAGTGTCGCATCGTTATATGGGTCACAATTATCTTTGAACCACAAACGCAAAAACTCCTTGTCAAAATATTCTGGCTCCTTTCCCTCTTTCATTCGCTCGTCATAGCTCCCTAGTTTCCAATAGCGAGAAGAATCAGGGGTATGGATTTCGTCAATCAAGATAAGCTCACCATTTTCGTCAACACCAAATTCATATTTTGTATCTACAAGAATAAGACCATGCTGTGCTGCGATTTCTTGTCCACGCTTAAAAAGTTTGAGAGCAGTTTCCTTTAATTGAGTGAGCACCTCACGTGTAGCAAATCCTTCGCTAATAAGCTCCTCAAACGAAAGAGCGCGGTCATGCAAGTCTTCCTTTGTTGTCGGGTCAAAAATCGGTTCAGGAAGCTTTGAATTTTTTGAAAGTCCATCTGGCAAAATAAGCCCACCGAAATTTCTCTCTCCATTTTGATACCGAGTCCAAATAGATGTATTTGTTGTGCCAGTAAGATATCCGCGGATAACAGCCTCAACTTTTACTACTTCACATTTTTTTACCACAACCACATTTGGATCAGGCATCGCAATAATGTGATTTTTTACAATATCCTTTGTTGCATCAAACCAAAAGTAGCTCGTGCCAGTAAGTACGGCCCCTTTGTTTGGAATATGAGCAATAATACGATCGAAAGACGAATGTCTATCTGTAGAAATAAGAATAATCTTATCTTTTTGCACGTACACGTCACGCACCTTACCGACCTTGCGTTCGCCCAAATTTGTAAAATTCGTGCCTGTAAGCACGTAGTCTAAATGAGATTTGATATCTTCGATTGGTATCATAGTCTGCTCATTCTACAAGAAAATTAACGTAAGAGAAAGTTGTTGACTTTTGAGAAAAATATGTTATTATAGATGCGAAACAAACATAGTACGTTATGAAATTGATTTATTCTATATCTGCACGAAAAAATGCGGATGAACAAAACGGGACCGAATTCACAAAGCTAATAGTAAACTATTATCATTCATTGAAGGAACTCTCGATTTTTGGCGCAGTGGGAATTCTTACTGATGTAAAGACAAATGAATTTATGATACTTGCAGTAAGTATCGAATTACACACAGCGGAAGATTTTGAGGTAGAAATGACTGAAAATGAAAACGTGTTGATGCAACAAGCGACAGACGCTGGCATTGTAATAAAAATCAACCGATTTGAAGCGACTATGGCTTCTGACTCTTTCATTCACATGCTAAAGATGTCTTCATTTTCAGACGCAACAATCTAAAATCTACACTAAGAATTACAAAACCCGCAGGAGAACCTACGGGTTTTCTTGTACCTAAACGAGGATTGTCTTACCTTCCCCGCTTACAATCTCTCCAATTTCGTATGCTTTAAATGTTTTCTCAGTTGAAAGCATTTCCATTACACGAGTTTTTTCAGATTGTGGAACGACAAGCACCATACCAATTCCCATATTAAATGAACGATACTGATCAGCTTCACTCACATTCGCAATTTTAATTATTGCATTAAATACTGGAAGTATTGGCCATGTGCCTTTTTTAATTTGTGCGTTTACCGTCTTTGGAAGAACACGTGGAATATTTTCAATAAATCCGCCACCAGTGAGGTGCGCGATTGCATTAATTTCTACACCAGCATCAAGTATTTTAAGAATTGCCGGAGCATAGTTTAAGTGTGCATGCAGTAACGCTTGCCCGATAGTTTCACCGAGACCTTCATATGTGTCGTTCACTGTGAGTCCTGCTATATCAAAAAATGCCTTTCGTGCGAGCGAATAACCATTTGTATGAAGACCGCTTGATGAAAGTCCGATTATTACATCACCAACTGACACTTTTTCTCCTGTGATTATTTTTTCTTTTTCAACTACACCAGTGATAGCACCTGCTATATCGTGCTCACCTGTTACATACACTCCAGGCATCTCAGCTGTCTCGCCACCTATGAGTGAAATACTCCCATCCTTACATGCCTCTGCCATTCCACGCATAATCTCTGCCATCACTGAAACATCGAGTTTTTCGTGTGCGACATAATCAAGAAACGTGAGGCCACGCGCTCCCATACATACAATATCGTTTGCACTATGGTTTACAATGTCTGCCCCAACTTTTGAATAATCGTTTGCCATCTTTGCAACCATTAGCTTTGTACCTACGCCGTCTACGCTTTGTACAAGCACTGGATTTTTGTAATTTTTTGCAATATCCGAAATATCAAAAAGCGCACCAAAGCTACCAATCCCTTGGAGCACCGCCGGAGAGTGTGTACTTTTTACAATATCTTTTATCTGACGGACAACTTCGTTCCCCGCCTCAATGTTTACACCTGACTTTGCGTAAGCATCATCCGCCATATTATTTCATTCCTGCGATATATTCTTTCACGCCGACTGAATGTAATTTCTCATTTTTTATATTGATGTCGCTTGCCATCTTCTTTTTGTAGTCTGAAAGTTTTTGAGCGAGTGCTTCATTGTGATTTGCGAGCATTTGAACGGCAAGAAGTCCTGCATTTTTTGCTGCATTAATTCCAACAGTCGCAACTGGAATACCCGGCGGCATCTGTACCATTGAAAGAAGTGAGTCTAGACCATCAAGTGTTTTTGCCTTGATTGGAACAGCGATAACAGGAAGTGTTGTAACTGCTGCTACAACTCCCGCAAGATGTGCTGCGCCACCTGCTGCTGCCATCATGACTTTGATGCCACGAGAAGCTGCCGTGCTAGCGTACTCATGTACAAGCGCTGGTGCACGATGTGCTGATGCAACACTTATCTCGTACGCTACCCCAAATTCTTCTAAAACAGCCGTAGCTTCTGCCATGACTGGTAGGTCAGAATCTGACCCCATAACAATACCCACAAGTGGATTAGATGTATTCAT
>CAYLXO010000022.1:4405-9390 GCA_964387965.1 uncultured Candidatus Saccharibacteria bacterium
ATCAATTTTTCCAAATGTGCCTGTGTGTTCATGTGTTCCTCGTCCGCGCGCACCAAGTACTCCAACACCATGCGCATCATCCACAAAAAGAAGTGCGCTAAATTCATCCGCAAGTTTTACAAGCGATGCAAGATCAGCGGTGTCGCCTTCCATTGAAAATACTCCATCAGTCACAATAAATTTTGTGCGGTGATTTTTATCTTTATCTTCTTCGAGCATTTTTCGAAGCGCACCCAAATCTTTGTGAGGATAAATTCGCTTATCAAGTCGTTCACGATTACAAAGTTTAAATGAGTCTATGATGGAAGCATGATTGAGCGCATCAGAATAAATAACATCTTTCCATTCAGTCATTCCGAATGGCTCATTTACTAAAGATGCAAAAAATCCAAGATTCGACATAAAGTTTGTCGAATAGAGAATTGAATCTTCTGTTCCAAGAAATTCTGCAAGTTTTTTCTCAAGCTGTCGGTGAATAGTTTGAGTTCCAGAAATAAATCGCACTGACGAAAGTCCATACCCTTCTTTGTCGAGTCCATCATGGGCAGCTTTTACAATTTCCGGATGATTTGAAAGTCCCAAATAATTGTTTGAACCGAACATCAAAACCTGTTTTCCATTCAAAGTAACTTCTGGACCCTGAAGCCCTTCAATTTCACGCTCCACTTTAAACTTCCCTGCTTGTTTTAGGTTTTCGAGCTCAGCCCCAATATTTGTAGTAAGTATCTTACTGTACATATTTTTATAATAACACTTTACCCTTGGTTCTTAAAGAACCTTGATTTTTATGTAAAATGTGTTATTATATTTTTGTTCATTTACATGGTTTGTACTTTTTGAGGGTTACCAGGCCCGCCTTTATATTAAGGTGTGTGTGGTAACCTTCAAAAAAACGTATGAATAAAATAGCGATTATTGTATTAGCCAGCTTTATGCTTTTAGCAGCGTGTTCTTCTGACAACAGCGAAAACAAGCAACCTACTGACAACACACAAGCAGTAGCAGACTCGATGAGTAAAATTAAAAAATTGTTTGTGATTTACGAGAATCATGAACAACGCCATATGTCCGACACACTCTCTCATTCCCTTCTACGAAAATACCCGGGAGTATATGCTATATACATCGAAGGGACTGAGAATGATTTTGCAAATGGACAAAAAATGAATGAGGGGCTTTCATCGGTGACGTTGTTTAAAGAAGATCCGAAATACCGAAGAACTGACAAAAAATTTCTCGATTATATGTTTGACAGGAATGCTATGTTCAAACACTCTTTGGATCTGGACACGGTTGTAAATTGGATTGCTCAAAATTATCCAGAATTCACTATTTATGCCGACTATCCGTATTGGAAACTTCCAGTAATGGTAGAAATGAAAGACTCATTTACTCGAAGTTTTCACCATGAAAAACTAATTATGCGATTAGCTCAGGCATACAGAACTGATATCATTTTTGAGAATTACGTCGCAAAGACTATTGCGAACTATTCGAACGCGCACTTAATAATTGGCGTGGCGCATGCTCGAGTGACACATCTTCTTTGCTCAGAGAGAGGGTATAAACTGATCGGTGTATATCATCCAGGAATGGACGACCCGATGTTCAGTCATTATACTTATGCATCTGTCGCTAAATATTTGGTGTTACCCGATTCGGTATATCAAAAAACTGACTAAATCTATTTAAAGACCTAAAACGGAGACCGTTTTAGGTCTTCGTAGTTATAGATGCTTCTACTTCAAATTCGAAAGCATTACTTCGGTCATTTTGACTAGATCAAACTCATGCTTCCATCCCCACTCGGCTCGTGCAACTGAGTCGTCGATAGAGCCCGGCCAGCTGTCTGCGATTGCTTGGCGGTGATCAGGAGCGTACGAAATTTCAAAGTTTGAAATGTGCTTTTTTATTTCTTCGGCAACTTGCTTTGGTGTAAAGCTCATTGCAGAAAGATTAAATGCCATACGAGTTTTAAGTTTTTCAACTGGCGCCTGCATGAGCTCGATTGTTGCGCGAATCGCATCATCCATGTACATCATTGGTAATGGTGTATTTTCAGATAAGAAGCATGTATATTTACCCTGCTTGAGTGCTTGGATATAAATATCTACTGCATAGTCTGTTGTTCCACCTCCCGGAGCAGTTTTCCAACTAATAAGTCCTGGATAGCGGATACTTCGAACATCTACTCCCCATCTCTTATTGTAATACTGACACAAAAGCTCACCTGCATATTTTGTTATTCCATACATTGTCGCAGGCTCTATCACAGTCTGTTGTGGTGTATTTACTTTTGGAGTTGTGTTACCAAAAACTGCTATCGAGCTTGGCCAAAATATTTTAAAAGGTGTTCCCTTGTCTTTCATTTCTACGGCAAGGTTTAAAACATTTCGAAGACCTTCCATATTAAGTTCCCAACACAATTTTGGATTTGCTTCTCCTGTCGCAGACATAAGTGCAGCGAGTAGATATATCTGTGTGATACCCTCCTTGGCAACAAGTTCTTTTAATGTACCAGCATCCATTGCAGACAATACAAGATATGGACCAGTACCAGTTAAAACTGGGTTTTCTTGACGAATGTCACTCGCAAATACATTTTCGTTACCATATTGTTTTCGAAGCGCGAGTGTAAGTTCAGACCCGACCTGACCGCATGCACCGATGATTAGAATTTTTTCTTTCATATTATTCAAAATTTAATTTATCTTTACTAACATTTTTGCCTGCTCGATCCCCTGCTGTACCTGCAAAAATTTGTTCAAACATTGTATTGTGCAAATCCGTGTGATTAACTCCTCTTCGTTTTGCCATAGCGGTTTGTATCTTTTGTGCAATCGCAACCGGAAGTTCAAACAACTTTCCGGGGCGCGTTTCACTCACAAATGCGGGAACATCATCTACAACAGTTCCATATACATGTGATGCCGTACCAATAATTTTCCCAGGGAAAATCGAACTGTTTACTGCTGTTTTTACATAATCTCCGATTATTGCCCCAAGAAACTGTGACCCACTGTCGCGACCCTGAATGGTCACATTCGAATACGTATTTTTTAAATTAGAAATGCTTGTTCCTCCTCCGATATTTACCCATGAACCCACATATGACGAACCAACACTTCCTTTGTGTTGTTTGTTTGAATAGTCATCAATCACGCAACTTTCAAGTTCTCCTCCAATCTTACATACATTGCCAATAGTAGTATTTGATTCAATCATCGAAAAACTTCGAATGAGACAATCGTGTCCAATAGATACAGGTCCGTGAATAACTACAAATGGCTGAACAACAGTATTATCTCCAATAACCACTGGACCTTTACTCGTATCAATTACACATTCTTTTGGAAGGGTTACATTTTTTCCAAGATACAGTCCACGTTTTTTTGAACGCATGCTGTCTGTGTACTTAAAGAGATTTTCACCCAGTTCTTCCTTGTTGAACGCGACAACATCTTCTGGGTGTGAAAAAAGTTTAAACGGTAAAATATATTCATTGTTTCCTTGCGCACGAGCATTCAAAAATGTCGGTAAGTGTGCTGTTTCTTCATGGGTGAGCGTCCGCGTATATAACCCAACGAGCATACTTCCACTGGTAATGACAAAATCATTTTTTTCTTTTGAAAGTGTTTGCTTTAAAATTTTGAGAGTAGAAAGTGATGGAGCAACGCGTCCATTCAAAAAAAGAAATCCATCATTATTTGAAACATGGTCTTTGCCAAATACTTCGACTGGATTTGTACATTCAACTAGTGTTCGAGCAATGCCTGAAATCGATGCCTTTGGAAAGACGTGTCCGAGCGCTTCAGTAAGTGTGAACCCTCCGGAACGCACAGAAAAAACCGGTCGGGCCTCGGCTATAGGAAAAAGACCTGAAACTGCCTCATCTTCATACACAATAATATGCATATGTTTGAGTATAGAATATTTAAGCCTAAATATAAAGCTTTAGAATTACGCCTCAATCCTGAAGCTTTTTATAGAACAGCTGGGATTATAAGTGCTTTTTTGCCTATATCTCTGCGATATTGCTTTCCAGAAAAACTAATCTTGTCTACCGCGTCATACGCTGCTCGAAGTGCTTGTGGCATAGTATCGGCCACCGCAGATACGCCAAAAACTCGTCCCCCGTTTGTAACGACAGCACCGTTTGAAATTTTTGTTCCAGCATGAAATACAACAACTCCCGGAATTTCTCCTGCCTCAATGAGTCCCTTCACGAGTTCTCCTTTTTCATAATTGCCTGGATAACCACCTGAAGCAAGTACAATATTGCACGCGCTTACTTTTTTCCATTTGATTGGAACATCTCGCAGTGTGCCAAGAACACACGCCACTGCAATTTCTAACAAATCTGTTTCAAGAAGTCGTAGATATACCTGTGTCTCAGGATCTCCGAAGCGGACATTGAATTCGAAAACTTTTGGTCCATCTTTTGTAATCATTACCCCTGGATACAAAATCCCGACAAATGGTGTACCTTCCTTCTTCATTGCAGCGATAGTCGGAGATATAATTTCCTGATCGATTCGTGCAAGCATGTCATGAGAAATAAACGGAAGTGGAGCTACTACTCCCATACCTCCTGTATTGGGGCCTTCATCATTATCTCGTGCTCGTTTGTGATCTTGTGATGTTGGAAAAAGTCTGCATGTTACCCCATCTGAAAATGCGTGTACTGATATTTCGATTCCTTCAAGATATTCTTCAATCACGACTTCGTCACCAGCATCTCCAAACACTTTTTCCAAAAGAATTCGTCGAAGCGTCGCATGTGCTTCATCTTTACTGTGCACAATGGTGACTCCTTTTCCGAGTGCAAGACCATTTGCTTTTATCACAAGTGGGTATATTTGTCTGTCTGCATATGCAACGGCACTTTCTAAATCAGAAAAGACAGCATATCGTGCTGTTGGAATGTTGTGTCGCTTCATAAAATCTTTTGCAAATGCTTTTGATGATTCAAGACGTGCTGCAGC
>CAYLXO010000023.1:0-6806 GCA_964387965.1 uncultured Candidatus Saccharibacteria bacterium
GCACCTCCTCCGCCACCAGCTCCACCACCTCCAACACCCGCTGAAGAAAATGAAGTAGCAAAACTAGAACTAAAAGTTGAGGCAAAACTTGCTGGTGAAAAACTTACCATACCAGCACCAGCATGTCCACCAATGTACACTGGATACAATCCGCCATGATACCAGAGAGGAGGTGGAACATTCATTCCATTAAATGCTTTGGCCCATTTTTTCTCTATACCAAAAATCATTGCGTACGGAAGAAACTTCTCGAATGTTTCGGGGGTCAAATTTTGCATACGATACCGTTCTGCTGTCTCTAAATACATTTTAAATCCAAGCCACTCTGCCTTCATGTTAAATCCTTCCGTGTTAAGACGAGGATTGCGGACACGCGCTATAATAATCCAAGCACTTATTGCTCCAAATATGACAATGAGTACAACTTGAAGAATAAAACCGTGGAGATCAGACAGTACTCCTTCTTTTGAAAGAACCCCAAAAATACGAACTATAAAGTATGCCACAACGATTCCAGATGTCACCATAAATGTTTTCTTGGGAGCAATTGAATATGCTTTTGTGTCTTTTTGAAGCTCATGCATAACCTTGCTTCCAACGTCAATCATACCCAAATAAACCGCTCGTTGCTTTTCTTTATTTTTTGCTACAAGCGCAGTTGAAAATGTTTCACCGGTGAATAAAACTTCGAGCAACCTATTTTCGTATTCTTTAAGATCGGTGGTCGGCTTGCCTGTTTTTGTTAGCACATAGTCTACTTTTTTTACGTTACTAAGTAACAGTAATACAACAATATCCCCTGCTACAAACACAAAAATCATAAACCCAATGAATGCATTCGCATATAGGTTCGAATTTACAATTGCCCATGTAATAAAAATAATTGTTCCTGAAAGAAAAATTGCAAGCCAGATTTTGAGTTTTTTTCTTTTTTTTGTTCCAGTCTCGGTATCTTCAGTAATTGTAAGATACCCTCTACAGGCAAGATCAACAATGGTCGCAGGCCATGCTGAACTTGTCACACGCTCAGTCATAAGTACTTGGGCCATTGCAGGTGGAAGTGCTTGCGGAGGCTCATATATTGGAATGATAGTGAGCTTACTCATTGGTCTTTTTTCTTTGAAATACCAAAAAAGAAATGAAAAAATAATTGAGAAGATGAGCAAAACTGTTCCTATGAGTGCTCCCCAATACGTACGAATCATATCCTTGTAATATGCACTTTCATCTACTATTCCAAGGGGCCAACCTGGTGCAATAGTAACGGCTTCCCCCGGAGCAACACCTTCTGCAGTAAAGAAGAAAGTTTGATTATCAGGCATCGATTTTGAGACAGGAAAAGTACTGTTATTTCTGTATATAGAATAGTGTGGCTCTCCGAAAATTGGTTTTGGCAATATAACCGTTGCTCCTATATGCGAAATTGGAGATGTGAAATTAGTCAAAAGATTCCAGTATAATTCGTGATGATCAGGCAAAAAACTAATAGCACCATGCAACGTATATTTGAGCACCCACGTGTGGTTAGAATCTTTTTCATTGTAATACCACTCAATATTTTTTTCATTACCATTATTTACAATTGTATAATGCCCCCAACTTTTGGGATCTGTCTTTTCAAGTTGTTTTCCGGAGTATTGGAACGGCATATTCGTCGCCTCATCAATTACACTTATATCAGTAATATCATCTACTTTATCTAAAGAAAGTGAACGCCACCCTTTGTGATACTCTCCTGTAAATGAAAAAGATTCTTTTTCGATTACATCAACCGTCGTGTCTTCGTTGATATAAAAAGTGAAATCTATAGCGGGATAATAATAACTACGTCCATCCTGTTCTGTCACACCTTGTGATTTATAACCTGTTGGTTGACCAACGTATACAGGAAGAACCAAATCTTTATTTAATGTTGCACGAATATAAAAATCCCCTGACCCATCATGCAGAACAAACCCATTACGATTCCCGCCATAATTTTTTAGGCAAGGGACAAAAGTGCCAGTTGTTTTACATTCAAGGATATAAGAAGATCCTGATCCAGAATCCGAAGATGGAGGATAAAAATCAATTAGATTGATTGTTTCACCTTCATGTACAATGCCATTTTTTGCAGAATAAAATGGGACTGCAAATTGTGCGTTCTCACCCACAACTCTATATGAAGGAACTCCCGAATAAGCAATAGTTATTGTATGCAAACCTGTCCATCCAGAAGTCTTAACTTTTATGATTTGTTCCGTTGGAGAATGTGATACTTCAATTTGTTTAGATGGAATAAGTACAGGGTTATGAGTTTTCGGATCATCATCATAAACATCAGGAGCTAAATCAGGAGAAAAAGTATCCATCCCTATACCACCAAGAGGTAAAAACCAATCGAACGTTGTTACAGGCGTTGTGCCAAAATCAATTGTAACGACCTGAGTAACGCTTACATGCCCTTTAGTTTCTCCGTATACATACCCTCCGTAAATTCCCTTAATATTCCATGGAGCTGCAAATGCATCTTGCGCAAAAAAAACCCCCAGAAAAATTAATATGTACAGTGCAAATTTTTTCATGGGGATTTTTTATAAGATTAAAACTTAACTTCGACAGGGTTCTGAGCTGCGTCGTTGTCGCCAAGATCAAAGAAGCTCATCTTTGCAAAATTAAACATTTTAGCAATAAGATTGCTTGGAAATGACTCAATCTTTGTGTTCAAGTCGCGAACCATTCCATTGTAGAATCTGCGTGAAGACTGAATCTTGTTTTCGGTATCAGAAAGTTCACGCTGAAGTTCAAGGAAGTTTGCATTCGCCTTAAGGTCTGGGTACGCTTCTGCGATTGCAAAAACCGACTTAAGAGCACCAGTGAGCATATTTTCTGCTTGCGCATGTTCGGCTGTTGCCCCGTGTCCTTGCATTGCAGCTGTTCGAGCTGCTGTGACTTTTTCAAAAGCAGTAGATTCATGTGAAGCGTAACCTTTGACAGTGTTTACAAGATTGGGAATCAAATCATATCGACGCTTAAGCTGAACCTCGATATCTGCCCACCCTTCTTGAGCACGATTGCGAAGTGATACAAAACCGTTGTATGAAGCGACAAACCATATAACAATAACCGCTAAAATAATTCCAAATATCATCATAAAATTAGTGATTGACTAGTAGTAAGTAATTAGTAGAAAGACCAATTCAACTAAAAGTAGTATACCATAAAATCAAAACTCGGGATTTCCCCGAGTTTTGATTTTTTACTTCTTTTTTCCTTTGTTTTTAGCCTCTTTTCGTGACTGCCAGCTTTCTGTGAGCACAAGAAGTGGTGAGGCAACGAAGATACTTGAGTAGGTTCCAAAGAACATACCTACGATAAGTACGAGAGCAAAGTTTTTTGTAGTAACAGGTCCAAAGAAGAACAATGCGAGGAGCACAATAATAACAGTGAGAGATGTATTGATTGATCGAACAAATGTCTGACTCAAACTCTTACCAACTGTTTCAGAAAATGTTGGCGCGATATGGTTCTTAAGATTTTCGCGTACACGGTCAAACACAACAATCGTGTCAGAAACTGAAATTCCGAGCACTGTAAGAATCGCAACAACGAAGAGCGTATCAACTTCTGCACCGTGGAAGTGTCCAAGAAGTGCAAATACACCTGCTGGAATTGCTACATCGTGTACGAGTGTCGCAACTGCAATGAGTCCATACTTCCATGAAGACACAGGGCGTGACACACTACGGAATGCAAACGCGATATATAGCACGATAGCAATACCAACGATAACAATTGATGTGATTGCCTTCTGCTTAAGCTCGTGTCCAACTGATGGACCAATAGATGTAAAGCTCTTTTGTGTAAGTGGATATTTTTCTCCAAGTGAAAGTGCTTTTACAAGTGCTGTACGTTCATCGTCACCAAGTGGTTTTGACTTAATTGAGAGTCCTGCGTCCCCTACTTGCTGAACAACTGCATCAGAAATGCCTGCAGACGTAAGTACTGGAGTTACAAGTGAAGTATCTGGGCGAGTGTTTGTGTATGACACTTCAAGCAATGTTCCACCCTTAAAATCGATACCGAGCTTAAGACCATAAATTGCAACTGAAATGATTGAACCGAGAACGATAACCGCAGAAATTGCGAGAAAAACAAATTTGTTTTTGATGATAAACATATATTACTTCGTGTGTCCTGTCTTAGCTTTTGCCGACGTAAATCCTGATCCGAACAAAAATGCTGTAACTGAAGTATTTTCAGTTGTCGAAATTGCTCGCAAGAACAAACGACTAATCAAGATTGCTGAAATCATTGAAACCAAGATACCGAGGATAAGCGTAATCGCAAATCCGCGAACGAATGACGCGCCGAATACGAAGAAGAGAATGAGCGCTGTAATGATACTTGAGAAGTTTGAGTCACGGATAGGAAGCCATGCGCGTGAAAATCCAGCATTGATAGCATCGAGTACTGTGCGTCCAGAACGAAGCTCTTCTTTGATACGTTCGAAGATAAGCACGTTTGCGTCCACAGCAACACCAATCGAGATAATAAATCCTCCAATCGCTGCAGATGAAAGTGTAACGTGCATGAGCTTAAAGACTGTAAGTGTAATCGCAACATAGATAGAAAGTGCAATCACTGCAATGAGTCCTGGCAAGCGGTACCATAGAATCAAGAAAAGAGCGACAAAGAGAAATCCAATGATTCCCGCCTGGAGTCCTGCGTGCATAGCTGATGCTCCGAGAGATGGACCAATGAGTTCACTTGATACGAGTTTGATTGGCACTGGAAGTGCACCGTAGCGAAGTGAGTCAGAAAGTGCCTTTGCATCTTTTGGCGTAAAGTTACCGTTGATAACAGCACTACCACCTGTAATTTCTTCCTGAATTGTTGGCATTGAAATTGGTTTGCCATCAAGGAAAATTGCGAGAGTTTTACCAACATTATTTTTTGTAATGTCAGCAAAAAGTTTTGCACCTTCATCGTTGAATTTGAGAGAGACGTGTGGAGCGCCTGTGTTTGGATCAAATTCAATTGTTGCTGTACTCAAGTAACGTCCAGTGAGTCCTGTTCCTTTGAAATCTGCATATGGATCAATTGCACCCAAATCAACCTTACCGTCTTTTCCAACAGTGATTGTTTTTGGTTCTGTACCTGCTGTAGCTTTGTCATCCTTCAACTTAAATTCAAGTGTTGGTGTTTGACCAATTGTACTTACTGCCTGAGATACATCTGTAACTCCTGGGAGGTCAACAATGAGCTGTTCGCTGTTGCTTGCTCCGATTCCCCCTTCCTTTACCTGTACGAGTGGTTCGAGAACTCCAAGCACACCTGATACTGCCTTTCCGTTTACACGAGCTTCAACGATGTCTCGAAGCACCTGCATTGATGATGAAACATCTTTCGACTGAATTCCTGAAACATCTGCTTCGTATACGAGATGAGTTCCACCAGAAAGATCGAGGCCAAGCTTAAATGGCATCTGATGTTTCTCGAAGAAATTGGTAAGAAAATGAGGACGTGCTGGAGCATGTCCGCCAACCGGTTCTGATTTATAAACAAAGTAGCCGAGCGCAAGGCCAAACACGAGAACAAGTAGCGCTAATATTCTTTTTTTCCACATAATAATAGCGTTATTCTACAGAAAAAGACGGGTTTTGCAACCCGTCTTATTCGACCCTATTTCTCGCATTTTTTACCCTAAATATATGGGTGATGACGTAGGCAACAACAAAACCGAGCAAATACCCGCCTAAAATATCAAGTGGTGTATGTACCCCGACAAGTACTCGGGCTGTACCGATAACAAGCGCCCCTACCCCAAAAACATACCCCGCACGCTTATGCATAAAATAGAGAGATACGGCAATAGCCATAAAGGTAGTAGCATGACTCGAAGGAAAACTATAACCAGTTTCGTATATCAAACTATGTAAGTCTGGGTTTATGACAAAAGGACGAAGAACGCCAAAATAATTTTTGAATACAATACTTGAAAGATACGCTCCTCCCCCTGTAAGCACAAGAATGTACATCTCCTCCGTTTTTTCACGAAGAGAACGTGCAATTTGTCGTGGTGTTTTTCGTGGAGTGCGATGAAATGCAATATAAAAAAGCGCGATAAGAATTGTAAATGTTCCGAGCGCGTTTGCACAAAAAATAATTGCCGTCGAAAGAGGTGGTGTAACAGTATTTATAAAATGGGCTGGCATCTGAGAAAGCAAATTCATATATTCATAATAACTGAATTACGATAATTTAGAAACAGTTTCTTGTATCAGATAAGCTACAAAATAAATGCAGTACTAGGAGAAGGTTTGTTTTGCGACGGAGGCGTACTTAAACGTACGTTGACGGAGAAAAATAAATCTTCGACAACGTAATGCGTTATTTTTAGCTTATCTCCCGTAGCCACCAGCGTGTCGCTCAGCGGAGACTACCACATTCTGCATAAGCATAGACACAGTCACAGGACCTACGCCCCCTGGCACTGGCGAAAGGAATCCTGCAATTGGTTCTACTGTTTCTCTATCTACATCTCCTACAATTGATCCGTTTGATTCTGATGTTCCGGCATCGATTATTACGACACCTTCTTTTATGTTTCCTCCGTGCACAAGCTTCGCCTTCCCTACAGCAGTAATGATAACATCGGCATTTTTCAAAAGTTCGTCTGGATTTTTTGTGTCGCGGTCTATGGTATGCACAGTAAGGCCACGCGATGTAAGCAAATGTGTAACCGGACGGCCAACAAGCATTCCCTGTCCGACGACAACAATGTTTTTTGTTGAAAGATCAAGATTGAGTGAATCAAGAAGCGC
>CAYLXO010000023.1:6906-8988 GCA_964387965.1 uncultured Candidatus Saccharibacteria bacterium
TCACAAAAAAGTGGTTGAAATGGGAGAGCTGATATGCGATTTTTGAGTTTTGCGAGGTTTTCGTCGCGTACTTTCCGCCCGTCAATGATTTGCATAGTATGGTCGTGATTCTAGCACATGTGTCATTTATTTTATAGTCCCTCAAATTCCTTTGTAAGATCTTCTGGATGTGTAGAGCGAGTGTAATTATGCATCGATGAAAGGATACCGAGTGCCGTAAACTCAGTAAGTAAATGCGAGCCTCCATAGCTCATAAATGGCAATGTGATACCTGTTACCGGCAATAGACCCATATTCATGCCAACATTCACAATAATATGTGACAGGAACAGGATAAGCACTCCGCCAGAAAACAGCATTTCAAAGTTGCTTGCGCCGTGTAGTCCTATATATATGATACGCGCCAACAGTAATCCATAGAGAATAAGTAAAATCAACGTACCTACAAAACCCCATTCCTCGGCAAATGCGGCAAAAATAAAGTCTGTTTGATATTCCGGCAAAAAACGAAGTCGTGACTGTGTTCCGTATCCTACCCCTTTTCCGAATAGCTCACCTGAACCCACTGCAATCACTGCTTGTCGCACGTTGTATCCTGAACCATGAATATCTGCAAAAGGATTTATGAATGTCTCGATACGCGCCTTTTGATACGGGCGAAGTACAAACATCCATAGAATAGTAAAAATAATTGCACCAGCTCCGAACAACATTGCAAGATGTCGTTTGCGAATACCAGCAACAAGCGCCATCCCAAGCCAAATTGCTCCAATGATCATGGCTGTCCCCAATGCAGGTTCTAGAAAAATAAAGGTAAACGGAATCAATGCATATGCGCCCGAAATGAGAAGATGTTTTGTTTGACCGATTGCGATATGTCTACGAGAGAAATATTTTGCAAGAATGAGAATCAATGTGATTTTTATAAAATCAGATGGTTGCAGTGAAAAAGCTCCGAGTGAAATCCAGCTTCGTGCTCCGTTTGCTACATGTCCTCCAACGAAGGTAAATCCGATAAGCGATAGACAAATAACATATGCAATAACAAGCACTTTCGTATTCTTTAAAAGTGAAATATCAATGAAAGAAAAAAACAAAAAACAAAGTATCGCAACAGAAAGCCAGATGAGCTGTCGGTCAAAAAAATCACTCGTGCCACCGTATGACTGCATAGTTACAAGACCTGCGAATGTGATCGGCAAGACAAAAAGAAGTAGGTACCAATCTACCCGTTTAAAAAATGTAGTCTTTTTTACACTGATTCCCTGCCCTGCAACTTCTATCATAGTAGTCTATCTCAGGTTACTTTTTCGTATGGAAAATATCAAGCAAAGAAATTATTTCGTATCGTGCCACAGTTGATCCAAATGGTTTTGGCCAACTAAAATAAATCGGTATTGCTTCATTCGGATGAAGTGTGTCTACATACGTACGACTGACATTAATAGCATTATCATTTGCATCATACAAAATTGCTGAAATATATGTATCAGAAAGCGTTACAGTTGGAGACGTATTACGAATTGAAGCACTCACTTTTGGCATTGTTTGCGTGTCAGTGATTTTTACATCGTCTACAGACGTACGAAGTTTTTTTATTTCTTCTGGTACGCGCACCCATTGTGCTGTTGGCTTTCCAAATTCAAATGTTGTTTTTTCAACTTTTAAATTTCCAACTTTGATTCCTGTTTCTACGATTGCATATCTGCCGAGCGGATTGAGCGCTGTTGTACCTTGTACTCGTGTAATAAAACTACCTTTATCATCATACAGTCTAAATTCATATGGAATAGATTGAATTGCAGCATCATTTCCATTTTCAATATATGCAACAGCATTGTATACAGAATCCGTCACAGGAAACGCGCGACGCCAAATGACGATTGGGTTTTTGATTTGACTGCTACAAAAATTAATACATGATCCCCCACAGTCTACGCCAACTTCGTCACCATTTTGTTTTCCGTCTGTACATAGAGGCGCGACATAAATGACTGATCTGAAATGCCAAAATAGAAACGAAAAAATCGATCCAAAAATTAGCAGCGCTATAAAAAGTTGTCGACGTCCTGCCCAAGTCAT
>CAYLXO010000024.1:0-6340 GCA_964387965.1 uncultured Candidatus Saccharibacteria bacterium
TGAAGCCTCTATCGAAAAACAGTCTGAAATATTTTTCATCCGCTCACTTCGCCTCTTCATGTCAGTTTGAGCAATCGTCTCTTTTGTCTTACGCAAAATATCTGTACGAAGTACGACGCCTTCCCCGATCAAAGGGACTGCTTCGCGTGCTAGTAGCTCTGCTTGATTGTACCCACGAATCTTTTGTCGATTGCGAGAAAGTGGAATAGGCACAAGAAAAACCTCTGCAGATATAAAGTGTGCTTCTTCCCCTAAAAATTCTTTTATCGCCGTCGCAATATACGGTGCAAAAAATTGTGCTACTCGTTTTCGATTTTTAAATTTCAGTAAATGAATGAGTTTGCGTATTCTCGGGTCTTGATACGCAAAAAGGCTTATGGTCCAGGTCGATTCTGGAGCTTGCGCTGGGGGCAATACACGTGCGCACCCTCTACAAATATCTCCTCCTCGAACTCGACACCCTACACAATAACTCGGAAATAGTGATTCAATTATTTCCGAAATACGACTCATATTATTTCAAAATTTCTTGTGCTTTTTTTATAACTCGCTTCAAATTCCATGGTCGCAATATTGTGATAGTCCCTGGAGAAATAGCTGTAGCACCAATATCTGCAAGCTCCTGAACATGCTTTGGAGATAAGATTCCACCTCCTGCAATAATTGGTTTTGCTTGTCCTTGATGTTGATGACGAAATTGCCGTATCCATTCACGCACTAATGGGAATAAATATTTTCCAGATACTGCTCCCCCACCAAATCGTGCAAGCGGTGATTCTTCGCTACCAAAAAATGCCTCCCGTGCTTCAGGCGTTACATCACGCCATGCAACTGCATTAGAAACACAAATCGCGTCGCAATTGGGATCATTCATAATATCTGATGCAATAGTAGGTGAAAGAACGAGTGAGATTTTTGGGACAAGTGGCACGCCAAGTGTGCTCGCAATTTTTAATGCTTCGTGAATTTCGTGTGAAAGCATTTCCTGATCATGCCCAGTATTTGGACACGAAAAATTAATCTGTAATCCGAACGGTGCAGAAAATGCTGATTTTGCATTTGCTAAAAGGGCAACAGCTTCGGTAAGCTCAGAAAGTCGCTCTTCTTTTGTGTCGCCCACTGACATAAAAGATATGAAAAATGGTTTCGTGAGTTTTTGCCATTTACCTGTCTCTAAAAGGAACGGAAGTCCTGGTCCTGAAAGATTTACCGCGTTAAGTACAACACCGGCGCCAGGACGTACATACACACACGCAGGCTTGAATTCACGTGGAGTAAGATTGTCAGACGCAAGGGGCATATTACCTGCTCGTGCGTGAAGTGTTGTTGTTTTAGAAACGATAGTGACACCCCGGAGCGAAAAACCTGGGACAAATTTCAAAAAAAAGTGATACGGATATCCTTCGCCAAACCATCCCTGAACGCCAGATGCTCCTACCACTTTTCCAAAATCTATGCCTCGAAGTTTCATCGTAGCTATGCTACCATGAATATCATGCTTATCAAAAAAGACCCTCGCGCAATAATCGCTCATGCAATTCTTACCTGTGGAGCAATGAAAGTCTCAATCGACAAGCCGTTTATGTGGGCTTCAGGTTATAACATGCCTGTATATATAGACAATCGTGCACTTATTGGATATCCAAAAGTTCGTAAAGCTATCGCAAAAGCGCTTGCAACTCAGATAAAAAAAGCAGGTCATATGTATGCTGGTATCGCTGGTGTAGCAACTGGAGCAATCCCGCATGCAACAACTCTCGCTGATAAGCTCCGACTTCCCCTCTTATACATTCGTCCAAAACCAAAAGATCACGGTATAGGTAAACAAGTCGAAGGTGATATTCCTGGTGGTATCACCAGCAAAAAAATTCTCGTTGTAGAAGACACAGTATCAACTGGTGGTAGCTCTGCACGTGCAGTAGAAGCGATACGCCAAGAAGGCGCTATTGCAAACGAACTTGTATGTATCTACTACCACGATCTTCCAGGAACGGAAAACGTCTTTGAAAAAATGAACCCTGTATGTTCGCTCACACCACTCATTACGTTTCAATATCTTGTAGAACGCGCTCGTGCCGAACACATTTTTGATGAAGCCACCCTTACAGAACTCGAATCATGGCACAAAGATCCGTTTAATTGGTACACAAAACGTGCTGATGCACAAAAATAGCTTTCAAGTTTACACATTAAGCCTTATACTTATCTCGTATGGCAAAGAGTGAACCGCGCATCACATGGACAATTGAAGAGTTTACTTATCGCGAAAAAGGCCCAGACTGGTTTTGGGCACTTGGGGTTATTGCTGTAGCTTCTGCCGCAATCGCGATTATTTACCATAATATTCTTTTTGCAATTTTCATTATTCTTGGAGCTGTCATTCTTGGTGTGTATGCAAACAAACGCCCAGAACTTATTGATGTTGCGATTAGTGACGAAGGAGTGTCGCTTCGTGGCTTCTTGTACCCGTTCGAAAAAATAAAAGGGTTTGCTGTTGACGAACATGACCTTGGAAACTTTTTACTTATCGAAACTTCTCGATTTCTCGTACCGATTATTTCTATTCCCCTTCCAGTAGGACTTGAAGCCGACGGGTTGCGTGCACTCCTAAAAACAAAAATTACCGAAAAGACTCTTACTGAACCCGTCTCGCATAGACTTATGGATCATATTGGTTTCTAATACAAATTTAAAAAACACCCTTGGCTAAAAACAAAAAACTCAAGAAAGATTCTTGAGTTTTTTGTTCGCCCGACCTATATCTAGGTTTAGGGGTGTTTTTTAAATAACGGGTTATTTCTCTTCGATTTTTCGTGCAAGCTCGTCGAGCTTATCTGCAAGTTGTTTGAGAGTAATTTCTTCTGTTACAACCTGCCCTTCAACCTTTTGCAAAAATCGTTTCTCTGTTTTTTCTTCTTGCGCGACGTTTCGGATAATGATTGTGTTACCAATAAATGTCTGAATAAATACTCCTACTCCTCCAAGCAAAAGAGTTCCAATAATGACTGAAGCGAACGGAGAAATACCAATACTATCTAATATCTCCCAAATTCCTCGCCAGAAAATAATCGCGCCCGCACCTGCGATAAACGCCTGAACGAATGGTAATCGTTCGAAGAATCGTCGGGCTCGTTCCTCAGTACGAAGTAATATTTTTGTGATTGCTAACATATGAGAGATTGTAGCACAAAGCAATTTTCTCGGTAGGACCGTGAGTACACTTATCGACCCCTACTGGGTCAGTACAGGTTTCCGATTCCTACACGCGACTGAAGCAGTTCAGTCGCTCTCGATCACTATGTGGTCACAGATAATTCCTCGTCGCCACTCGGAATTTCCGCGACCCCGCCTCGCGGTTTCGCTTACTAGCGAAACATCACTGCGGCCATCACACACAGCAAAAAGACTGCCGTAGAGGCAGTCTTTTTGTCTTCGGTGATGCCCCTCGTGATGGAACTTTTCAGTTCATTGCAGGGTAAAGCTTTTCTGACCTTTTCTGGTTTACCAGATCGAAGCCCCTCGTGCGCTAGCAAAAGTGACGGTCCATACAATGACAGAAAAGCACTATTTACATTTTCAATAAATGTTATATTATAAGAAAAAATCGCATTAACATGAAAGGTATAGATATATTACAGAGCGAATACGCAAAAACCGGCTATTTCATCTACCTTTATGAGCGCTCTACGCGAGTATTCATCGGGAAGATTGATTTCTTTTTTTGGCCAATATTTGGAGAATACGCAAGCTTTCTTGCGGAGCAATACTCAGTATACAGGTTTGATCATCCCACATGGGCGAAGTGGAACAATCCTTTTACTGCCATGTTCAGTATGAAAGGTATTCACCCCGACACCAGCAAGAAAGGTCTGATTGCAGACCACATCTTCGGCAGTCTTGTTTTCCTCAAGGATAAAAATGCTGTGTATGAGTACCTGCGAGACAGCGGCAAATCTGTAGACGAGCTATTCCTTTGATTCGGAAATTTATTTTAAGACTAGCCCTAACTTCAATTTTGGAGTTAGGGCTAATTTTATTACAAACAGAAAACCACCCTTAAGGGTGGTTTTCTGTTTCGTAGGCTTTCGAGGGCGTTTTAAGCTCCTCGTGAGGCCTCACTGGAATGTGATCTCGGCAGGAATCGAACCTGCATTTCTCCCTTCGCAGGGGAGTGTCCTATCCATTGAACGACAAGACCTAAAATGTAAACAACTGCTCTTGGCAGTTACCTATAAATACAATATTCAGGCACTAATTTTTACCATGAATTTTCGCTTTTCGCAACTTATTTATAAAGGCATGCTTTGTAAAGCATGCCTTTAAAATTAATGTACTGTAATGAAATAAACCTCTTTTTTGTCAGGGATAATCGAGCCCTTAGACAACAATTCTGGAACGATTTTCTTATGTTTGTGTGTTGTATCAAGATATGTAAGTACAGGACCTTCATTTACATACCCAGGGTTACTTGGCACAATATAAGAATATTCTTCCTGCCTAAAAGAAAAAATTAAACCTTTTGGTAATTCTTCTTCGGGTATCGCATAGAGTGCGAGTGCAAGCCCGTACACGCCTGGCAATTCTAGCTTATTGCTAGTGAATCTAGCAAAAGGATTGGCCAGCGCTTTTTTCTTGCATTCGTTGTAACAATGTGTGACCGCGTTTTTGTCCCAATCAAATTCCCCTTGAATCGAAATTCTGTGCAAAAATATTGCAACTTTCACATCTGGAGTAAATGGGTTTTTCTCTTTAAAACGTGGGTTACCCTTTTGCTTTAAAAGCGTAGATGTTGCATCAAATATCTTTGCCCAGCTCGTGTTGTTGTAATTAGTAGCAAGTATCTCGTCTAGAATATTTTTGTCAGGAATTCGTGTCGCCTGTTGCCAGAGTGAGCTTGATTGTATTGTGTATTTCATACGTCAGTGTTTTGTTTTGATAGAATATTTTTTCTGAGTGTTACTGTACGCGTGTTTGTCGTTTATGCGAATATTTTAAAAAATGTGGATAACTCCCCTCCTTGTAGGGATATTTAAAATTGAAAATGGTATCCTATATACATACGATTTCGGTCGCCATTATAAGATTTAGTAGTTAGACATATGAAGACTCACTTTTCTCTATCTGAAATGCTCCACGGTTTGGGCATTATCATGGGAATCTTTGGTGCTGCAGTTCTTTTTTCAAAATGGATTGGGTACCCAATGCTTGGAATGATGTTTGGTGATGCAACTCCGTATCTCCTCGTTGCAATCTGGCTCCAGCTTGCGACAATGCACCACGCAAAAATTGAAGCGACGCACTAAAAAGAAAAATCCCGCAATGCGGGATTTTTCTTTTTAGTGAATATTACTTACCTGCCCATGTTTTCAATTCATCGTATGATGCTTCGCCACAAATAAACTTATTTGTTTCTGTATTGAAGAAAAATGGTACACCGCCACAAAGATTTTTGTCATACTTTTCCATTGTCTTCATGTTCTCATCGTTGTGCCAAACTTCGAGACGATCTACCGTGACTCCCGTCTCTTTCTGCAACTGGTCGACGAGTGGCTCCATTTCATGACAGTGTGGACACTCTTTTCCGTAAAAATTTAATAACATAGCTAGTTTTGTTTAATCTTATAATGCCTGTAATAAGTATAGCAAAAACCGCGGGCTAAAACTAAAGCAGGAGCTAATGCTCCTGCTTTAGTTCGCTTGATCAGCTTTGCTGATTTAAGGCGATTTTTATTTTACGAGTCGTGAGAGTCGTGCCTTCTTTCGGCCTGCTGTATTCTTTTTGATAACACCGCGCTTTGCTGCCTTATCTACTGCTTGGAAAGCTTGTGCGAGCATCTTGCCTGCTTCGTCTTTCTTCCCTGCCTTTACTGCCTTTTCAATCTTCTTGATAGCATCTTTCATTGCCTTTGTACGGCGGTCGTTTACTACCTTCTTGCGCTTTGACACGCGAATTGCCTTTTTTGCTGAACTTGTGATTGCCATAAATATTACTTATGAATTACTAATGTATGAATTACTATAAAAACGTTTAGCAGGTCAAACACGAGACACCGTATTTGTGATTGCTACAATAACACATATACCGAAAAATCTCAAGAGCTATTAATACTATATACTGAGTACATCATACTGTATACTCATACTATGATTTCTCGCTTATCTGGGACGGTCGTTGACCTGACTGAAAAATATACGATTCTCGACGTTTCTGGTGTCGGATACAAAATTTTTTGTAGTACTGATACACTTGCAACGCTTTCGCTTGATACACTTGCATCACTTCATACACATCTTGCGGTACGTGAAGACGCGCTTGATCTGTATGGATTCTCTAACGCGG
>CAYLXO010000024.1:6440-8635 GCA_964387965.1 uncultured Candidatus Saccharibacteria bacterium
TAAAGCTTCGCGAAAATTTTTCTCGTGGTCACTCTTGAAATGTTCGGCGTATGGTTCGTACCACAATATTCTTCCCATAATTTCGCCTTTGTGAAAACCATCTGTCCTCCTCTTTATTGCACCAACGTCATTAAAACCATACTGAATTTCGTACGCAAGAAACTCGTCTTCTGTTATTTGCCGCCATTCATTGTTTGATAAAAACCAGAATAGCTTTTCGTTTAAGGGAGTAATCGGTGGTTTTGATTTCCCCGATGATTCGTTTGGTGAATCACCTGCCGTCCTATTTCTATTAAAAAATGCCATAAAAAATATTTTGAGTGTGAAAAATCTTATATTCAATTTGATATTCCCATACCTATTACTTCTGTCAATTGGTGCTATAATCCGCGCATGCCAGAACTTCCAGAAGTACAGACAACAGTAAACGGCCTGAACGCAACTGTAAAAGGCCTCCGTATCACAGATATATGGACGGATCTTGCAAAAAATACACTCGCTCGCGCTGATTATCGTGAATCTATAAAATACCTTCCGTTTTTCAAATCATTTGTACAAAAAACGCGTGGGGCAAAAATTCTCTCAGCCGAACGTCGAGCAAAAAATATTTTGCTAAACCTCTCAAACGAAAACACTATACTTATACATATGAAAATGACCGGACATATTTTGTACGGCGCATACACACAAAACAAAAAAGAAAATAAATGGTCTCCATCTGACAATGAAAAGAATGATGCACTTCGTGACCCCTTCAACGGACATATCCATTTTGTACTTTCACTTTCAAACGGAAAACATCTCGTACTTTCTGATGTACGCAAATTTGCAAAAGTAACAATACTCTCAACCGAAACTGCGCATGACTCAAAACACTTACGCGAACTTGGTCCAGAAATCTTTGAAAAAAGTTTCACAAAAAATACGTGGGTGCAACAACTCATGAAAAAACCCCGAGGAAAAATAAAATCAGTTCTTATGGATCAGTCGATCATTTCAGGAGTTGGCAATATCTACTCTGATGAAGCACTGTATCTTGCTGATATTCATCCCCTCTCTGTCGTCTCGTCAATCCCCCAACAAAAATTAGTTGAATTATTCCTTGCTACAAAAACTGTCCTCAAAAAAGGGATCGACTTCGGTGGAGACTCTACTAGTGACTACCGCCGAATAGATGGAACCCGAGGAGAATTCAGTCATGAGCATAATGTATATAGACGAAAGGGTATGGCTTGTAAAAAGAAAAATTGTAGAGGTGTTATAATACGAAGCGTCATAGGAGGTCGTAGTGCGCATTTTTGTAATACGCATCAACAACTTTATAAATAACTAACATTTTGTACTAATTGTATGTCAGGTGGAGAAGAAGGAGGTAGTGAGTGGTTTTCACTCTTTAAGTGGTTCATTCTTATTTTGGTTGGATTGTGGGTACTCTGGTATTTTACCGGAGGGCCACAGCGCGCTGAGAAACAGGGCAACAAACCATTCTTGCGACCGCTCGAGCCAATAGATAATGGCGAACCGTACGGTATAACTCCTCACTAAATGAAAATCACTCGCATCTACGCGAGTGATTTTCATTGGTCAAAGATACGATAGAGTACTATGCCCGCCGCCACTGATACATTGAGAGATTCTTTTTCTCCATGCATCGGGATTTCGGCGACTGTAGTACACAGTTTGAGCACTGCTTCAGAAATACCATCAACCTCATTCCCCATCACAACCGCGCATTTTTCTTTTGGCACAATAGATTTGTAATCAATAGCCTTCGGAGATTGTTCGATTGCAATAACTTGATACTTTAATTTTTTCAGTTTTTTTATAAGCACCGCGGTGCTTTTTACTTGTTCCCATCCTACTGATTTTTCGGCCCCGAGCGCAGACTTAGCAATA
Source organism: uncultured Candidatus Saccharibacteria bacterium (assembly GCA_964387965.1). Classification (GTDB taxonomy): domain Bacteria; phylum Patescibacteriota; class Minisyncoccia; order Phycocordibacterales; family UBA9973; genus CAITQP01. The sequence goes on from CAYLXO010000024.1 coordinate 8,337, forward strand.
TCTGCACGCACTCTTCCAAAACGATCAATAGGTGCCGGCGTAATTCCTGCTAAATATATCTTTTCAATTCCTACTGCATCTGCTGTACGAAAAATCGCCCCGACATTATGAGTGCTTCGAATATTATCCAAAATAAGAATTCGCTCTTCTTTCATCTCGGGCATTATACATAATTATTATATTTAGCATATATGATTGATTAAATACATTTTTTATGGTATTTTCGAGTTTGTTCGTAGTTTTGTATCCGCCCGTAGCTCAGTCGGTAGAGCAGCTCCCTTTTAAGGAGAGGGTCGCAG
>CAYLXO010000025.1:0-8137 GCA_964387965.1 uncultured Candidatus Saccharibacteria bacterium
CAGCAAATAAGGAGCATAGCGACGAGTTTTGTGCCGGAAGTGACTGAACTACTTCAGTCACGACCTGGACTCGAAGACCGCAGACATATTTTGCCAGCAGGCAAAATGGTGAGGTCAGGCCCTAGGAAAAATGTGAGCGACGGCGAACATTTTATTCGGGGCGACGCCGGTCCGGCAGTCTATTTAAGCACTTGCGTATTCCGTGCTATCATTCTCTACATGACAGAAGAATTCAAACCAGGTCCGCATCACCATATGACGCCGGACGAAATCAAGCGCGGGTGCCTTGAAGAACAAGGTACTAATGCCAACGGTGTCCGCATTTGCCGTATCAACCAAGAACTTTCACAAGGTATGTACGACATGGAAGCATACGACAAAGCTGTCACCTTCTATGGATCAGCACGTTTTAAAGAAGGAGATGAGTTTTATGACAAAGCTCGACATCTTGGAAACCGAATTTCAAAAGAACTTGGATATGCAATCGTAACAGGTGGTGGTCCAGGAATCATGGAAGGAGGAAATCGTGGAGCATTTGAAGCAGGAGGAAAGTCTATTGGTCTTACTATAAAGCTACCAATGGAACAAAAAGACAATCCATACCTTACTGATGAAGTGCCTTTCTTTTATTTCTTTACTCGCAAAGTTGCTCTCTCCTTCTCTTCTGAAGTATTTGTATTCTTCCCTGGAGGATTTGGAACAATGGATGAATTTTTTGAACAGCTCACACTCGTTCAGACAGGTAAAGTAAAACCAATCCCAATGGTTTTGTACGGAAGCGAATTCTGGAAACCTCTCGAAAAATTCTTCCAAGAAATCATGGTAGACAAATTTAAAACAGTCTCACCTGCTGAAATGAAACTCTTCACTATCACAGACAACGATGACGAAGTCATAGAGATAATCAAAAACGCAAAATCCCGAAAAGAAAATCACGGTGACTAGCAAAACAAAATCCGCACAGTGTGCGGATTTTGTTTTGCTTATTTTTGCTTTGATGCAACCTCGGCAAACGCTTTAAAGAGTGGGTGTGGAGCAAGCGGACGAGATTTGAATTCAGGATGAAACTGAGTTCCAACAAAGAATGGATGCACGCTTTGTGGAAGTTCAGCTATTTCCATGAGAGTACTATCAGGAGATTTTCCAGAAAATACCAATCCTTTGCTTTCAATTTCTCCAACAAACTTAGGATTTACTTCATAGCGATGACGGTGGCGTTCGCTGATACGATCTTGTCCGTATGCACCTCGAGCAATGGTATCTTTGCCGATATATGCTTCGTATGCACCAAGTCGCATTGTTCCTCCATAATTTCCCTGCTCAATCTTATCTTTCTGTGAAGCCATAACATCGATCACGAGATGTGTAGACTTTGGATCAACTTCGCGAGTGTTTGCATCATTCCATCCCACTACGTGTCGCGCAAATTCGATAACAGCAAGTTGCATACCATAACAAAGTCCAAGATATGGAATCTTATGCACACGCGCATACTCGATAGCCTTGATTATTCCCTCAATACCACGAGAGCCGAATCCGCCCGGAACAATAACTCCATCGTAATTTGAAAGCTCTTTTACCTTTTCTGGATTTTCTTCAAATTCTACTGAGTTTATCCATGTAAGTACTGGCTTACGATTCACAGCATATGTCGCATGACGAATAGCTTCAATAACTGAAATGTATGCATCTGAAAGAACATAGTTTCCTGTGTCAAAATATTTTCCAACAACCGCAATTTTCAACTCTTTTGTAGCTGAGTGAATACGATTTGTGAAAATGTCCCATTTTTCTGCACTTTCAGTACGAGAGGTTTTGCAAGTGAGGTACAAGATGTCGCACAAAATACTTGAAAGATTTTCACGTTCAAAGTTTGCAGGAATATCGTAAATACTTTCTACGTCTGGAGCAGAAATCACACGCTCTGGTGAGACGTTACAAAACATTGAAAGCTTTTCTTTGCGCTTCTCATCAAGCGGATCATTTGATCGAGCGATGATGATGTCAGGCTGAATTCCAGAAGCATTAAGTGTGCGTACTGCATGTTGAGTAGGCTTTGTTTTCATTTCACCTACCTTACTTGGCACTGGGAGATATGACACCATTACAAACGCAACATCCTTTGGATGCTTAAGGCGCATCATACGAGCTGCTTCCAAAAAGAGCATATTCTGATATTCACCTACTGTTCCTCCTACTTCAATAAGTACTGCTTCTGCTCCAGCATTTTTCTGTGCCCGCTCAATACGATCGATAACTTCAAGCGGAATATGCGGAACGACTTCCACACACTTTCCTTTATATTCAAGATTGCGTTCTTTATCGATTACAGTTTGATACACACGACCAGTTGTCATGTAATTACTGCGAGAAAGGTCTACGTTTAAAAAGCGTTCATAGTTTCCCATGTCCTGATCTGTCTCGTCGCCATCATCAAGAACAAACACTTCTCCGTGTTCTGTCGGATTCATGGTACCCGCGTCTACGTTTATGTATGGGTCAATCTTAATCGCTGTCGTTTTCAAACCTTTGTCCTGCAAAATTTTTGCAATAGAGCTTGTTGTAATGCCCTTTCCAACTCCGGAAATGACTCCACCAACAACGAAAATATACTTTGGATTACTTGTCTCTTTTTTTCCAAACATAAAAATAGCTAGTATTAATTATTATCGCTTCAAATGCTTACGGGCTGCGAGCACACTCGAAACTGCACCAAGTCCTGCACCAAATATAAGTAAGATAATGACAAATTCTAGGATGTTATGCAAATAGTACGTAAAGAGGTTTAATCCTTGGAAAAAATCGGTCATATGGCTACCAAGCCACCATGTAATCGGCAAGAAAATAAGTATTGTGATGATAGTAGCAACAACTCCGTACAACGCACCTTCTATGATAAATGGACCCTGTACGTGCAATTTTGAAGCTCCTACAAGGCGCATAACAGCGATTTCCTCACGTGCAAAATACATCGCAAGTCGCATTGTGTTAAATGTCACGACTACAGTAAGAACCATGAGAATAAGTGTGATACTGAGCCCAAGTGTACGCCCTCGTTGCATGAGACTCTGGATAGTATCGATAACCTCTTTGTTTTTGTTGTAGTCTACGTGATCGATAACAGAAAGTGGACCAGTTCCGAGTGTTCCCTGCTCTTCAAAAAACTTTGCGATGCTTTCGTATTGTGAAATCTGTTTTGCTTTTATAGCAAGCATTGCTCCGATTGGATTTTGATCAAGTTCGTCTAACGCCTGAAGTGTTGTTGTGTCATTCGCATGACGTGTACGGAAATCTTCGAGTGCTTCTTTTTCTGAAATATATGTAACAGTTGCTACCTCTGGCAAATTTTCAATCTGACCTTTCAGCGACATAATCACATCTTCCTCTGCTCCTGGAATAACAAACGCTGTGACATCTACTTTGTTTTCGATTTTTGTAAGTGTTGTATCGAGCACATGTTCAAAAATTAAAATGCCTGAGAGGACAGATAGAGTAATAGTCATTACAAGCACTGACGCAAAAGAAACTGCTCCATTGCGAGTAAAATTGAGCAATCCTGTACGCATCATTCGTTTTAGATTTACCATCTTCATATACTTGTATGTATTAAATCATATATCGGCCATCCTTGTCGTCACGGATAACCTTTCCTTTTTCAATGGTAATAACACGCTTCCCAACAGCATCCACCACTCCACGATTGTGAGTTGTAAGCACAACTGTTGTACCAAGTTCATTTATCTTTTTCAAAATTTGAACAACTTCGTATGTGTTGATTGGATCAAGATTACCTGTCGGCTCATCAGCAATAATCACATCTGGCTGATTGATGATGGCGCGTGCTATTGCAAGACGCTGTTTCTCTCCACCTGAAAGCTCACTCGGGAAACGATCTGCTTTGTCTGTAAGATCAACAAGATCAAGAACATGCGGAACATCAGATGCGATTTCTTCATCTGTTTTACCCGCCGCCTCCATCGCAAAAGCTATATTTTCATATGCAGTCTTGTTTGGAAGCAATTTGAAATCTTGAAAAACTGTTCCGATACGTCGACGAAGTCGAGTAAGGTCCTTGTTTGAAAGTCGTCCAATATCAACAGACTCAAACATAACAGAACCATCTGTTGGTTTTTCTTCTGCAAGAATAAGCTTTATGAGTGTTGTTTTTCCAGCTCCAGAATGTCCAACGATTGATACGAATTCCCCTGAGCCAATCGAGAGTGTTACATCTTCAAGAGCAACAGTATTCTTCGGATATTCTTTTTTAACTCCGTTAAAATAAATCACGCTCGTATTATAGCATACGTGCGGATTCAACGAATTCATCGATGTCCCCATCGTCGAGCACTTTCTTTACATCACTCGTTTCCACCCCTGTACGTAGATCTTTGACCATTTTATACGGGTGAAGAACGTAGTTTCGTATCTGATTTCCCCACTCGATTTCCGTATTTTTATTTGTCTGCATGCTTTCTACTAGTGACTTATGCTCTTCCTCAGCCTTTTTGAACAATTTTCCACGAAGTATCTCCATACCACGCTCACGATTCTGTTCTTGGCTTCTCTCTTCACGCACATGTACTGAAATACCTGTTGGTCTGTGAGTTATACGCACTGCTGTTTCGCGTTTGTTTACGTTCTGCCCTCCAGCACCACCTGCTTTTGCAAATTCTATTTCAACATCCGCGTCTGTAAGTTCAGGCATTCCTGTTTTTGGGATCTTTGGAATGACTTCAACAAGAGCAAAGCTTGTATTGCGCTTTGCTTTTGCATTAAATGGACTTGTTCTTACAAGACGGTGAACTCCGCTTTCATGTTTTAACATCCCATACGCTCCTTTACCTGAAACTTCAAAAGAAATATTGCGGTATCCGTTGTGATCGTTTCGATGTTCATGAATCACACCATATGATAATCCCTTTCTCGAAAAATATTTTGTGTACATATCAAATAGCATGCGAACAAAATCTTCCGCATCGTCTCCTCCAGCTCCTGCGATTATTGTCATGATACATGGACCTTTATCAAACGCTTCTACTCCCTCACGTTTTGCTTTCAATTCTCCAAGTTCACGAATTAGTGCTTGTGCCTTGTCCTTATCACTCCAAAAATCCGCACTAACCATGCTTGCTTCGATTTCAGCTATTCGTTTGTCGATTGATTCGGTATCCATCTGTTTTTGTACTATAACAGGAATAAACCCAAATAAAAAAGCGATACAGCTTGTACCGCTTTTTTATAGTAAGTGCTTGGTGCACTAATTTTGCGCCGGAATGCAATCATACCCATTTGCTTTCATGATAGAAAGGATCAAAGCATGAAAGCCCATAGGCTCGCTTTGAAGTTCTGCTGGTGTCTCTCCTTTTTGGGTTACAAAAGAGGCATGAGGCATAATAGATACACCGGTTGTAATTTTGTAAGCAAAGTCATTATTTCCTACAAAACCCAATGTGAACGCGGCCACATTTTGCCTGTCGTTGTTTTGTGAGTACCCATTGGTACCAATTAAAATAATCTGTTTCCCCTTCTCATACTGGGGGAGCAGGTCTTTTATTGTGGCATTCATATTGCCACTATGAAATGCAATATCGCTGATACCTTGTGCGATATTATGAATGTTGAAAGTTCCGTCTTCATTTATAACGAAACTACGTAAGCCTGGTTCTCCAAGCTTTAAAAGCTTAAATAGATTCATATTCGTTGTTTTTAGTGTACGATATATGTAAACTACAACACTTTATGAATTTTGGCAAGCACAACTATCTTTATGTTTTTACCCAATAGCGGAGCATGTCGGCATCCTCAAATGGAGTCAACCCTTCAAATACTCCACCGTGCTTTTCAATGATTTTCTTAGATGCAATATTAGTAGATTTACATGTAATAAGCACTGAATCTAACCCTAATTCTTTTGCTTTAGGTAATCCTAGAGTCAAAGCTAAAGATCCATATCCTTTCCCTCTTTCACTAGGTCGTATTGCATAACCAAGATGCCCTCCAACTATTTTCAACTTTTCTGTAAGTTTATGTCGTATACCTACCCTGCCGATAAATCTATCCCCTTTTACCAACCAATATATTGTTTGTGGGACATAACCTTCTTTAAGATATTTTCCTTCTCTCTCGTTTTTTAAATTTTCTAAAAATTTTGAAAAATCAGGATCAAATTTTGATAAATTAAAATGATCTTTAATTTCATCACCTGTATATTCGTTAAACACATTCAAAAAACTTTCCTTATATTTTTCTGATGGTAAAACTAATTCTAATTTTTCTTGATTGTTCATATATTAATTTTGAATTCGGTATTCCATTCATAATTATTCATTGTTAATTCTTAATTGCAAAACTACTGTTTTGCTTATTGAGCCACCTCCCGGGATTGAACCGGGGACCTACGGTTTACGATACCATCGCTCTACCAACTGAGCTAAGGTGGCAAAATTATCTATTTTTTATTAAATGTCTAGCTTCTTTGATTCTTTTACTTACAACTCTATTCTTTCTTCCATTTCCTCTATTTAAACCAGAATAGGTAGCAGTTAATGAATCACAATTTGGGCAAATTAAGCGAAGATTACTTTCTACATTATTTTTCCAGTTACCATCAATATGATCAGCGACAAGTGGAACTTTTCCTGTTACTTTATTAACTTCTGCCCAACCACACAAACAACATTTATCATCAAATTTTTCCCTCAAATATATTTTAATACTCGTAGAAACAATTCCTGTATTTTGTAAGCCGTGAATCTTGCCTTCTTTCCATTTTTTAATAAAAATTGAACGTTGATATTGAAGCTGGCATGCATTACTACAGTATTTATAGCCAAAGCGTGCTGTTTCTTTATGGCAATTTAAACACAACATACGAGGTCTTTTAGGATTAGGCATGCTTACATTATATTAAAATACAACCACTTTTAAAAGTAACAATGGTTGTATTTTGATGTAATCTTACTGGAGCCGTCAATGAGGATTGAACTCATGGTCTCTGTCTTACCAAGACAGTGCTTTACCACTAAGCTATGACGGCAATATAGGCCCAAATTCTTAATTAATAATTATCAATTAAGAATTTGGTTCATTATTGATCCTTAATTATTCATTATTAATTGCAAAGCTTACTTTTCTAACGCCGATGATACTAAAATTTCAGTCATTTTTCAAACGACCTACTGCAATAAACATGACAACAATAAAAGCAGCGATTGTTAAAAATACAGGAAATACTGCTACACCATAACTCCACTGTCGGATAGCTAAGATAGAAAGTGAATTTCCTAATGCAAAAAATATCCAAGTGTACATATTTTCTGAATATGGATCAAGATATACCTGTCTAATAGTTGGTAGATGTGCGACAAGATCTCCCAGTAAATTAATAGTCAAAGCTACTGTAGCATCGTGAAAAATTACATAAATAACAATCGCCGACAAGCTCGTATACAAACAAGTGTAATCAAAACGTGATTGAACACTCTTAAAATATTTTAGTGAAAGTAAAACAACTAAAGTAGGGCCAATAAAATTCAGTATTGCTAAAGGTAGAGTATCTGTAGCGCCAACGCCGGTATATGTAATAAGTGTTATAAGTCCGATAATTGACCACGGTAACCAACTAAAAGGATGTGGTCGATTTTTTCCTTTTATTAGTCCCTGTATGTATGGGATATATCCAATTGAAGCTACGACTGGTGATAAAATTCCTAAAATTTCGTAAACTGACATTCATGAATTTTAACATATATTAGATGGGACTTGGTCAGGAATAGTTTTGTTTATTAAAACAAAACTTTCACGACCCTGTCTCGGCAACGCCCGATTACGGACGGCTTCGCGCCTCTGGCTTTCAAGTCCCGCGCCTGCGGTAAAACAGTAAGGCCCCAAACATTTTCATGTTGGGGCCAAACTGTTTTATGCGCAGTCGACGGGACTTGAACCCGCAACCTCTCGCGTGACAGGCGAGTGCTCTAACCAGTTGAGCTACGACTGCATGTACCAAGGGACAAGTAAGCTTGTATTGGTCATACTATTCCGCAATCATCCTGCAAGCAGTTATCCACGTAATAGTGTGTCGATGGGAGGGAACGATCCTCCGACCTTAGCTTTATGAGTGCTACGCTCTAACCAACTG
>CAYLXO010000026.1:0-7954 GCA_964387965.1 uncultured Candidatus Saccharibacteria bacterium
CGCCAGTTTGTTTCTGACTGTGGTTCTACTCCGGCAACACCGTCGAATACCACAACAGCTCCGTCGAGTACGCGGAGTGAACGCTTCACTTCCACAGTGAAGTCAATGTGCCCAGGAGTGTCGATGAGGTTGAAGCGGTGCTTCAATTTCTTGTCATCTTTGTTTGCATATGTCGGTGTCCAAAAACATGTAGTAGCAGCTGCAGTAATTGTAATACCACGCTCTCGTTCCTGCTCCATCCAGTCCATCACAGCTTCACCTTCGTGAACTTCACCAATTTTGTGTGACACACCAGTATAAAAGAGCACACGTTCTGACGTAGTTGTCTTACCCGCATCAATGTGGGCAACAATTCCAAAATTTCTTACTTTCTCTAGTGGATAATCTCGTTCCATAAACAATAATAATTAACTAAAGGCACTATATTAAAAAAAGAGACACCGACGTCTCAATGTGAGCAAACTATACAAAATAAGTATGTTTTTTGCAAGAAAAATCCGCCAAGGCGGAAATTTCCAACCAGGGCGGTTTTTACTTTACGAGAATAAGTAAATCATATTTATCCTCTGCATGTTTGGTTAACAAATTGAATACAGCACTGTCGTTTGTATCTCCAGCTTCAGAACAGTCTGGGAACTCTACAAAGCTTGCGGTGTATGTTGTTTGCCCTGAAGCATTAGAATTATTTACAACTACCTTCTCTTTCAGGGACAAGGTTTCCCTGGGATAAAGGTTAAAAAAGTTGACCAATGCATTTTCTTTTAGGTAACCGGTAACAAATGCTGCTGGTATGGCCTCAAAATGAGCCTTGTGTTCTCCAGCGTGCTCGGCAACAGTAATTGCTTTCATAAGTAACATTTTTAGTTATCTCTATATAACCACGCATTTAAACACAATGCAAAAACCACAATCCAAATGGACTGTGGTTTTTGATTTTGAATGTTACCAAGCAAGGTGGGCGAATGCTTTGTTTGATTCTGCCATCTTCTTTGTATCGTCGCGCTTTTTGATAGCTGCACCTTCGTTATTGAAAGCCGCCATAAGTTCTGCTGCGAGCTTTTCGCTCATTGGCTTACCTTTTCCACCGCGTGCGGCTTCCAAGATCCAACGGAATGCGAGAGCTTGCTTTCGTTCTGGGCGAACTTCGCGTGGAACCTGATAGTTTGCTCCTCCAACACGGCGTGAGCGAACTTCGATTGCAGGACCAACGTTGCGGATTGCTTCGTCGAATACTTCAAGCGGTTCCTTTCCTGTTTTGTCTTTAATTATATCAAGTGCATCGTAAACGATTTTGCGAGCAATTTCTTTCTTTCCGCTCCACATAACGTTATTGATAAACTTTTCGAGACGCTCTGAGCCAAACTTGATATCTGGCTTAGGCATATTTCGTTTCTTAACTGGTCGTCGCATATATTACTTCTTTGCTCCTGCCTTTGGCTTCTTATTTCCGTACAATGAGCGACTCTGACGGCGCTTTTCAACACCGGCTGCATCAAGACGTCCACGAACAATGTGGTAACGAACCCCGATCAAGTCTTTAACACGTCCTCCTCGAAGCATCACAACTGAGTGTTCCTGAAGATTGTGTCCTTCTCCTGGGATATATGCTGTAACTTCCATTCCGTTTGAAAGACGTACGCGGGCGATTTTACGGAGCGCTGAGTTAGGTTTCTTAGGAGTTGTAGTTGTAACTTTTACGCACACACCACGCTTAAATGGTGCAGGGTAAATAACCGGACGGTTTTTAAGTACGTTAAAACCACGCGCAAGTGCTGTAGTTCTTGCTTTTTGCTTGACCTTTACTCGGCCACGCTTTGATAATTGATTGATTGTTGGCATAAATAAATATTATTGAAATTCTAGCTCAACTCTCTAGTGCAACTCGAAATCCATAGACTTTAGGAATCCGATCTAGGGGTAAGAACCAGTGGGCAGTACTATACAAGTAAAGTCTTGAAATTGCAAGCTTTATACTAGTTAGCTATCCGAGTGTTATACCTGTAAGAACAAGGAACAACTTGCCGATAAGTGGCGCAAGGATGTGTGGCCAAAGATAGAAGATAAAAAGAACTAGGAGTGGCAACGACATATACTCAACCATCTTTTGAAACTTATGTGTACGATGTGGAAGAAGAGCAAAGAGGATTTTTGAACCATCAAGTGGTGGCACTGGGATAAGATTGAAGAAACCAAGCAAGAGGTTCAAAAAGGTGATGACAGACGCGATAGCAACGAATGGTGTCGCAAATGCTCCCAAAAACCCAGAAAATCGTATTGCGAGCCCGAAAATAAGGGCCAAACCGAAGTTTGAGAGTATTCCTGCCCCAGCAACAAGCACTGTCCCCCATTTTTTGTTTCGGAGGTTGCGCTCATCATATGGGACAGGGCGTGCCCACCCAACGAGGAACGACGATCCTGAAAACAAAAGAATAAGCGGCAAAATCACTGACCCCACCATATCGATATGTCGAAGTGGATTAAGGCTCAGTCTTCCTGCGTATCGGGCGGTTGGATCCCCTTGGCTGTCTGCAGCAAACCCATGAGCCACCTCATGAACCACGACTGACATAATAAGAACAATGATATAAAAAAGTCCGTTTACGAATGACATATAGAATAGATACGACTGGGGACTTGCCCAAATCGTATCTCTATGATAGCATGCTTCTCGCAAACACATATGGCAAAGACATGCGCAATAACTAAAAAGAGTTCAAAGATGGCTGGCGGATATTCCAACCGTACTCGTGCTACGAAATTCAATCCTACTGGAATCGTTCGCAAGTACTCAAACATCCACAAGCGCCGAATCTTTGTTCCAGAACTTAACAAAACTTTCGTTCTCCCAGTATCAACTCGCGGACTCCGCACTATCAACAAATTGGGAGCATACGCAGCACTTAAGAAAGCTGGAGTTATCCAATAAAAAATAAAAACTAAAACCCTCGGATATACCGAGGGTTTTAGTTTACTCGAACAAATTGTATCCCATTAGATGTAAACGTAATTGTGCCTTCCCTGTCTGTTCGGATGACATCTATTGCATTACGTGAAAGAGTGTCGAGTGTGACTTGTTTTGGAAGTCCATATGTATTTCCTGCTCCTGCCGATATTACTGCCCACTTTGGGGCAATTGTTTTAACAAATGATTCTCCTGAACTCGTTGCTGAACCATGGTGTGGAACTTTTAAAATATCACTTCGTAACACATCAGGTGTATTACCTGAAAGAATAATTCCTTCAGTCTTTTTTGTTCCATCTCCTGTAAAAAATATTTTTGTTTTTCCATACGAAAGTATTCCCTCTATAGATCCGTCATTTGTACTCCATGTGTGGACATCTCTATCAGGAAAAAGCACAGTAAAACGCACGCCATGTTCTCTATCCAAATCAATCGTCATGCCTTTTCTCGCAATAAGCTCAGGAATATTTTCTGTAGCGATACTTTGTTCTAGTTTTTCATATGTCTTACTGTGCGATACGGTGCCTGGCTCTATAACAGCACCGATATCATATTCTTTGAGCACATCTAAAAATCCTGCGTAATGATCAGTATCTGGGTTGGTAACCATTAGCACGTTTATAGACCTGTCTCCATAAGGCATAACATCTGAGAGTGCATGGGACAAATTGTGGCCTGGCCCACCATCAATAATCATCTGGTTACTATTTGGTGCCTCGATATATATCGCATCTCCTTGACCAATATCTAAAAACGAAACAACAAGTGCTTTTTCGGCACGAGCAAAACCCGCATATATACAAATGGAAAGCAACGAGAGTACCAAAATAATCCTATTTTTATTCATGGTATACTCTTACATTATACGCGCTAATTTATATTGAACCTATGGCTGACTTTTTTACTGCAAAAACATTTCAAATACCAGAACTAAAAGGTATCTCAATAAAAAATATCGAAGAGCATCTTAAACTGTACGCAGGGTATGTTAAGTTTGCTAATTATATTCAAAATCAAATCGCTGAACTTTCTAAAGACAGCGAAAAATGGGCTTACGAACTCGGTGAACTACAGCGTCGCTTCGCATTTGAATATGATGGTATGCGAAATCATGAAATATACTTCGCATCATTTGAGGGTGGTCCAAGCCCGCTTGGCGATGGCGCATTAAAAAGTGCAATTGAAAAAGAGTGGGGATCATTTGATGCATTTCTTTCTCGAATGAAAGCAGTATGTATGACTCGCGGAATTGGCTGGGCGATGCTCTACAAAGATGAAACGTCTGGTCACATGCTCATGCAATGGGTAGACGAACAGCACCTTGGCCATTTGCAATCACTCACACCAATTCTTGCAATCGATATGTGGGAACACTCATATGTTGCGGACTACCAACCAAGTGGCAAAAAACAGTATGTGGAAGATGTTTTTGCGAATCTCAACTGGAATACAGTCGAAAAACGTTTCCATCAATAATCTGCACTTTCGAATCACACACATTACTATGTGTGTGATTTTTTATACCACCCTCTTGATACAAAATATATAAGGAGTGCATATATCCCAAGACACAGCGAAAGTGGGATATGCTTTATCACTAGCGATGCAAACGGTACATCCGCAAAAAATTCAACGAGATATGTAATATACGAAAGCAATCCATGTGTAACTAGTACAAATGGATATGCAAAGGTGTGACTTATCGTACCAAGTAGCCCCGAAAGAAACCCAAAACCCATCGTATACGGAACTGCTGGCAAAATAATTATATTTGCAGGAAGCGCGATAAGCGAAAGTGTGCCCATGGTATACACAATAAATGGGAGGACTGCTATCTGTGCTCCAAGTGTCACAGCAAGCGCTTCACGGAGTGGAATAATAAATAAAAATTTCTTCGGTATGCGTGCAAACCTTCGCTCAAGAAGTGGTGTAATAAAAATTATCCCGAGCGTTGCCAAAAACGATAATTGAAATGAAACATCGTACATAAGATATTTTGGATTCCACATGAGCATACAAAATCCCGCAAAAAGTAGCGCTCGAAATACGTGGTATGGCCGTCCTTCTGTACGCGCAATTATGCCAATAAGTGCCATAATTCCTGCTCGGACTGCTGATGATTGTAATCCTGTGAGTATGACAAAAAGCACAACGCCAATCCCACCCATAATACTCGCTGTATACACTGAAAGCCCAAGAATATCTACAAAAAATTCACGCAGTGCACTCACAATAATCGTGACGTTATACCCTGAAAGAGCAATCATATGAATCGTACCTGTCGTTATCAAGTCGTCACGAAACTGCGCATCAATGGCACTTTTTTCTCCGAGATTTAATCCTGCAAGTAAATCGGCTTCATTCTTGGGAAATACAGAATGGAATCCACGAACAACCCAATTTTTTACGGGGATAAGCTTTGCAATAAGTGCGTTGCCATTATCGTGCGAAAGTACATGTACATCGGCTGATTGCATACGATACACAATATTGTCTTTATATAAGTATGAAACGTAGTCAAAGTCTGTTCCTTGATTTGTTTTAAAGTTTTCTGGCAACAATACTGTACCTCGTACTGTTACCTCATCTCCGTATACGATATCTGTGCTAGCGTCTGTCGAGACAAGAATGTTATACCGACCAACATCAAGAACAAATTGTACGCCATACTCCTTCTCGTCGGGCTCCTCAATAACAACTCCTTGAAAAAGAACTTTTTCTCCTACATATGACTCACTACCCCGCATATCAGGAAGAGACAATACAAATCGCTCATACCCAAAAAGAAAAGAAAATGAGGCAATACACACAAAGACGACAGCACGTTTATTTTTTCTTATCAATGAATACCCACAAAAAATAAAAATCGCTCCAAGAATCATAATGTGAATCCATGGAGCAATAGGTGCGAGTGAGCCGTACAAAATACCGAGAATGGTACCGAGCAGTACCGAAAGTAAAATACTATCAAGTGTAGTTAAGAGTCTTTTGACCATTCGGCGACAAGTTCACGCTCTTCTTCAGCTGAAAAAACTTTCTGGTATCGTGCTCCGCGTTTTCCTTTTACGCGAGACTCACATTCCGGCCATGTTTTATGAGTCAGTACTTCACCACCGATTACCGAAACATACGAATAGGCTATTTTAGATTTGTTCGATTTCGTTTTTTTCTTTGCATCACTTCCTTGTTCAAAATCAAAAAGTGATCCTCCGATAAGCGCCTCATAATCTGAAATCGAGCCAGTAAATAGAATTTGTTCACCTTTATCTGCGGCACTTGTCGCAATGGCGTCAGCTCGTTCATTGCCTCTATGTCCCACATGACCGCTCACTTTTATCCATTCAATTACTCGCTTTGCTTTCATACGAAACGCTATCGCGCCAAGTTCTTTCCATATGTCTTGATTGAGTACATCACTGCCGTCTTTTGTCTTCCATCCATTTTTTTCCCAGCCATATACCCATCCTGTAATTCCTTGTAAAACATACGCAGAATCTGTATGTACATGAACAACGCCCTCTAATTTTCTATCTTCAATAAATGTAAGTGCAGAGAGCACTGCAGTAAGCTCCATACGGTTGTTTGTTGTATGATCTTCTCGCCCACCAAGTTCGGTGACCTTACCTTCTTTTGATACTACGATCGCTCCCCAACCCCCCGGTCCAGGGTTGCCTCGTGATGCCCCATCAGTAAATACGATAATTCCGTCCATAGGCTTATAGTATATCAACAATTCGTAGCCGGAAAGTAGTCCGTCCTGCAAAAAATGATTTTTCAAGGGTGGCAACTAATTGCGCCGTATCGTTTTCTTCGATCACTTTTGAAAATGATGCACTGTCTGCAAAAAATGAAATCGCTGTACGTTCCCCGCTATCGTCTCGAACGATAATTTCAAGATGGTTTTTTTCTTTACCAAATTGTTTTGTTTTTTTGATTTGTACATTTGGAAAAAGGAACGTCGGTTTCGGATTACCCAAACCGAATGGTTGCATACTCTCAATTATTTTTGAAACCGACTCATTTACATGCGAAAGCCCGAGCTCGGTATCAATGTGGTGTGTTTTTTCATTTGTGTCTTTTTTATGTGTATGAAAAATATCTATAAGCTTTTCTTCCAATGTATGAATCGCCTCGGGTTTAACAGAAAAACCTCCCGCAAGCTCGTGCCCTCCATAATCTGCAAAATGTTCCCGTGCCTCTTCCATAAGGGTAACAACATTGATTGAACCGTCAGACCTGCATGACCCCTTCAAAATAGCTTCATCGCCGTCTCCTTGTCTTCCCCATACAAAAACTGGTCGTTCGTATTCTTCACATATTTTCCCAGCAACAATTCCAAGAACGCCAACACGCCATGAGGGATTACCAATTACTATTACTGGACCTATCTCTCTTTCAGAAAGAGTATGTTTCACCTCTTTCATAATATGCGCGACTAGTACTTTTCGTTCATCATTTATTTTTGAAAGATGAGTAGCAAGAGTCCCAGCCTTCACTACATCAGTTTCACTTAATAATTCAAATGCACGCATTGGAGAATCCATGCGAGATGCAGCATTGATACGAGGAGTAACCATAAATGTAATATCATCTTCGGTAATCGTTCGTTGATCTATTTTTAACAATCGAAGAAGTTGTGTAAGACCGGGTCGAGGAGACTTACGAAGTACATGCATACCGAAATATGCAATCACTCGATTCTCACCGACAAGCGGGACCATGTCAGAAAGTGTTGCAAGACCTGCCATATCAAGAAGCCATTTCTCCCACCCTTTTTTTATTGAAAAGTAATCTCCATATTTAAAAAGAAATGCTTGCACGAATTTAAACATCACTCCTGCACCGCAGAGCATCGGTTCTGGATATGTATCGCCTATTTTCGGATTTACGATAGCAAATGCTTTTGGAAGTGTTTCGTGGGAAATATGGTGATCGGTCACAATAACATCAATATTGTTTGACTCGGCATACAGAATGTCTTCATGGTCGCTT
>CAYLXO010000027.1:0-7952 GCA_964387965.1 uncultured Candidatus Saccharibacteria bacterium
GACGAACGTGAACAGACTCTAAACCAGATTCTTGTTGAAATGGATGGGTTCGAACCAAACGACAAAGTGATTGTGATGGCTGCAACAAACAGAAGTGATGTGCTCGATCCAGCATTGCTTCGCCCAGGACGTTTTGATAGACGCGTAGTGCTCGATCTTCCAGATCGTGCAGACCGTGAAGCAATACTCGAAATTCATGCGCGAAAAAAGCCACTCGCAGAAGATGTAAATCTTAAAATCGTTGCAGAACGTACAAGTGGATTCTCAGGAGCTGATCTTTTTTCGCTTATGAACGAAGGTGCAATTCTTGCAGCACGTGAAAATCGCAAAAAGGTTTCACAGTTTGATCTTGTTCGTTCAATTGAAAAAGTCATGCTTGGCCCAGAGCGCAAGAGTCACTTACTTACTGACGTAGAAAAGAAAGTGACTGCGTATCACGAAGGTGGACATGCGCTTGTCGCTTCTGTTCTCCCTCATGCTGATCCAGTGCACAAGGTTTCAATTGTTGCACGTGGACGAGCTGGTGGATATACACTCAAGATTCCACTTGAGGAGCGCAAGCTTCAGACAAAGAGTGAATTCCTTGATGATATCGCGATGGCGCTTGGAGGACTTGCTGCAGAAAAAATGATTTTTGGAGATATAACTACAGGTCCATCAAACGACCTTCAGGTTGCAACAGGACTTGCTCGCGCGATGGTAACACGATGGGGAATGAGCGACGAAATCGGCCCTGTCGCACTTGAAAGCGATGGTGGACGAACAATGTTCGGAGGACAAGGTGCAGATGGAGATATGAGCGAAGCAACGCACGCAAAAGTAAATGCTGAGGTCAAACGTATCATGGATGAAAATCTTGTTCGCGCACAAAAAGTATTGCACGACCACCGTAAAGCCCTTGATGCAATAGCTTTAAAACTTATGGAAGTAGAAACACTCGAACAGCCTGAGTATGAAGAGATAATCAAGGCTCACGGTATCAAGCTTAAAAAGAAAGACGATATTGTGAAAGAGGTTGCAAAAGTAGCATAAACACAAAAAAGTTCCCTAACGGGAACTTTTTTGTTAGTATGCATGTACCAACCCGCCCTTAGCTCAGTTGGTTAGAGCACAGAGCTTATAAAAAGGAGAGAGGAGGTGTGTCTGAGTATGGGTGCAAACAAATGAAAATTTCACTGTCCGCCCTTAGCTCAGTTGGTTAGAGCACAGAGCTTATACCTCTGGGGTCCTTGGTTCG
Organism: uncultured Candidatus Saccharibacteria bacterium; assembly: GCA_964387965.1. GTDB lineage: Bacteria > Patescibacteriota > Minisyncoccia > Phycocordibacterales > UBA9973 > CAITQP01. The sequence continues at coordinate 1,238 of CAYLXO010000027.1, forward strand.
AATCCAAGAGGGCGGACAGTGAAATGCTTCACTGCGCTCATACTCAAGCATAATCTCCGAACGATGTTTTTATAAAGTAAACTTTATACCTCTGGGGTCCTTGGTTCGAATCCAAGAGGGCGGACAAGATAGAAAACATTGAATTTATTCAGTGTTTTCGATACTTGTCCGAGACGGAGACATGTTTCGCTAGCAAGCGAAACAGTCGAGTCGGGGTCGCGAAATTTTCGAGCGACGGCGAGAAAATATTTGTGATGACAAGTGTCCGAGCCGGAACGCGACGGCGTGAGGCAGGGTCAGGCGTAAATTTCAGCAGAAATTTACGCCTGACGACAAGATAAAAAATAGTGAATGTATTTATTATTTTTGATATGTCCGAGCAAGGTATGTTTTACCACACACCCCTTTTATAGTGTGCTAGTATGAAGTTATGACACAACTTATTGTTGCTATAACACTTGTCGTGATTGCAGATGCCTTCTGTTCCTGTCTTGAGGCGGCTTTTTTTACAGTCTCTTTAGCGCAAGCAAAGCTCCTAAAACAACAATCAAAGACTGGAGCGAAAGCACTGGTTTTAGTTAAAGAAAATATTCAACATACGATCATCACCTTGGTTATTTTAAGTAATGCAATAACTATTATTGGCTCAATTTTCGTAGGTTTTGTCGCGGCACATTTATATGGTAACGAAGTAATTGGAATTATTTCTTCAGTGCTAACCGCACTTATTATATTGTTTGGTGAGTTGTTACCAAAACTGCTTGGAGAAAATTATTCAAAACCAATAGCTCTCGCGTTTGCTCCATTTGTATATATTCTTACAAAGCTATTTTCTCCGATCACATATATCGTGGAACGAATTATGAGGGGGTTTATGAAGAGAGGAAAAATCATTTCTGAAGACGAGCTTAAGATGCTGTCTGAAATGGGACAGCAAGAAGGTTCAATCGAAAAAGATGAACAAGAACTTATCCATAGAGTATTTACACTCAATGATTTAACTGCGCGAGATATTATGACACCACGTACAGTAATAGAGGCTTTGCCGGCTGGAAAAACGACACGAGAAATAGCCGTTGTGATTACTCACAAGCCGTACTCGCGGTACCCTGTTTTTGATGAAACTATCGATAAAATTGTAGGAGTGGTACAAACGAGCAAGCTCCTAACTGCCCTTGCTAAAGATAATGATAGCGAGCTCGTCTCATTATTTATGTCTGCTCCGGTATTTGTTAATGAAAAAAAACGTGTTGACGATCTACTTGCACTTTTTTTGTCTACTCGCAATCATATGGCAATTGTTCAAGATGAGTTTGGTGGAACAGCTGGTTTGGTGACATTTGAAGATGTATTAGAACAGCTCGTTGGCGAAATTGTAGATGAGACTGATGAAGTTGTTGACTTACGTGCTTTTGCGACAAAAGAGCCAAGAAAGTAAAACTGTGCAAAACTCCTTTTATAGAAAATGCAGAGTGCTATAATTAGATAGCAAATTTCTACATGACAGAAGAAGGAAAAAAAATGATGCATTTTTTTAGACGATGGGGGATAGTCGTCGTCGCTATTGTCGTATCAATCGCAATAGGAAAGTTTTTCTCCCACTACTCATATGGGGTACTTGATCAGAACATGCGAGATGAGTTGTTGTCACGAGCGCAGACTATTGCACTTATGACAAACAGTGCAGATATTGCATCTCTCAAAGGTACTGAAGAAGATATTAATACGCCTGCATATCATCGTATAAAACAAAGTTTGTATAATTTACACAATGTAAATACCGGATCACGATTCGTGTATTACCAGCGTTCAAATGGGACAAAACTCGTCTTTCTTGCTGATTCAGAGCCACCAACAAGCGAGGATTATTCTCCACCAGGACAGGTATACGAAGATACATCAAAACTTGAATTTGATAATTATCAGACAGCAACACCCTTTGTGGAAGGTCCGTATAGTGACGAATGGGGACGTTGGATTTCAGCATACGCTCCAGTATGGAACAATGGGGAACTTGCCGGAATCGTTGGAATTGATGTAAGTGCAGACAAATGGCAACAAGAAGCAAATATTTTCGGTTCTATGATTATGCTCATTACACTTCTTGCTATTTGTATTGCCGTACTTATCGGTGTTCACTATGAGCACAATATGCACTATAAAGACGAACTCAAAAAGTTGAACGAATACGTTTTGAAAAAAGAAAAAGATTGCTAAAAAGCGCCCACAGGGGCGCTTTTTAGATAGGTTACTCAAAATGAAGTAATCCAGATTTGGATTCAACGATTTCTTTTATTTTTGAATGTTGTGCGAGGGTAGGATCATTTTCAATAAGTGCGATAGCTTCTGTGCGAGCAAGTTCTACCATTTTAATATTTTTTATTGCTTCCATACCAAGGTCTGTGATACCCCATTGTTTTACACCAGATAGCTCGCCGGCTCCTCGAAGGGACAAATCAAGCTCGGCAAGCTCAAATCCATTTCTCGCCTCTTTAAGTGCCTTTAAACGCTTAAGGGCTGTGTCTCCAGTAGAGGCTGGCATAAGATAACAATATGCTTGATGAGTCCCGCGTATAACACGCCCACGGAGCTGGTGAAGCTGAGCAAGACCGAAGCGTTCTGCCCCTTCGATGACTATCACAGTCGCGTTTGGTACATTCACGCCAACCTCTACAACACTCGTCGCACACAAAATATCAATTTCATGTTTTGAAAACGCTTCCATAATCTCGTCTTTTTTTGCAGGTGTCATTTTCGAATGGAGTATGCCAATACGGTATTGTTTGAACACTTTTTCTTTTAAACGCTTTGCTTCGGCTGTAACCGATTTTGCTTGTAGGGCGAGTTCTTTTTTTGGATCAGGTTCATCGATGCGTGGACAGATGATATATGCCTGTCTGCCCATTAGAAGTTCTGCGTGAATTTTTTCGTACATGTCATCACGTTTAGCGGGAAGTACTATCTCAGTAATGATAGGTTTGCGACCGGCTGGCATTTCATCAAGAAGCGATAAATCCAAATCACCATAAATTGTAAGTGCGAGAGTACGGGGGATTGGCGTTGCAGTCATTGAGAGAAGGTGAGGAGCAAAACCTTCTTTTGTGACTAGTTTTTTTCTTTGCATAGTGCCAAAGCGATGTTGTTCGTCGATGATTGCAAGCGCTAGATGTTTGAACACAACTGATTTTTGAATCAGTGCGTGAGTGCCGATAAGAATAGGGATTTCACCGTTTGCGACCCATTTTAAAAGTTGTGAGCGGGAGATATTTGTCCATGGTTCGCGGGCGCTTGCTACTTTTGTAGGAAATTTTCTACAACCAGACCCTGTGATAAGCCCCACAGAAATTCCTGTATGTTTAAAATACTGAATAAAATTTTCAAAATGTTGCGTTGCTAGAATTTCGGTAGGGGCCATGTACGCCACCTGAAGATTCCCAAAACTTTTTCCGTCAGGACGTGTCTTAATGGTCGCATACGAGAGTGTTGCAGCAACTGCCGTCTTTCCGCTACCGACATCTCCCTCCAAAAGGCGTGCCATTGGATGATCTCCCTGCATGTCAGACAATGCTGTCTCTATTGCACGAGTTTGTGCTTGTGTATGTTTGAATGGAAAACGCTCCACAAAATCCTCGATATCATTCTTGTCGTAGTTTATTGCGTATGATTTGTTTTTTTCATAATTCTCTCTATCGATTTTGCGTGCGAGTTGAACAAAAAAAACTTCTTCGAATGCAAAACGTTTTCGTGCAGATGTCGCATGATCTTCTTTTTGTGGCGCGTGTATCCATATAAGGGCAGTAGATAGTTTTGGCAGATTGTATTTTTTTAGAATGGACTCTGGTATGTAATCGGGGATGTCTTGAACAATGCCCGATTTAAAGATTTTTTGGATGGTGTGATAAATGAATTTACTCGTAATGCCTCGAGTTTCTCGGTATACCGGAAAGCCAAATACTTCTCCTGCGTCTTCTCCAAAAAGTGATCCATGGGTATCAATCGGGAGAACATTTTTTTCCTTAAGTTCTGGATTTGTAAGGTATATACCGTGTTTGCCATCCGCAACTTTGCCCGAAAGTTCGACGGTATCTCCCTCATACACCATACGTGCCATGTATGCTTGGTTGAACCACAGTATCTTAATGCTTCCTGATGTGTCAGTGAGCGTTGCTTCTCCCATGGGCATCTTACTCTTGAAAGCCTTTTTGGTTTTAAGTCCGGAAATCGTTCCATAGAGTGTGACAAGTTCACCAGCACGCGCGTCACGAATAAGTTTTATCTCAGAAATATTTGAATAGCGAGTCGGGAAGTAATAGAGGATATCTCGAATAGTTTCTAGTGACAGATGAGAGAGCGCCTTTTTCTGTTCGGCAGAAATTCGAAAATGGTTTTCGAGCTTGTCGGTAAGATGCATAGGTATTTAGTATACAAGAAAAATAAGGGACGGGTTATTTGTTGACACAGTGCAGTTTTCAATTTATATTGAGGGTATTGTTTAACGCACATTTACAGCATATGGAAACACAGATAAACACAGGAAAGCCTTTAGTTCAAGAAAAAACTCTACAACAGCAGGCATTCGAAGACTCGGTCAATAATATTGCCGAGAGACAGAAAAAAAGAAGCAATTCAAATGTTGCAGACAGTGGAGAAGAAAACGAAGAACGCGACAAACGTCGTGCCAGGAAGGCACAGTAGTAATGTTATTTTTAAAGTAAAAATGCCCCACAGAAGCGGGGCATTTTCATTTCTACTTAAGGATTTCTTTTATGCGTTCAGCGAGTTCGTCGAGAGTAAAGTTTGATTTGACCATGTAGTCTGTAGCACCAAGGTCTTTTGCATGTTTTACATCAGCGTCTTCAGAAAGGTTTGAGAAAACGATGACTGGTACCTTCGCTGTATTTGGGTTCTCACGGATTCCTTTTAGGATTCCAAAACCATCTGTTCCTGGGAGAATAAGGTCGAGGAGTACCATGTCAGGCATATCACTTGTGAGTACTTTTGTTGCTTCGTCGCTGTTTGATGCAGCTTTCACCTCAAATCCTTCCTTTTCGAGCTTTGTTGATGCAAGGCCCTGAAGGAAACTATCATCTTCGACTATTAGGATTTTCTTTGCCATTGTTTTTGCGTATAGACTGCTTATGTTCGTAATCGTTTTCGATCGCTAGAATTATAGCATAGGCCCAAAATGGGGGCTACTACACACTAGTACCCTTCGGGAAGGAAACATAGAAGGTCGTTCCTTCATTTTCCTTGCTCTCAAACCAGATTTTTCCGTTATGTTTTTCAACAATTTTTGCTGTCGTAAAGAGTCCAAGTCCTGAGCCGACAACGTCTTGTTTTTTTGCATTGTCTGCGCGGAAGAATTTGCCGAAAATGTTTGGTTGTTCAGCTTCACTAATACCGATTCCAGTATCGCGCACAGAAACTTCGATGCTATCTGATTTTTCTGTGACGTTGATAAAAATCTTTCCGCCACTATTTGAATATTTGATAGCGTTTTCGATGAGGTTTTGGAATACAACGCGAATTTTTTCCTTGTCTACATTTACTTCTTTTATTTGGTGATCTGGACGCAAGAAGATGATTTCGATTCCGCGCTTGTATGATTCACCCATGAAATCAAAATGCACTTCATCGATAAGCGTTACCAAGTCTGTAGGCTCGGGATGCATTGATTCAAGTGTATCTTCAGCATGGTTTATTGAAAGCATTTCATTCACAAGACGGATCATGCGGTCGTCGGATTCCATCGCTTTTTTCATGAAGCTTTGCTGCTCTTGATTGAGCGCACCAAAGTCACCATCCAAAAACATTTTCAAAATCCATTTCATTGCAGAGAGACTTGTGCGAAGTTGGTGTGCGGAAATAGAGATAAGGTCACTCTTTACAGCGTTTTGTTTCTTAAGCTCCTCGTTTTCTTCTATGAGTCCCTTTTGTTGTTCGATCATGGAAGTAGTATAAAGTAAAAAGTCTAAAGTCGAAAGCCGGCTATTTCTTCGATGTAATGTAATCAGCGATGGATTTTGGCACTATGTTTTCCCAGTTTTCACTCTGGTCTCGTACATGACCACTCCGCTCACGATGAGTACCTTCTGGGATATCGATAAGAGTTTCGGTTTTAAAACCCGCATCTATAATCGCGCGGATTTTTTTGTCATCATCAGCACTTGTTTTGCTTATAAAAAAAAGCGTGTCTTTTGGTAAGAGGGTTTCAATATTTTTGTAATCACTTGGAAAGGGGATGAATGAATATGAAGAATCATTTACACCGACTTCGCGTAGTGCAGATGTGAGCATTTCTACACGTTCATCGTATGAGTAGGGGTTTAGTTCTTTTGTACAAGGATATCCTGTGCGGTCGGCTTCCTCTTGTGTGCAAATTTCTGGGGTGCAAATACCAATACGAACATGCTCTCTCTTTTCAAGAGCCGAAAGTATATATCTAATATGCCCATTGTGTGGGGGTTGAAATCGTCCATGAACAAAACCTATCTCAACTTTCATGCGGTGTTTGTTGGACAAAGTTCGAAACTATTTCGAGCAAAATCCAAATGATTAAAAATACTAATGCGGACGAGGCAAGGCGAAACTATTTGTCTGGGGGAATGGATTCGCCTTGCCTCGGCTGATTTCCCGCCCGCAGGAGGGGTCTGGGGAGGAATGCGGGCGGGATTTCGGCGGGATTCTAATTTTTTTCCAAAATGATTTTCGGACA
>CAYLXO010000028.1:0-7835 GCA_964387965.1 uncultured Candidatus Saccharibacteria bacterium
GCAACACAATTTAACTTTTTGGGCTACCAAGGGGATAAGTCAAATACCCGTTTTACCTTTCAATATTCTATTGATCTTAAGGGGAAAGACAGCCTTTATTTTACAGAAACCCTTATTCTTCCATCCCCCCTTAAGGCAAGTAAAGAAATCTCAGCCAAGTTCCTTGAGCCACTTTCTCTTGCTCTTGGAATAAGCTATTACAAGCTTTACTGCCCCAAAAAGATAACAACCCCGTTTACGCTAAGCAAAGAACAAGCCGAATTTTGGAATACCGTATACAAAAAAGGTCTTGGAGAGTTTCTCTACCGAAACAACCTAGACCCTAACATAATTGCCTCATTCCCCTATGGAAAAGCTACCCCTACTCCCTCGCACATTGCCGTAGGCAATACTGCACTTGTTGGGATCGGTGGAGGCAAGGACTCTATTGTCGTTAGTGAGCTTTTAAAGGAGATGCCTAAAATTGGCAATAGTACACCAACCAAGCCTATTTCCTTTGTGCTTGAAACCCAAAAAGAGGACCGTGTAGTAAACGATGTTATTGATATAATCGGCAATCCATCCTTTAAAATCAAGCGTTTTTTGGATTCTCAGCTCTTTTTGCACCATGAAGGTGCCTACAATGGCCACATTCCTATCTCAGCTATTTTTGCCTTTACTGGACTTTTTGGAGCACTAGCAAGTGGCGCAAAATACGTGATTGTCGGGAACGAACACTCTAGCAACTTTGGCAATCTTACCTATCACGGAGAGGTCATAAACCATCAATGGAGTAAATCTGCTGAATTTGAGGCGCTCGTACAAGAATACACCCGCAAATACATTACGAATGATATTCGATATTTTTCACTCGTGCGACAAATGTACGAAATTCGCATCGCGCAGATTTTTGCACGCTATCCAAAGTACTTTGATTCGTTTACGAGCTGTAATCGAAATTTCAAAGTTTTCTATGAACGAACAACATCTCTGTGGTGTGGCGAGTGTCCAAAGTGCGCGTTTGTGTTTTTGATGCTTGCACCATTCATCCCAAAAACAAAACTTGTAAAAATGTTTGGCAAAAATATGCTTGCTGATGATACGCTCGTACCACTGTATGGCGACCTTTTAGGGTTTGGCAAAATGAAACCATTTGACTGCGTGGGAACATTTGAAGAATCTCGTGCGGCATTGTGGCTCGTACGAAAAACATATGGTAAAGACATTGTTGTAAAAACATTGATCAAAAAAATCAAAAACGGTGACGCTCTCGTACACGAAGTACTTTCACTTAAACATGCGCCGACACTACCAACCCCATTCAAACTTCTCGGCGTAAAGAGTATTGGAATTCTTGGTTATCGAAAAGAAGGAAAAGTAAGTGAGCAATTTATAAAAAAATACTTTCCAAAAATAAAAATTGGTAAGCTCGATGAGGATCTCGATCGCAACTATCTCAAAAGACAGTCGGAGTACGATCTCATCATAAAAACTCCAGGTATTCCAAAACACATGGTAACGGGTGCGTATACGACTGCAACAAATCTTTTCTTTGCGTTTAACACAAATACGACTGTTGGTATTACTGGAACAAAAGGAAAAAGTACCACAACAACACTCATCCACGACATGCTTAAAGCAGGTGGTAAAAAAGTTCGACTGCTTGGAAACATCGGAAATCCAATGCTTGAAACACTGCTCGGGAAAATTGATCCACGTGAAATCTTTGTAATTGAGCTATCTAGCTACATGCTCGATGATATTGAATACTCACCGACAGTTGCGCTACTACTCAATCTTTTCCCTGAACACATGAACTATCATGCAAGTTTGGATGCGTACTACGGCGCAAAAATGAATATTTTTAAATATCAAAGTTCAACTGATATAAAAATTCTTCCGCCGTTTACTGCAAAAATTCCAACAAAAAAAATCCCACTTGCAGGTAAGCATAACGAGGCAAACATTCGTGCTGCTATCTCTACAGCGCAGTCACTTGGAATACAAATGCCGGCAATTAAAAAAGCGATCGAAAATTTCAAACCACTTCCACATCGCTTGCAAAATATCGGTACACATATGGGTATCACATTCTACGATGATGCAATCTCAACAACTCCTCAGTCAGCAATTGCTGCAATTGAAACGCTCAAAAAAGTTGATACACTTTTCCTTGGAGGCGAAGACCGCGGTTATGATTTTCGAGATCTCGAAAAAACAATTCGCAAATACAAAATAAAAAATATAGTGCTATTCCCTACAAGTGGAGAAAGGATGCTCAAATCAAAAAAAGGATTAAACGTGCTTTCAACAAAGAGCATGAACGAAGCCGTACGGTTTGCATATTCTCATACAAAAAAAGGAAGCATCTGCCTCCTCTCGACTGCCTCACCGTCGTATTCAGTTTGGAAAAATTTTGAAGAAAAAGGAAACGAGTTTCAAAAGTTTGTCAGACAAAACTCTACACAAAAAGCCAAATAATTTTTGGCAATAAGATTACTGCATCCACTATATATGCGGTAATTCCAATTATAAGAACGGCGCCAGCTGCGATATCTTTCGTATCACGCACCATTGGATTGTATCCGGGGTGTGTAACATCCATATCAATCTCGATTGCTGAATTTATTGCTTCTGCCCCTATCACCAAGCCATTTGCAATAATAAGTGCAAGCCATTCATTTTTTGAAATAGAAAAAACAAAGCCGAGAATAATACACACAATAAATGTTACAAAATGAAACCAAAAATTGGGTGTAACTCGAGTAAAGAGCAACATTCCACGAACAGCATGCTTTAAACTTGTTGCTCTACCCACAATATAGGACTCTTTTTTCTCGAGATTTTTCACCTAAAAATTGTACCATAATGTGAAAAGCTCTCCGAATGGAGAGCTTTTCTTACTTGGTGTAAGTGAAAAATATTATACCGGCACTGAGTCCAGTGCAATAATACGTACAAATTCAGGCCGTGCGCCCGTTTGTAATTCTTTCATGCGCGCAAGAACTTGCGAAGCAATATTGCCTGACTGGCATGCATTTGGGAGCGGATATTGCTTGTCACGGTATGTAAACGACTGCCACTCAACAAGATTTGATGCAGTTCCGAGACTGACAGCCTCGAGCAATGTTCCATTGTTAATGGTGCTTATCACCTCCCTCATCAAAAGACTTTTGCGAACATACCGCCTCTGCATTTCTTCGGCAATAATTTCAAGCACCTTTGCTGTGGTTGATTCGATAATAGTGTCTGTTTTTTGCGGAAGATAGAAACCATCTTTGTGAATAAAGACAGGAGTCATTGTACCGGCTTCCTCAATACGAGAATTTGTTAATGCATCAAGATACAAAATACTCCCGTATCCTTTTTGCTTGATACCATGCTCGTACCTTAACACTCCCCCATAATTTCCGGCGGCTTTTGCATAGCCAACACCTCCGGAATGAGCTCGTGCGACATCCTGCGAAACAAATACATCAATTGGAGCTTCAGCAAAATGTATTCCAGTGACTCCAACAACAAACAGGAAATCTTCTCCAGCTCCTGGTGAAAGTACTTCAGAAACATTTGCCATAAACGGGCGGATATAGTAACGATTCTCAGGTTGATACGAAGCAAAGTTTGCGATAATCGCAGCGTCAACTGCTTCAGCAAAATACATGGTTTCAACTTGCGGTAACAACATTGCATCTGCAGAAATGTTGAAACGTTCTGCGTTTAACTCGGGCAAAAGAAGCACCGCCTCGTTTTTGCTGTTGAAGAAAAACTTCATACCTTCGAAAATGGCCTGGCCATAGTGGAAGCCGTTCGAAAACGGTGAAATGTGCATCTCGTCTATTGTAGACTTCATGAGTGGTCCCCAACCACTGTTGGTGTTGTAGTATCGGTACACTACATACGGGAAATACTTACCGAATTTTTGAATTGCCATACCTGTGCGTTTTTGTGGTTATGTAAAAAAATGTTCATTTTCATACTAGCCCAGAACGCTAGGATGTCAAACAAAAAGAAAACACCCGAGATGGGTGTTTTCTTTTTAGATTTACTTTTAGCCCTTTCGCTTCTTGCCTGTAACTCGGCGAGATACGATGAGGTGGTTTGAGTATTTCTTTGGTGTACGTGTCTTACGTCCGCCAGTAACCTTACCCCAGAGGGTCTTAGGTCGGCGTGTTCCACGTCCCTGTCGGCCTTCTCCTCCTCCGTATGGGTGGTCAACTGGGTTCATGGCAGTACCACGAACTGTTGGTCTAATTCCCATATGACGTGAGCGTCCTGCCTTTCCGAGATTTACGAGGTGGTGCTCTTCATTTGAAACTTCACCAACTGTTGCCCAGCAAGTTTCTGGAACTTTGCGAACTTCAGAAGATGGGAGTTTCAAAAGAGTGTATCCATCTGCGTTAGCAACAACCTGAGCGAAGTTTCCAGCAGAGCGAACGAGTTTCGCGCCGCCGAGAGGCTTAAGTTCAATGTTGTACACAAATGTACCAACTGGAATCTTTGAAAGTGGAAGACGGTTCGGAGTTGCAACTGGCGCAGTTTCAGAAACTACGAATGTTGCTCCTGGACGAACAGACTTTGGTGTAAGCATGTAACGCTTTTCTCCATCGCGGTATACAACGAGAGAGATAAATGATGTACGCATTGGATCGTATTCAACAGAAACAACCTTTGCAGGAATATTTTTCTTATCGAACATGAAGTCAACTGCGCGGAAGAGTTTTTTGTTACCTCCTCCCTTGTGACGAACTGTAATACGTCCCAAGTTGTTGCGTCCCATGTCGCGCTTTCCACCGCTTGTGAGCGCCTTGTGAGGCTTACTGTGAGTAATGACTCCGCGGTATGTCACGGTTGTCATTGCTCGACGTGATTTTGTTGTAGGTTTGTAGAATTTCATATCTGTAAAAGATTTCCTAGTTTAGAAAACTAGAGGACTTCGATCTTATCGCCCTTTTTCAAATAAACGTACGCCTTCTTGCCTCCTCCTTTTGTGCCGATCTTTTGGTTTTTTGTGCGTGGCATTACTTTCTTTGTAGGAATAGTAACTATGCGAACAGCAACTGGAGTAACTTTATACTTTGCTTTGATTTCTTTAATGATTTCATTCTTTGTTGTTTTCGTATCAACGTTGAATGTGTATGCATTTTTCTCAGCAAGTACTGTCGCTTTTTCTGTAATACGTGGATTCTTAAGAATTGATTTCATATATTACTTCGCGGAATATGCAAGACGCTTTGTAAGACTTGCGACCGACTCATCTGCACCAGCAATGATGATGTATTCGCGGTTCATCACATCAAATACGTTCAAATCTTTTGCGAGTGAGAGTTCAACTTGTGGAATGTTGCGGAAGCTCTTTGATACAACAGTATCAACGCTTGGGATAACAAGTACTGCCTTTGGCTTGCGAGCTTTTGCGAGCTTCTCAAAACCTTTGACTCCTGCAAATGCCTGAATCATTTCTGCTGCAGCGCTTGTCTTTGCTTCCTTACCAACTGAGATATCATCAACGAGAAGAAGTTGTCCTGCTTTTGCTTTTGCTGAAAGAGCAACGGCAAGAGCTTTCTGTGACATTTTCTTATTGATTTTCTGCTTGTAGTTTTTCTCTGCAAGCGGTCCGTGTGTCACACCTCCACCCTTCCAAATTGGAGAGCGAGAAGATCCGTGACGAGCACGTCCTGTACCTTTTTGTTTCCATGGCTTCTTACCTCCTCCACGAACTTCACTGCGTCCTTTTGTGTCAGCAGTACCTGCGCGTGTGTTTGCAGTAATAGCATGTACGATTTGGTGTACAAGATCTCCGTTCCATGAAAGTCCGAACACTTTTTCTGGGAGCTTGAGGCTACCTTTCTTTTCACCTTTCTTGTTATATACAGTAGTTTCCATATATTACTTCGAGATTATCTCAAGCATAGTTCCTCGGCGTCCTGGGACAGCTCCAGAAATAAGCATTGTGTTTGTATCGAGGTCGACAGCCAAGACTTTCAAATTGCGAACTGTAATACGGTCACCACCTGTGCGACCTCCCATGCGCATTCCTTTTGGAACGCGAGCACGGAGACCTCCACCGATAGATCCCGGAGCACGTTCAGAGTGTTTCTGACCGTGTGAGCGTGGACCTCCTGCGAATCCATGGCGCTTAATAACACCTTGGAATCCCTTAGCTTTTGAAATACCCGAAACGACAACAGTGTCGCCTGGAGCAAATGTATCAGCCTTGATGACATCCCCCTTATTCATCGATCCTGCCATATCTGGAGTCACAACAAATTCAGAGAGTTCTGCAAATGATCCTTCGCCCATGTGACCCTTAACAGGTTTTGTGATGTTCTTCTCTTTACGAGTGCCAAATCCAACCTGAAGAGCTGTGTATCCGTCAGTTTCCTTTGTCTTTACCTGAGTAACGACGATTGGTCCTGCAGATACGATTGTTGCCGGATATACTTTGCCGTCTTCGGCAAAGTACTCCGTCATTTTTTGTTTTGTACCTAGAATGAATTTCATAGTTTTCAGCGGAGCGTAGTGCAACTAGCAAAAGGCGCACATACGTTCATGAATTATTTAGTAATTTTCCTACATCATCTTCACATCGATTTCTACTCCGCTAGGAAGAGAAAGGTTTGTGAGAGATTCGATTGTTTTTGCACCTGGATTCAAGATGTCGATAACGCGCTTATGTACGCGGATCTCAAACTGTTCACGAGTGTTCTTGTAGATGAATGGTGAACGGTTCACTGTGTACTTCTTGATTTCAGTTGGAAGTGGTGTTGGACCCAAGATCGTAGCGTCATGTCGGAGAGCCGTATCCATAATCTGCTTTACTGAGTTGTCGAGAATTTTGTTCTCGTATGCTCGTACGCGGATGCGGAGTCGGACATCACCTGAACCTTCGCCAGACTTTGCCTTCACTGCTTTTGGTTTTTTAGTTGTTGATTTTGTATCAGCCATATACGTAATTGGAAAGTTTTATTTCAGAAATCTAAAACAAAACTTTGTAAGAGTTAGTAACAAAGAAACTAAGCAACGATCTTTGTTACAACTCCAGCTCCAACAGTCTTACCTCCTTCACGGATAGCAAAGCGCTGCTGAGCTTCAAGAGCAACTGGAGTAACGAGCTTAACCTTAAGTGTTACTGTGTCTCCTGGCATAACCATTTCTTTTCCTTCTGGGAGAACAACGTCACCAGTCACGTCAGTTGTACGAACGTAGAACTGAGGCTTGTAACCATTGAAGAATGGAGTGTGACGACCACCTTCTTCCTTTTTCAAGATGTACACTTCACATTCAAATTCTGAGTGTGGAGTAACTGAACCTGTCTTTGCAAGAACCTGTCCACGTGTGATGTCTTCTTTCTTAAGACCACGGAGAAGGATACCAGCGTTGTCTCCAGCCATACCTTCCTTAAGGTTCTTGTTAAACATTTCGATACCAGTGATTGTAGTCTTTGTTGTGTCTTTGATACCAACGATTTCTACTTCTTCACCAACTTTACAAATTCCACGTTCGATACGTCCTGTAACAACAGTTCCACGTCCTTCGATAGAGAAGATGTCTTCTACTGGCATAAGGAATGGCTTGTTAAGGTCACGTTCTGGCATAGGAATGTATGTGTCGAGAGCGTTAGCAAGCTCGAGTACTTTCTTTGCCCATTCGTCGTTGTTGTCTGCTGATTCGAGAGCTTTGAGTCCTGAACCGCGGATAACTGGACAGTCTTTGTCGAATCCCTGCTTGGCGAGGAGTTCGCGAACTTCTTCTTCAACCATGTCGATAAGATCCTTGTCATCAACCATGTCGCACTTGTTGAGGAACACGATGATCTTTGGCACTCCAACCTGCTTTGCAAGGAGGATGTGTTCACG
>CAYLXO010000029.1:0-7801 GCA_964387965.1 uncultured Candidatus Saccharibacteria bacterium
TTTGGGTCATACGGCTTCAAAAAGCTCTCGGGAATATTGTTCCTGTTTTCCATATATTGAGCATAGCATTTACAGCATTTTTTACAAAAAATACTGTGAGTCGGTATAACTATAATTCCATGTTTCCTTTGGCCTTTAGACGTTTGGAATTTACTCGCGCTTTTCTACCAAACGCACTTGCGATTCCAATCATGACTGCGTTGTCGGTTGAGAGTTCTTTGCTTGGAAAAAATACCGGTATTCCTGACTCTTCAGTCAGTCGTTTTGCGAGCTGTTTGTTTGCAGATACACCTCCACCGACGATGATACTTTTTGCTTTGAATTTGATTGAGGCTTTAAGTGTTTTTTTGATAAGGACGTCACACACTGCATCTTCAAATTCGCACGCAATTTTTTTCTTTATTTCGTCAGTGAGTTCTGGGATTTTTTTTATCATATATAGCACAGCGGTTTTGAGTCCAGAAAAAGAAAAATCGAAATCAGGAGTTCCAATCATTGGGCGAGGAAGTGAAATGTCATTTTGCATCCCAGTGTGCCGAAACGACTCGGCATATTTTGAAATTTCTGGCCCGCCAGGATAGGGAAGTCCAAGCATACGTGCTACTTTATCAAACGCTTCACCCGCTGCATCATCACGTGTTTTTCCAATTACTTTGTATGATCCAATTTTCTTTGCGAGGACTATTTCTGTATGACCTCCGGAAACAAGAAGAGAAATCGCTGGGAATGATTCTTTTAGAGGTGTGATTGAAAACTCAGTTGTGTTTTTGGGTACAACAATAGAAAGTACGTGCCCTTCCATGTGATTTACAGGAATGATAGGAATATTCCAAAGTATTGAAAGCGCACGCGCAAAATTGATACCTACCCATAGGGCTGGCTCGAGTCCTGGACCGACAGTAACAGCAATGCGGTCAATATCTGGTTTCTGTATTTTCGAAAGTTCGCGTACAAATACATCATGTAATTCGTGTTCTCGATCGAGCAGTTGTGCAATCGTTTTTTCTTTTCGAATGCGTGTTTGACCACTTTGTATCATTTTTGCACTTTCGAGTGCTTTTAATAGAAGCGGAACAATTGCCTTTGCGTGTTCACGTTTTGCCATCATAGGAAAAACTCCTCCGAATTGTTCGTGGATTTTTATTTGTGAGGCGACTGCATGAGAGAGAATGCTAAATTTCTTTTTTTTCTCTACATCAAGTATTGCAATCGCAGTTTCGTCGCAACTTGTTTCGATAGCTAAAATTTTCATTATATTCCTTTTATAACACGAATTTTTGCGCCGAGGGCATTTAGTCTATCTGCAATTTCTTCGTACCCACGTGTGATTGAATATACGTTTCGAAGCACTGACGTTCCTTCAGCTGCGAGCATAGCAATAAGAATTGTTGCAGAAGGTCTGAGAGCAGGTGGGCAAACAATTTGCGCCGCACGCAATTTTGACGGTCCTTCTACCATGACACGGTGTTGATCAAGCAAACGAATATTTGCGCCAAGTTTTGCAAGTTCTGTGAAATATATAGCGCGATTCTCCCATGTCCAATCGTGAATGAGTGTTGTACCTTTTGCGAGTGTTGCGATTGGGACAAAGAATGGCAAATTGTCGTTTTGCATTCCTGGGAATGGTTGAGCGTGGAGTTTGTCGTTTGGAGCAGTAAGATTTGATGGAGCTACTGTGATATCGACAAGAGCAGTACGGCCATTTTCTGATAGGTATCGTTTTCCAAGTGTAATTTTCGCTCCCATATGACGAAGTTTTTCAACTTCAAGTTCCATAAATTCGATAGGGCAGTGTGTGATTGTAAGACGTGATTTTGTGACAAGTCCTGCTGAAAGAAAGAACATTGATTCAATAGGATCTTCGCTATTGTAGTGCTCTACGGTTTCATTGATATTTGCTCGGCCGTGGATAGTAAGTGTTGTTGTACCAATACCTTCAATTTGAACACCCATTTTCTCAATCAAAAAACACACGTCTTGTACCTGATAGTTTGGTGGTGCAAAACGAATAACTGATTTTCCAGGAATACCTGCTGCGGCAATAATCATGGCGATTGCGCCAGTGTCACTTGATTCATATAAAACAAAATCAGCAGGTTTCAATTTTTTGTAGCTAATATCATACGAGTCAGAAAGCGTTTTGATTTTTACACCAAATTTCTCGAGACCATATTTATGAGCGGCGATTGTTCGTTCGCCCATTTTACATCCTCCTGAGTGAGGAAATGAAAAATGATTTGCATTATGGATGAGTGCTCCGACAAAAGTGAATGAACGTGTCTTGCGTGCAGATTCAAGATTCATTTTTTCAATATTGAGTTTTGCAGGAGGAACAATTTCGAGCGTATCTTTGTTTGTCCATTTTGCAGATACTCCAAGTGACTCGATGATTTCAATATATCGGTATACTTCTTCAATGCGTGGAATTCCATGAAGAATGGTTTTCCCTTGATTGAGCAGGGAAGCGCATAGCATGTTGACCGCACCATTTTTTGAATAGTTTGTACGTACGCTTCCTGAAAGCTTTTTACCACCGGTGATTTCAAAATCGATGCTTGATGAGATAGAAAGAATACGACGACCAAGAAGCTCACTGACTTTTGCAAGTTGAGATAATGTAAGGTTTTGTTCGCCCTTTTCCATACGAGCGATAGCACTTTGGGCTGATTTTAGGGCTTTTGCCAATTCTGCCTGTGTCATACCTCGTTCTTCTCGGAGTTCTCGGATAAAATTACCGATTTTCTCCTGATCTTGTTTAGTAGTTGTTTTGCTCATACTGGTATAATATCTCATATATGATATACTTGCAATATGTCAATTGAACGACAAGAAAATGCATACGGAAAAGATATTTCTACGTTTCGCATGGGCGGGAAGGTGCGTGAGCGTGTTGTCCTTGCGACAAAAGATGATGTTGTTCACTTTTTCGATACTATAGGAAATCGTCCGTGGCTTATTGTCGGCGGTGGGTCAAATATTGTCTTTCCTTCTACTGATTCAGACATAACAATAGTGCAACTTGCTCAAGGTGAGATTGAAATTGCATCTGAAGATGCAGATAGTACATATATATGTATTCCAGCAGGAGCAGATTGGGATGGTGTCGTTGAGTTTGCAGTTTCTCGAGGGCTTTCAGGTATTGAGGCATTGTCAGCAATTCCCGGCACAGCAGGAGCGACACCGGTACAAAATGTGGGAGCATACGGCACAGAAATTTCGGATGTACTTACTGAACTCGAAGCATACGATACACAAAACAAAACATTCGTAACATTAAAAAATGACCAGTGTCAGTTCTCGTATCGTGACAGCATTTTCAAACATTCGGCAAAAGGAAAATATCTTATATATTCCATAACACTCAAACTTTCAAAAGATTCACCAAACGTCCCTATGTATCCTGGTGTTGATACCTATTTTGCCGAACGCGGTATTACTCGGGCGTCATTACGCGATATTCGAAATGCTATTACTTATATTCGAGCAAACAAACTTCCTGATCCGAAACACATTGCGTCAGTTGGCTCATTTTTCAAAAATCCGTTTATTGACAAAGATCATGCAGAAAAATTGCGAGTTCAGTTTCCCGATATCAAACTTTTTCCGAGCGATGCTGGTTTGGTAAAAATTCCAGCTGGATGGCTTATTGAGAGAGCAGGGTTTAAAGGCAAAAATTTTGGAACGATTTCAGTGTATAGCAGTAATGCACTTGTGCTTGTAAACAACGGGGGAGCGACACAAGATGATTTGTTGAATGTTGTTGAAATAATTTCTACTGAGGTAGAAAAACTCTTTGGTATCACGCTCGAAATCGAGCCGGAAATTCTATAATTTTAATTATCAATGTTAATATTGACACCTATTGATTTTTAAGGGCTTATTTGTCATAGTGAATTCGAAAAATCATTCGATAACAATCAAAACGCACATGTATGACAACGTATATTGTCTTGATTATTGGAGTTGCACTATTGTTCGACTTCATAAACGGCTTTCATGACGCCGCAAATTCAGTCGCTACTCTCGTTGCGACCAAAGCTTTCCCTCACCGTTTTTACGCAGTATTATGGGCTGCGTTCTGGAATTTCATTGCATTTAAGTTTCTTGGCACAGGAGTAGCAAAAGCAATCGGTAAAGACATTATTGAGCCCATTGCCATTAACCCTACAGTTATTCTGTCGGGTTTGATCGGGGCAATAGTTTGGAATTTGTATACTTGGTACAAGGGTATACCATCAAGTTCCTCGCATGCTCTTATGGGTGGTTTTGCTGGAGGAGCAATTGCACATGCGAATAGCTTCGGGGCGCTTATTGGTCCAGGTTGGGTAAAGCCAGTATTGTTTATTATTATTGCTCCAATGGTTGGTTTTTTTCTAAGCAAATTTTTGCTTTGGATGGTAAATTTGCTCGTAAGAAAAATTCCAGAAAAAACTGTAAACAAAAATGCACGATGGTTTCAGTATTTTTCTGCCGCCGCTTTTTCTTTCGGACATGGTGCAAATGATGCACAAAAAACAATGGGTATAATTACCGCACTCCTTGTGTCGGTTGGATACCTAAAAGATTTCCATGTTCCAATTCAAGTTGTACTTTTGGCACATGCTGCAATTGCGCTTGGAACATTGTTTGGTGGGTGGAGAATAGTTCACACACTCGCACACGGTATAACAAAAAAAGATATGCGTCCGCATGAAGGCTTTTGTGCCGAAACAGCAGCAGCTCTGTGTCTTATCCCGGCAACATTATGGAAAGTCCCACTTAGTACTACGCATACAATTACTGGAGCAATAACAGGAATTGGGGCTTCAAATGGAGGAAGGAGTAATCTTACAGAGAAAAAATTGTGGGAAATACTTAAGGCATGGCTCGCAACAATGGTAGTATCAGCAGGTATGGCTGCCCTTTGTTACTACAGCTTAAGTCAGTTTAATTTCCGTTAAAAAAATTTCATTACGTTGAAAAACTCAAAACGACCATTATCAATTAATGGTCGTTTGAATTTTTATAATAAATTTTGTTTTATATCCGCAATCATTTTTTCGGTATTTGCGCGGAGGGCATTTCCGTATTCTTCGCGAGTCATATCAGTAACATCACCGTTAAATGTTATTCCACGAGATGAGTTTACTATTGCGCCAAGCATATCAGTGTTGAAACACGATACTGCGTCTTTTGCTGATCCACCTTGCGCGCCATAGCCCGGGACTAGAATTATTGCTTTAGGCATAAGAGTGCGGAGCTTTTGCGCTTCTTCAGGATATGTTGCGCCAACTACCGCGCCGATTGAGCTATACCCGGATTCTCCAACTACATCTTTACCGATTTCATCAACAACTTTTGCAAGCGCTTCGTACATTGCAATACCGTCCGAATTTTTTACATCTTGAAAGTCTTTTGAACCTGGATTACTTGTTTTTACGAGTACAAAAATTCCAGTTCCATTTTTTTTACACACTTCAACAAATGGTAGGAGAGTATCAGTTCCTAGAAATGGTGACACAGTCAGCGCGTCTGCGCCGAATGTTGCTTTTTCTTCATCAAAAATTTTTGTTTTTCCAATGTATGCGTTTGCATACGCTTCAGCCGTTGATCCGATGTCGTTACGCTTTGCATCAAGAATCACAAGAAGGCCAGTTTCTTTTGCGTATGATATAAGCCGTTTCATTGCCCAAAGTCCCGGGACACCGTATTGCTCAAAAAAAGCACTTTGAATTTTTACTGCAGGGACAATATCGTGTACCGCATCAATAACTGTATAACCCCAATCAAAAAGAACGTCTTCAATCTTTTCATCGAGTGTTAGATCGTCAGTTTTTTCTATTATCGCTTTTGAAAATAGCTCCATTCGTGGGTCGATACCAACAACACATGGATTGCCTTTGTTTTTGATTGCTTCTATGAGTCTGTCTGCGAAGTTTTGCATGTGACTAAGTATACTATATCTACAAAAAAAGTGTTTTTGACACAAGCAGTATATTTCAGTAGTGTGAAGAAAATCATCTTTAACACAAATTGAAACAGCTATGATAAAAAAACTCTCGGATTTTTTGGCACTGTACCCTGGGTACACAAACGTAATTCTTGATAACGTACGTAAAAATGATTACAAACGTATCGGGAAATCCGTTTACTTTGACACGACGGGTGGAACACTTCATCCGGCTTCACTACTCACTGAATACACGGAACTTATGAATAATTGTGTACTCGGTAACCCCCATTCAACAAATGGGCCATCTGAACTTTCTTCGTATTATGTAAGTGAAGCGCGTAAAGCCATACTTGCACGTTACAATGCTGACCCAAATGAGTATGACGTAATTTTTTCGCAAAATGCGTCAAATGCGATTCTGAATCTTCGGTATTATCGCTTTGTAAACGGCACATTGCTACTTTGCATGGACAATCACAACACCGTACATGGTATACGTAAAATCGCACGTACGGCACGTGCGACCGTAGACTATGTCCCACTGACAAAAAGACTAAGGATGGCTAAAGATACACTGCAGCAAATGCTCGAATCTGGGGTAGGGGCAGGGAATAAGCTATTTTGCTATCCAGCAGAAAGTAATGTTTCTGGTGTGTGTCACAATCTTGGATACACAACCCTTGCACAAGATTATGGGTATGACGTTCTGCTTGATACTGCAGCCTATAATGCACTTCACAAAGTAGATCTATCAAAAGTAAAACCTGATTTTCTTCCGGCTTCATTGTATAAAATGATTGGCTGGCCGACCGGACTTGGTTGGTTGATAATCAAAATAGAGAAGTACGCAAAATTGCGAAAGACACACTTTGCAGGAGGTTCAAACCGGTTTGTGTCTGTGAAAAGGAATTTTGATATCCCGGAAATAAACCATGCTAATTTCGAAGACGGGACAATAGCATTCAACCTTGTTCCTATAATACCTATGGCGTTTAAATATCTAGACGCACTAGGCGATCCGACCCCTCGAGTGTATGCATTAGTGCAGTACTTGAACGAAAGTCTTCGCGACCTTTCATATAAAGACAAGAAAGTTGTTGTATATACAGAAAAACACAACAACGATAAGGTAGTCTTTAATATCAAAAAAGGAAACGATGTTCAAAGTTCTATACACTTTGAGTTGGCTGCAAAAGGTGCGGGAATTTCGGTGCGTGAAGGTTGCTTCTGTAACCCAGCGCTCGGTGAGATATTTCTCGGGTACGATGTCGATAAAATTATTAAGGGTTTTAAAAGCTTTGGAAATCAAAGCACTGTCACACAAAGAGACCTGAAAGGATTCATTACAAACGGAGGCGATGGCTCAATACGCGCTTCGATGCATTTTTTCAATAATTTCAATGACGTCAATACCTTTATCTCATTTGTTCAGAAGTATCTTACAAAATTGTAACAGTTTCATTTAACAAAAAAACTATTTATCTCAAAAAGGCGGACAAAACGTATCCGCCTTTTTACGTGTGTATTCGTTGAAATTTGGTTCGTTTTTTGGTAATCTCATGTGACATGCGCGGTTAGCTCAGTTGGTAGAGCATCCCCTTGACGTGGGGAGGGTCAGAGGTTCGAGTCCTCTATCGCGCACAAAGTGCTAGCTTTGTGGCGATAAGCTAGGCAACTGCTTGCCTAGTGTGAGGATTCGAAAGACTTTTCGTTATGTGCTCGCGCATCGAAAAGTACCCGCGACGGTAGGTCGAGAGTCCTCTATCGCGCACAACAAATGAAGGAGGTGTGGCTGAGTGGTTGAAGGCACCACACTCGAAATGTGGCGTAGGGGAAACTCTATCGTGAGTTCGAATCTCACCACCTCCG
>CAYLXO010000030.1:0-4547 GCA_964387965.1 uncultured Candidatus Saccharibacteria bacterium
ACGAGTGGTCGCTTAGCAGTCTTTTGGAAGAGGAATCGAGACAAGTTGTCTCCGAGTGTTCCGCGAACAAGTTCAAAGTTTATTGGTGTCATACCACCTGAATTTTCTTCAATTGTGCGTTTTACTATTCCGCGTACTTCTTGGAGCAAGTCCTGAGATTCTTTCAAGTATACGAATCCGCGGGAAATGATGTCAGGGGATTTTCGAAGTTTACCAGTCTTTTGATCGATTGTAGCAACAACGACAAACATTCCATCTTGAGCAAGCATCTGGCGGTCACGAATAACGACTTCTTGTTCATCTCCGATAGTAAAGCCGTCTACCATCATAAGTCCGCTCGGCGCCTTTTCTTTTCGAAGGGTCATCTTTTGTCCATCTGCAGAGATTTCGATGATTGATCCGTTGTCTGGAACAATTACGTTTTCATTTGGAATACCTATCTCATGTGCGAGTCGTTTGTGTGACTGGAGCATGTAGTGTGATCCGTGAATCGGAATGAAGAATTTTTCGTTTACTTTTCGGTGGAGCCATTTAATATCTTCACGATTTCCGTGTCCGGTCGCATGAACATAGTCTTCACCTGAAGTTCTGTAGGTGACAATATTTACACCTTGGCGAGCAAGTCCATCCTTCATTTTTGCAACAGCTACTTCATTTCCAGGGACAATGGATGCAGAAAGAATGATGGTGTCATTTTTCTTAAGTTGGAATTTTTTGTGAGTTTTTTGGGCAGCACGGTTGAGTGCGGCAAATTCTTCACCCTGAGCACCTGTCATGAGTATGATGATGCGGTCAGGAGGGTAGTTATCAATTTCTTCGATCGGAATAATCGTGTCCTTTTTTGGTTTTAGGAGTCCAGCCTCAATTGAAACTTCCATGTTTGTTTTCATTGAACGTCCCTCAAGTACAACCTTCTTATTCATCGCTTCTGCGATTTCAATCACTTTGATAAGACGTGTGATGTGTGAAGCAAATGCTGCGATAATGAGGCGTCCACCCTTATTGATACTGATAAGACGCTCTAGACCTTGATGTACTTTTATTTCAGGAAGTGCGAATCCTTCGTTCTCGACATTTGTTGAGTCTGTCATAAGAAGAAGAGTCTTGTTTTTATCGAAGATTGAGTATTCTTTTTCTTCACTGTCTGTGACGATACCGTCGATTTGATCAAGTTTGTAGTCTCCTGGGTTTACAATCCATCCGTGAGGTGTTTCAAGCAAGATTCCCATTGAATCAGGCACAGTGTGTGTAACTCCAAAGAATTTTACGCGCATCTTTCCAACAGTAATTACAGAATCATTTTCAACGATGATTGCATTAAGTGGTGGAAGATGAGGGAATTCAGCCTGTCTACGCTTCATGAGAAGCACTGTAAGTTTACGAGAATATACTGGAGGGTTTCCAATACGTGATAGCACGAGTGAAAGTCCTCCGATGTGATCAAGGTGTCCGTGTGTAATAAAGACTGCACGAATTTTATCTTTGCGATCTTCAAGGTATGACGTATTTGGGATGATGTAATCAATTCCGGGCGTGTCGTCTGAAGCGAATTGCATTCCAGCATCAATGACAATGATGTCATCCTTTGTTTCGATTGCTGTCATGTTTTTTCCGACTTCTTCAACTCCTCCAAGTGGAATAATGCGGTAAACGCCTTCTTCTGGTGGAGGGATCATTGGACCAGTTTTCTTTTTTGTGAGATTGCGATGTACACCTTGTTTTGTAGAAGGGTGTGCTGGTTTTTGATTTTTTCGTTTGTGTTCAAACTTTGGGTACTGATATGAAGGACGAGATGAGTGTCCGTCTTTTTGTTTTGCATGAGGACTTAATGGGCGTCCTTGATGTGGTGCACGTGGGTGAGTATTATGGTGCGCTCCGTGGACAGGGCGTTTGTGTTGTCCACCATGACCAGGTGTGCGTTGTTTGTTTGGACCAACATTTGATCCAGGTTCTCCGCTGAGCGATTGTAAGATCGCACCAAGCGGTGATTTAGGTTTTTGATTTCTAGGCATAATTGCTAAACGTATAGTTTCTATCAAAAGAAACTATCTAACTTTGTAATGATTAGTGACAAGTCACTATCTGAATTTACTTGGAAAAAATTTTCCAGACGCGATCAGTCGCGAGATACCAATTGGTGATTTCATCAAATCTGTCTTCCGGTGTAGCGATGTACGGCAATGTTATTCCGGTTGCAGATGGTCGGGTTGCATAAATATATGAAGGTGAGTATACAAAAACAGCAGGCATATCAGCATTTATTTCTTTTTCAAATGATGCGTACAAATCATCAAGCTTATCTGCATCAAGAGTTCCGAGTGCTCCTTCAAGCACTTTGTCTACTTTAGTATTTGCATATCCTGAGATGTTAAGACCCGGATCATTTCGTTGTGATGAATGCCAGAACGCGTAGAGGTCAGACTGGTTTGTTACAACTTGTCCAAAGAAGAGCGCTTGGAACTTTCGAGGACGGATAATATCTTGGTTAAGACTTCCTGTTTCGTATACTTTTGGAATTGCCTCAATTCCGATTGCTTTCAAATTTTCTGAAATAATTGTAACAGCTTGTTTTAATTCAGAAACATCATTTGTTGCGATTTCAAATGAAAGGCGAGTAGCTTCTTTGTCTTTCTTATTGAGCTTTTTTGCATAGATACCATCGTCGCCTTGTTTCCAGCCAGCTTTTTCAAGTACAGCCTTAGCAAGTTCTGGGTTTGCGCGTGCATCACGATCGCTGGCATCATCTTCTCCCTCAAGAATTTTTGGAATTGGTTCGTTGATGACTTTCCCGTAATCTTTTAATACATCGTGTACGATTTCTGATTTGTTGATTCCCATACCGATTGCTTTGCGGACTGCACTGTCTGTAAAAATTTTGGTTGTGTTTTGATTGAAAAAGAGTCCGAACACGCGAGGGAGGGGACGAGATTCAATATGTGCATTTGGTTCAAGCGCAAGTGCATCTTCTGGATCAATACCACCAAGTGTATCAATCTCTCCGGCTTTGTATGCAGAGATGAGCGCATCTTCATTCGTGTAAAAATGAACAACAATTGTATCAATGAGTGTTTCTGGAGCATTTTTTGAGCGCACTGCCTTAAGTGTGTATGTGTCAGGAATTCCAGAAGATTTTTCACTAATTGACTTTACTGCGTATGCACCTGCTCCGATTGAATTAGCAGTATTGTTTTGACTATATACCCATGATTCGTACGGTACTTTTTCCCAAAGATGCTTTGGCAAGATTCCAATCGTTGTATTTTCGATGAATGGTGCGTACGGCTGTTTGAGGGTAAATGAAATTGTTTTTTCATCTATAACTTTTGCAATCACTCCTGACCATGTTACACGGAGGTTACTTTTAAGTGTTGCATCTTGAGCAGATTTGATTGTGAAAAGCACGTCATCAGCTGTTACCTTTTTCTTATCAGAAAAATATGCCTCACCAAGAGTAAATGTATACGTAAGCCCATCATCAGATACTTTGTATTCGGTTGCGATATCAGGGACGATTTCTCCAGTCTCGTTTTTTTTCATGAGACCACGGAAGACGAGTCGAGTGAGATCTTTATCTGTATCTGTCGACGCAAGGAGAGGGTTTACAAAGCGTGGTGTTCCAACAACCCCTTCATTGAGTGTTCCGCCACTCGTTGGTACTGATACGAGAAACACATTGTTTATATGAAAGAGGATTATGAAGAGTGTTACAAAAGCAACGCTGATACAGATGATGAATCCAAGTCGCTCAACAGGAGAGAAGAAAGCGAGTGCTTCACTCACTTTATTACGAGTATGATGAATACGAGCCTTAAGCTGTGATTGTTTATCCATAGAAAATGATAATAGAAGGTCTAGTGCTATATATGAGCGCTAGAAATAATGATTGCCCAAACTGAATGTGGGTGTTTGGTTAGAACTTGAGAACTACTGCAAGGACACAGAGTCCAACAAAAACAATGCCAAGTACAATGGTAGCAATAAATAGGAATTTCTCAAAACCGCGCTTTGTGTGATATGCAGACATGCTGTCGCGTCCGCCAAGAGCACCACCAACGCTTCCGTTAGATGGCTGAAGAAGAATACACGTTATGAGAATGATTGCGACAACAATTTGCGAGATGTGCAAAACGTTTGCAGTAAGAAGTCGTGACATTGCGGTACGAGTATGCCATAGAGCGGGGGAAAATGCAACTTTGTATCCCAAATATATACAGACCAAATGTTTCAAAAATCTACTATCCACATCCCAATTTTAGGCACCAAATTTAGCCTTTTTCTACAAGGATTTTGCCTCTTTTGTGCAAGCACTTGACTTCTGTTTCAGCTTCCTATAGTATACCCCTCGGCGCCGTTTAGGTCGCCATTTTGTATCCCAAAAATACCTGATACAAAATATTCCGAACATTGATAATGAAATAGAGAGTATAGTACTACGTTTTATTTTGTTTCGTTTATTCGAGCACTCGCGCAGAAATATATTTTCTCGCAGTGATTTTTAAGTAGAGTTTGATCCTAGCTCAGGATGAACGCTGGCGGCGTGGATAAGG
>CAYLXO010000031.1:0-4451 GCA_964387965.1 uncultured Candidatus Saccharibacteria bacterium
ACACTCGAAGATCTTCGAGATCTTGGAAATACTATTGTTGTTGTTGAACACGATGAAGATACTATTTATGCTTCTGACTATATCGTCGACATTGGGCCAGGTGCAGGAGTGCACGGCGGAAATATTATCGTAGCAGATTGGCTCGACAAATTGCTTACCGCGAAAGGAAATCCATCAAAGTCTCGTACACTTGCGTATTTGCGTGAAGAAGAAAAAATTCCTGTCCCAGAAAATCGTCGTGAAAACGACAAAGGCAAGTTACAAATTGTCGGAGCAAAAATTCACAATATAGATAATGTGAATATCGATATTCCACTCAACCGACTTGTCTGTATTACAGGAGTATCTGGAGCAGGGAAGTCGAGTTTTATGGATGAGGTTTTAGCACGCAATCTTTCTGCTCAATTTGATAAACGATATCGTTCCGCGCAAATATATAACTGTGCAAAGTTTTTGGGACGTGAATACCTCACACGCGCAATATTGATAGATCAAACGCCAATTGGACGTACACCACGTTCAAACATTGCGACATACACTGGTGCATGGAGTCATATACGCGACATGTTTGCCGAGACTGAAGAAGCGCGTCTTCGTGGTTGGAAATCAAATCGTTTTTCTTTTAATGTAAAAGGTGGAAGATGTGAGGCATGTGAAGGACGTGGAGAAATCGCTGTTGAAATGCACTTCTTGCCGACAGTGTATGTGACGTGTGATGTCTGTATGGGAAAGCGCTTCGACAAAGAAACACTTAAGGTAAAGTACAAGAAAAAAAATGTATATGATGTTCTTGAAATGACAGTGGAAGAAGCAAATGCATTCTTCCGAGACATTCCTGCCATTTCAGACAGATTACAAACTCTTGTAGACGTAGGACTTTCGTATATAAAAATCGGACAGAACGCAACGACGCTTTCAGGTGGAGAAGCACAGCGTGTTAAAATCGCGAGCGAATTGTATCGTCCATTTACCGAGCGCGCGATGTATCTCTTGGACGAGCCGACAGTTGGTCTTCACTACGATGACGTAGCCAACCTCATTCAGGTATTACAAAAACTTGTAAACCGTGGAAACACTGTAGTTGTCATTGAACACAATCTTGATCTCATAAAATGTGCTGATTACCTCATCGACTTTGGACCTGAAGGAGGGGATAAGGGTGGAAAAATAATTGCAAAAGGAACTCCAGAAGATGTCGCAAATACGGCAAAAAGCTACACAGGGCAGTATTTGAAAAAAGTATTAAAAAGGAAATAACGAGTACGTTATTTCAACATCACTCAGATATTGTGTTTGCAAGCAATCACATATCATTCGCTCGTTGAAATAAAAAAAGCGAGGATGTTCTCTCGCTAAATTACACTTTCGTCTACTTTTTAATAATTAAACTTGCTCCAAACGTTACGATGAGTGAAACTATGAATGTGTAACCAAACATAGTGCTTAAAGGCATTATTTCACCAGTACTTTTTCCGTTTTGTGAAGCAAATAAAATAATTAGAGTAAATACTGCAGTACCTAAAAATACCCAAATAAGTTTTATCGATTTCATTGTAAATTGTTTGATATAAATTATAATACTAAATAATGAAAAGTCAAGATTTAGCAAAATGTAAATTACCGGATGCGCCCGGAGTGTACTTCTTTAAAAAAGGGAAGGATATTTTGTATATCGGGAAGGCGACTTCTCTTCGCGATCGAACAAAAAGCTATTTTGCAAAAGATCTTATTGAAACACGAGGACCACATATAGTAGATATGGTTTTTAAGGCAGACGCTATTTCGTATGAAGAAACAGACAGTGTTCTTGAGGCGCTTATTCTTGAAGCAAATCTCATAAAAAAATGCCAACCGTATTACAACACTCGTGAGAAAGATGATAAAAGTTGGAACTATGTTTGTATCACAAAAGATGCGCTTCCAGTTGTGTTGCTTGTACGTGGAAAGGACTTGAAAGAACGAGCACATGAATTTTCTGTAACATTTGGCCCGTTTACACAAGGCGGACAATTGAAAGAAGCACTTAAAATTGTACGCAAAATTTTTCCGTTTATTGATGCGAGTTCAGTGAAGCGTGACAATTATGAATTTTACCGACAGCTCGGACTTACACCGGATGTCTCGGATGCTAAAAAGCTCGAGGCGTATAAAAAAAGTATACAGAATCTCACATTATTTTTCTCTGGAAAAAAGCAGACAATTTTAAAACAGCTTGAGCGTGATATGAAGCAGAAAGCGAAAGAGAAAAAATTTGAAGAAGCGAGCACTATACGCAATCAGATTTTTGCGCTCGGTCACATTAACGATGTAGCACTACTTAAAGGAGAAAATGCTCGGCAGAAAACAAGAAGTAATTTCCGCATCGAAGCATATGATGTGGCGCATATGAGCGGAAAAAATATGGTTGGGGTAATGACCGTGATTGAAGATGGAGAGATAAATAAGAAAGAATACCGCACATTTAATATACGTGGTTTTACGAAAGCAAATGATGTAGGTGCTCTTGAAGAAATTCTTTCTCGTCGGTTGCGTCACGTTGAATGGGGGATGCCTGATCTTGTTGTAACTGACGGAGGGGAAGCGCAAATGAGAGTAGCTAAGCAGGTACTCGATAGATATCAAATCAAAGTCCCGATTGTTTCTGTTGTAAAAGATGAGAGACATAAACCGCGTGAAATTTTGGGAGATCAAGGTTTTGCTACATCTCACAAAAAAGAAATTTTACTTGCAAACAATGAAGCTCATCGTTTTTCGATAACACTGCATAAAAAGAAGCGTGCGAAGAATTTCTTGGTATAATATCAACATGATACGAGTCGGTGTTGTTCGTGGAGGAACAGGAAATCATTATGCTGAGTCACTTGCAAGTGGCGCGTATGTTCTTGCGCATTTACCAAAAGAAAAATATCAAACAGTCGATATTTTTATTGATCGTGATGGCGTGTGGCACATAAATGGGATTCCAGCGGGACATGATGCACTTAAAACAAAAGTGGATATAGTTTGGAATGCACTTCACGGGTTTTACGGAGAAGATGGGAAGCTTGCACAACTTCTTGAAACCATGGGTATTCCGTATACGGGAACCGGAATGCTATCATCCGCGATTTTGTCACACAATAAGTTGGCTAAAGAGCGCTTTGTGGAACTTGGATTCAAGACACCACGAGCTCTCTATGTTGAAGATTGGGGTTCTGGCGATGCTTACCAAATTGCGTTACAAGTAACCAAGGCTGTGTTTAACAAGTATGCACCTCCATGGAAAGTTGTTCCGATATCTCGTGCGTACGGAGAAGAAGGTGTTGTGTGTAAAACTCAAGACGAACTTACTGCATATTTGAAAACTATGTGTGAGTTACGTATTCCAGTTATGGTTGAAGAAGTTGTACTCGGTAAAGATGTCAGCGTTGTTGTGATGCCAGGTTTTCGCAATAATAAAGACTACACTCTTTTGCCAGCAAACATTCGTACTCCGCACGTACGACTTACAAAAAAAGAAAGCGAAGAGTTACAAAGCATCGCCAAGATGCTTCATCATAATTTGCACCTTGGCCCATATTCACATGTACGTGCATGCATGAATGCTAAAGGGCATGTATACATTTGCGGAATTGATACCGTACCAGACACAAGTGAGAGTTCACTATTACATCATAGTTTACAAGAAGTAGGAGCACTCTTTCCAGAATTCGCACGTCATTTGATTGATTCGGCACTTCGCTCGTAGTTATTGCGAAATTCTGGGTTTTCGGTTACAATGGCCGAGCTTGTTTATATGGGCCCTTAGCTTAGTTGGTAGAGCGCCTCTTTTGCAAAGAGGAGGTCAGCGGTTCGAATCCGCTAGGGTCCACAAACGACACAAAACCTGCATTTATGCAGGTTTTGTGCTTTGTGGAGGCCGGAGCGATGTTTTGCGAGCACGCAAAACCGCGAGGCGGGGTCGCGACCGAACCGAGTGACGACGAGGCGAGAGTTGTGACCACAAGTGGTTCACAGCGGATTCGAAAAATACCCGTCCCCGTTGGGGAAGAATCCGCGAGGCAGGTGAGAAGCGAATACTTGAAGCTTCGCAAGACCTTGAACGTTTTGTAATCAAAATGTGAAAGGTGTACAGAATCTGTAAGATTCGTGAAAATCCTGCTTTGACGGAAGCAGGATTATTCCTGACCACACTATTCTTGCAGTCAAAATATCTCTAATTACTACCATATTCTTCATCCCCAGTTTACTAACATATTTATTGATTTTTCCTTTTAAACACAATACATTTCTTGGTAGAATATAAGTGTTCGCATGAAAATTCTGCGATTTACGAAACGCAAAAAGAATTCGCCTAGAAAAGGTGTACCGATTTCTGATATCGGTGGTTTTTCTAAGCACACTTTTTTGGATTTGAGACATCAAATGAAGGAACGAGTTCCTATCATTGAAATACATATCGAAGAACTTCT
>CAYLXO010000032.1:0-3946 GCA_964387965.1 uncultured Candidatus Saccharibacteria bacterium
TTGCCATTCCAATAATGAATGACATGAGCGCTGGTGTAAATATTTTTACTGCGTCTGTTATTGTTGTATGCATAATTATTATTTTGCGTATGTTCGAGCGAGTTCTTTTGTAATTTCTCTTTCATCAAATGGCACTGCACCACCTTTTACCATCATTGTTGTTTCTGCACCTTTGCCCGATATTAACACAATATCTGCGGGTGTCGCGAGTGAAAGTGCAGTTGCAATTGCTTTTTTTCTATCAATAATCGGTAGTACTGTTGTGCCTTTTGTTTTACCACAGGCAACTGCTTTTTCTACCAATTTATCAATCATATATTCTGGATCATCATCGTAAGGATCTTCGTTCGTAATAATGAGAATATCAGCCTTGCTTGATGCTACCTCAATAAGAGGGATACGCGATGCTCGTCCTCCACCAATGACACCAGTTAAAAGAATAATTTTACCTGAGGACTGTTTGATGCTCCGTGCCGAATCAAGCAGAGCTGTCATACTCGCTGGTTCATGTGCGTAGTCAACAATTACCGTAAACGGTTGCCCTTCTGTAATACGCTCCATGCGCCCGGGAATAACGCCAAGAGATTCCATGCCTTCACGAATTTTTTCGATAGGCATTTGCAAAATAGTGCCTACGATACAAGCAGGAAGTGCGTTGTAGATATTAAATTGTCCAGGAATTGAAAGACGCATTTTTTGTCCTTGGACAACAAACCGTGTCCCTGTGACCTCTTCTATGATTGCTGTTGCACGAATATCACCCTGAGTAATACCATAGGTTATTTTTTTCTCAGCGGGAAAAGACAGATAATAGTCGCTGTGGACACTATCAGCATTTGCAATTATTGTGCGCGGAACTTGCATTCCGACAAACGATTTTGTGTTTTTTTGTTTGAGTGCCTTAAATAACGGTGACTTTGCTTTTTTATATAAATCAAAATTATTTTTGTGGGAACCGAGATGTTCAGGCGTGAGGTTTGTAAATATAGCAATATCAACCGGAATACCTATATGTCTGAATTGCTTCATTCCTTCTGAAGTCATTTCTACTACTGCAATTTTTACTCCAGCTTCTTTCATTTCACGAAGTTTTTTTTGAATAAAACGTGCCGATGGCATAGTCATATGAAAAGCGTTTACTTCATTTTTAGGTCCAATGCGGAAATTTGCTGTTGTGAGTATGCCGCTTAAAAAACCACCAGCTGTAGCAACTGACCACACATAGTTTGATGTAGATGTCTTCCCTTTTGTACCAGTAACTCCAACAATAACCATATCTTTTGCTGGCATTCTGTAATACAAAGCCCAAAACCACGCTTTCAAAAAGTAATACGGCGCGAGCCATTCTTCTTTAACAAGCTGTTTAACTGTGTTTTTTATTGTTTGCATTGTTGTGGTAAAAAATGACTTCCTTCAATATATATATTTGCCAGTTTTTGCAATAAGATCATGTCAGTAAACCGAGCATCTTCAGTTGAACCCAGTACTGTTCCAACATACAAGCCACCTGCATTGTCTGTCCAAGCAATTGAAAGATTTCCTCCTGCAGTTAGAGTATAGCCGGTTTTTGACGCAATTAGAAATGGGAATTTTGATAGAGCAGAATTTGTATTTTGAAGCGTAATTTCTTTTTTTGTAGATACTTTAATTGTTACGCTCGATTCTTTACTAACTGAAAAAATAGTACCGTAGTCAATCATATTTTTAGCAAATAATAGTGAAACATCTTTTGCATTCCCCCATGCTGTTGCCTGTCCTTCCTCATCAAGACCAGTTGTTGTTGCAAATTTTAATGACGATAAATTAAGTGTGCGTGCATGTATGTTCATTTGATCTAAAAAGTCAGGAATATTTCCGAATGTTGAACGAGCAAGTGCATACATTGCGTCGTTTGATGAAGCAACAAGTCCAATACGAATCAAATCATTTTTCTCTACAGTATCACCAATCGAAAACCCACTGGATCCATACGGCGATAAATCTACTGCTGTCAGTGTGATGCTTCCATCAGTAGCATGTGCTGACAGCACGGTGCGGACAGTCATTAGTTTTGTCAGTGAAGCAAGTGGCAGTGCGATATCTTCAGCTCGAGAATATATTTTTGAATTGCTTGTTGCATCGTATAGATACCATGCTTTTGCTTGTACACTATTATAGACATTAGAAAAAACGTGCGAGCGCCACAATTCGGTAAGCGATTCACACAGTTTTTTATTTTCCTTAGGTGCTATTGCTCCGATAGTACTTAAAAGCACTATTGAAAAACAAATGAGGACAAAAAGGAGCTTATATGGCAGGTTCGATAGTGGTTTCAATATCTCTTTCATTTTCAGTTTCTGCTCCTACAAATGCTTTGGTAAGTTCTCCATTAATTTTTTCGTAATCAGTAAGTGCACTAAGGTTTTGTACTCCGAAATGAGCAAGTAATTGAGGTGTAGGAATGTACATAAAGCTTTTTTTATCAGTCGGGTGCTCTGCACGTTCTATTAAACCGCGAACGAGAAGTGATCGTAAGATAAAACTAGAATTTACGCCTCTGATATAATCGATTTTCCCACGGGTTACCTGTGTTCCATAAAGAATAATCGAAAGCGTTTCGATTGATGCTTTTGACAAACCTTTTTCAAGTTCTTCTTTGTATATTTTTTGCAATAACTCACTCGCGTCTTTATTGGTACCAAGTGTGACTTTTGTTCCAACACGCACCAAACAAATACCACGGGACGAAAGTGCTTGATCAAGCGATGAAAGTGCAGACTGTAATTCTTCGTTTGAAATACTCAGGTGCTTTGCTAAGTCTCCTTCTTCCCATGGTTCTGCCCGTGAAAACAAGAGTGCTTCGATAAGTGTTTCGTTATTCATTGGTTACTTCTAGTCGTGTTATTTTTGTAAGTTCAATATCGTTAAAGGCGTCATCTTGCACAGCATCCATAAAACCTTGTCTCACAAGCTCCAGCATAGCAAGAAAAGACACAATTACGTTACCTTTGAGGCTTTCTTTGTCTTCACTCGGCAATGAATTTCTCCACTCTTTAAATGATAGCTTGGTAGCGTTAACAATTCTATCTGAAAGAGTAGATATCATTTCTTCAATATTTATTATTTTTCGTATCCTTACTTCAGGCAGAAACTCTTCTTTTGGCACTTTGTTTAGAACTTCTAATATAGAAAAATTCATCAAATCGGCAGAAAGCTTTGGGTCTGGGGCAAATACAGTTGTTTCCATAATTCGGTCAGTGCCTAAAAATACTCGCTTCACTCCATAATTTTCAGAGATATCTAAACTAATTTCTCGAATCATTGAGTACAAGTGGAGTCTGTCCTCAAGATTTTTAATATCCTTTTCCTCTTCTTCAGTAACAACAAAACCAGGCAAAAGTGATCTTGATTTAATTAGTATCAGTGTGGCAGCGATAGAAAGAAAAGACGTCAGCTCGGACAAGTCTGAACCTGACAATGATTTAGCGTATGAGAGGTACTCATCAGTAACCTTTGAAAGTGAAATTTCGTTTATAAAAAGCTTTTTGCTTTCAACCAAATCAAGAAGAAGCTCGAGGGGTCCTTCAAAGCCGGTAGCTCGAACAGTATACGAAGATGGCGTCGTAACTTCGTTCATATTAGTTTAAATATTTTATCGTATTTATCCTTTATTTCCAACATTCTTTACATATTCTGCCATTTAATGCATAATATGCGCCATGAATAATTTGGATAAAGTTATCAAACATACAAGCGAGCTAATAAAAATATCTTCTCTCCCCTCACACGAAAGAAATGTTGCGGACTATATTTTTACATCTCTTGTAATATCAAAATCAAAACCCGTAAAACAATCTGGCAATGTTGTTGTTCACATAAAAGGTGCTGACGACACGAAGGCGGTGATTTACAACGCGCACATGGACACAGTGTCTCCAGGAGCGCTTTCTCAATGGAAATATCCACC
>CAYLXO010000033.1:0-2594 GCA_964387965.1 uncultured Candidatus Saccharibacteria bacterium
GATCGTATCGTCTTCCCAGAACCGGTTATCAGTATGCGTATCGAACCTAAGACAAAGGCTGACCAAGAAAAGATGGGTCTTGCACTCAATCGTCTTGCGCAAGAAGATCCAACATTCCGCGTATCAACAGATCAGGAAACTGGCGAAACAATTATCGCTGGAATGGGAGAACTTCACTTGGATATTATCGTTGACCGCTTGAAGCGCGAATTTACAGTGGAAGTAAACGTTGGTAAGCCACAGGTTGCATACCGCGAAACAATTACTGGAACTGCAGATGCTGAAGGTAAATACATTAAGCAGACTGGAGGTCGCGGTAACTACGGACACGTTCGCATTAAGATGAAGCCAATGGATCGTCTAACTCCAGAAGAAATTGAAGATCTTCCAAAAAATACAAAGCGTGAAGATCACTTTGAATTCGTCAACAACATTAAGGGAGGAGTTATTCCAATCGAATACATCCCAGCTTGTGAAAAAGGATTTAAAGAAGGTCTTGATCGTGGAGTGCTCGCAGGATTCAAACTCGTTGATATTTCTGTTGATCTCTGGGACGGTAGTTACCACGATGTGGACTCAAACGAAATGGCCTTCAAGATTGCAGCGTCAATGGCAGTACAAGATGCAGCAAAGCGCGCAAACCCAGTGATTCTTGAACCAATGATGAAAGTTGAAGTTGTTACTCCAGACAAATTCATGGGAGATGTTACAGGATCACTTTCAGGAAAGCGTGGAATTATCGAAGGTATGGAAGCTCGCGGAATGAACCAAGTTGTTAAAGCTGTTGTTCCACTTTCAGAAATGTTCGGTTACATGACTTCACTTCGCTCAATGACTGAAGGACGCGCAGGATTTACAATGGAATTCCTCCGTTACGACATCGTGCCACGCAACGTTGCTGATGAAATCATCAAGGCTCGTGGTGCACAAGGAGCAGCGTAATATCTAGTTTTCACAAAATAAAAAAACACACTGTTGCAGTGTGTTTTTTTATTAATGGTGTCCGCTGTGCCATTGTCGGTAACGCAATACGCGTATCGATCGAGGAACAGCTCCTGTTTTTATTGAGAATAGATTGAAAATTGCCGATGACAGCAATAATACAAAAGCAAGAAAAGAACAAAGCATGTAATTACCAAAACCATATTTACGTGAAATAAATCCGCACGTAAGAAGTAATATTGCAATTAATGCGAGTACTCTTGATGTCCGTCTTGCGTTTCTATAATCAACTGGACGCAGTCTTTCGTTTGGAGGTATTAAATACTCGTCATTTTTATGTTGCCCGAGAGCAATTTGACCCTGTTGAAGAGTTTCTCCAAATATTTCATTATGAGTTGTCATAGTTATATGTGCGTTTTTTCAATTCAATAGTTTTTTGTCACAAAAGTCAATAAACAGCAGTTAGAAAATTATGCTATGATATTTGCCGTGCATCCTGAACTACAAGAATTTAATACACTCGAAAAGACAGGTAAGATACATAGTCGACTACGCAACCGCATTTTGTTTTTGATTGGAGTTGGAACAGTTTCTACTGGAATGATCGTGTACGACATATTTTTTCGTGACCTAGAACCACTTGGTGTTGTAGGGTTTAGTTCGTTCGGATTTATTCTTGGATTTTTCATATTCAACAAAATAAACAAACTTACATGGGACGAAGACGAAGAAGTCGTAAAAATCGGGAAATTTGACCTTGCTACTTTTATTATCTTGGCGGGGTATATCATTTATCGTATTTTGATCCATGTATTCCTAGAGAATGCTTTCCATAAGGCTATTCTCGTGTCTGGCTACAGTTTGGCCACCCTCGTTGGGGGAATTATAGGCCGTATTTTAGGCATGATTTGGCTCATAAACCGTATCCACCGGGAAAACAATAGAAAAAATCGTCCAAAAGTCGACTAGAGTACGATTTTGTATTGACATATAACGACTTTCTGATAGTATCTACTCCGATAGCTCTCCCCAGGCTATTTTTTCGTGCCTGGATGGTGAGTTTTCGTATTTTAAAAGGCGTGTCGGCCTTTTAAAATAAGGGGTTAGTAGCCGTGGCAGAGACAGTGTTTTGGGATAGATTTTCAACTTTTTATCTCAAAAACGCTTGGTGTCCCTGCTAGTGCTAGTAACTCCAAACAATTATTAGTTCATTATTTATAGGCTTTTATTAGCTTACAAACATATGGCAGAAGAATTTAATCGTTCAAAGCCGCACGTAAACGTCGGTACTATCGGTCACGTTGACCACGGTAAGACTACGCTTACAGCGGCAATCCTTAACGTTCTTGCACGTGAAGGAAATGGTTACGGTGCAAAATTGAAGGGTGTTGATCAGATTGACAATGCTCCAGAAGAAAAGGCTCGTGGAATCACGATCGCTCTTTCTCACAACGAGTACGAAACACCAACTCGCCACTACGCACACATTGATGCTCCAGGACACGCTGACTACATCAAGAACATGATTACTGGTGCAGCTCAGATGGACGGTGCAATCATCGTGGTTGCAGCTACTGACGGTGTTATGCCACAGACTCGTGAACACATCCTCCTTGCAAAGCAGGTTGGAGTGCCAAAGATCATCGTGTTCC
>CAYLXO010000034.1:0-2201 GCA_964387965.1 uncultured Candidatus Saccharibacteria bacterium
GACTTCTTGATATGCCAACAAGCGGGGAAGTCGTTATTGATAATCGTGACATGGTTAAAGAATCTGAAAACGAACGTACAATGACACGCTTGAATGATCTTGGATATATCTTTCAGGATTATGCGATTATTCCATCACTTACAGCGCTTGAAAATACAGTGGTGCCACTTATTATGCAGGGTCACACCATAGAGCAAGCAGAACGAAAGGCAAAAAAAGCGCTTGAGCGCGTAGGCCTTGGTGATCGACTGAACAATCTCCCAAGTGCGCTTTCTGGAGGACAGCAACAGCGTGTAGCGATTGCACGAGCGATTGCTCACAACCCAAAAATTATTTTTGCCGACGAACCTACTGCAAACCTTGATTCTGAAACAAGTGAGCAGGTGATACAGACATTTATTGATTTGAACAAGGAAGGTCAGACTATTTTAATGGTGACTCATGAACCAGAATATGCGAAACTCGCACACCGTACTATCACAATGGCAGATGGAAATATCGTAAGTGACACATTGAATTAACATATTGCTTGCAGTAGACATCGCTGTCTGTTCGAAAATCAAAATCTTAACACCTCTGTCCGGCCGGACAGAGGTGTTAAGATTTCTTTGAATGAATTTTAAGTCAGAGTAGTGTTTTCGCGTTAGAGTGCATATAGTTGCTTTTCTGTTTTAAAATCTATACCCTATAATCTGTAACATAATTTTGTATGAATTTTCACGTAGTAACCTTGTTTCCTGAGAGCTTCGACTCGTATCTTACTGAGTCGATTATTGGACGCGCGATAAAAGAAAAAAAGATAAAAGTCACCTTTGTAAACCCAAGGAAATTTGTAACAGGTAAATACAAAAAAGTCTGGCCAGATGGGAACGTATCACAAATCGTGGATGACAGGCCATTTGGTGGAGGGCCGGGAATGGTAATTCGTGCAGAGCCGGTGCTGAAAGCCGTAGAAAGCATCACAAAGAAAATAACGAAAAGGAAAAATACTAAAGTAAAAATCATAAACTTTTCTCCATCTGGAGAAAAATTTTCAACGGCTTACGCAAAAACATCGGTAAAAAAATATACTGATATTATTTTGATTTGCGGACGGTATGAAGGCATCGACGCACGTGTTTCAAAAATCTTGAAAGCAGAAGAAATCTCTGTGGGCGATTATGTACTCACTGGTGGAGAGCTTCCAGCTATGATTTTGATTGATTGTATTTCTCGACAAGTCGCGGGTGTACTTGGTAAGCATGAATCGCTTGAAGAAGAGCGTGTTTCTGCAAGCGAGTTTTATACTCGTCCTGAAGTATTGGAATATAAAGGCAAAAAATACAAAGTACCGCCAGTATTACTTTCAGGCGATCACAAAAAAATTGAAGAGTGGAAACAGTCTAAACATAAATAAAAACAATTTTTAATTAAATTGCCGTAGGAAAGACTGAGTCATTCCTACGGCAATGTTTTTGATAGGGTAAAGAGGAGTTCATGCGGTTGCTCTTGGTTTCTTGGTAAAATTTCTGATTGTGCAGAGGCTTGTTTTTTGCAAGGCTATCGCAACATGTTGGCCCTCGATGGCCATAGCAATGTTTGCTTTGTTTTCTTGTAAGTTACTGACAGTATCAGTGATGCTTTTGTTGCCTACCTGCATTATAATTTTGTCTCCAATCTGGATTTTACCACCGGTTACATGACCGAGAAGTATTACTGGCTTGGGCTCGTCTTTGCCTAGTTCACGTTCTTCTTGAGTTATGGAAGGTCTGAAAAATTTTTCCACTTGGAACGTAAGGTCAAAAGCTGTTCCGCCGTTACCGTGTACGATGAATGTCCTAGTTACCATATATGTATTTTTAAAGCGCAGATGCGCGGTTAACAATTAATTTAAAATTACGCCTATAAAAATAGCTTGTCAATATCAAAATAAAATTGGGCCTGCTTTCGCAAACCCAATCTCGCTATTTTTGGCGCGATTATCGTGCCTTGTATTTCTTGTTTTTATCCCAGGTTTTACTCTGGGCTTGTGCTTTGTGACGGTGTTGATTACCGTAAACGCCTGTCGAATATGTAGGCTTTGCACCGGCTAAAAGTACTGAAAGGTTAACCACCCTTTTTTCGCGTGCGCAGGATGTGAGTATCAATACACCTGCAATAAAAAGAAATGTTCTCTTCATT
Organism: uncultured Candidatus Saccharibacteria bacterium; assembly: GCA_964387965.1. Taxonomy (GTDB): domain Bacteria; phylum Patescibacteriota; class Minisyncoccia; order Phycocordibacterales; family UBA9973; genus CAITQP01. Next base: position 2,161 of record CAYLXO010000034.1, read on the forward strand.
TGTGTGTCAGTTGGTTTTTTATGTCCATCTAAAATCCCAAG